>NZ_CP077093.1:4156923-4474615 GCF_014268755.2 Pseudomonas vanderleydeniana | reverse complement strand
GAACAGGGCACCGGCGAGCAGCCCGGCCCTGCGCAGGTCGATCCGCTTGAGCCACCAGAACGCCGGCAGCGTCGCCAGGCTCATGGCGCCCAGCTCGGCCATGAACAGGTTGCCGATCTGCGCCGGTGCCAGTCCCCACTGGCTGGCGAGTTGCGCTGCGACGGCGGGTGCGGTCATCAGCAGTGAAGGGGTGATGGCGGCCAGCACCACCAAGGCGATCATCAAGGTCCGTTGGCTGGCGGTCGACGGGGCGCCGGCCTGGGTATTACCGATTGAAAGGCTCATGTCAAAACTCCCCCCTGTGACTTAAAACACATGGACCAGACGCAGCAGCGCCTGGCTGCCGTGGTAGCCGTTGTCGGTGTCGACATTGCGCGTCAGGGCCAGCAGCCCCTGGTTGTTCTTGTCGAACCAGTGGCCCAGTTCGAAGCCGACCTGGGTGTAGCGCTGGTGGGTGTCGGCCAGGCGGTTGTCGTTCAGGCGCAGTTCGCCGCCGTCGGCGCGGATCAGGCGCAGGGCGCCGTAGGTGCTGGGGGTGAAGTCGTAGGAGGCGAACGCCTGCAGGCGGTAGAGCGGGTCCTGCTTGAGCGTCGAGCCGTAGTAATCATCGTTCTTGCCGTAGACCTGGGCCTCGAGGTTGGCCTCGAGCATCCATTTCTCGCCGATGCCCTGGGTGAAGTTGTAGACGAAGTGCCCGGCCCAGCGATTGGCGCCGGGCGAGACGTCCGGGTTCTGGCTGTGGTACTCGCCGATCGGCAGGCTGATCAGGCTGAGAAAACCGCTGTAGGTGCGGGTGGCCGGATTGTTGATCAGGTAGAGCGTGCCGCCGACTTGCGGATCACCGAAGCCGCTTTCGTGGCTGCGCGAGGTGGCCCCGGGCAGACGCGCGTCAATGTCGGCGAACGGCACGATGAACTGCGGCGTGCACAGGGTGCCGCAGAGGTCGGTGAAGATCAGTTGGCGCCAGGCCAGGGCATTGACGTTGAGGTCGGCGCGGCCGGTGCTGTCGGCACGGCCGTGGTAGTCATGATCGCGGGTCATGGGCAGGTAGAACACGCCCAGGGTGGTGCCCACCGGGGCGCTGACGAAGTCGCGGGCGTTGAGGTCGGCGGCCTGGGCGCTCATCGAACCGAGGGCGGCGGTCAGGGCCAGTGCTGCGGTAAAGCCGGAGGCGTAGGGCGATTTCATCGAGCAGGCTCACTTGTGTCGGGAGAGAGGGACGGCAGATTTCAGGCATGAGGGCGCCCAAGCCGCCCTTGGGGCAGCAGGGATGCTCAGCGTGGAAAAGGGGGCCGGTGGTCAGTCAGGCATCGCGCGCAACAGTTGGGCGATGCGCGCCTTGTCCTTGACCCCGAGCTTCGTGTAGATCGTGCGGATGTGATGGCGCACGGTGTTCGGCGCCAGGCCCAGTTCGCGGGCCACTTCCTTGTAGGTCTTGCCTTCGCCAAAGCCCTGGGCAACGTCGTACTCCCGTGGGCTGAGGCATTGCAGCGGTGTGCGGGGGCGGGCCGCGAGCACGAACAGGTCACCGGCGCGGGTGATGGTCAGTTGCAGCGCGCCCAGGGTCTGTTCACCCTCGCTGATCGCAATGGGCAGGTTCGGCCCGCTCCACTGGGCAAAGCAGCCCAGCCAGCGCTCGATGAAGCCGCGCTCGGCGCACTGCAGGGTGCCCTTGCGATCGCACACGGCCAGGGCCAGGTTGTGCGGGGAGTCGAGGCTCTCGCGCTGGGCGATCAGGGTGCGGATCTGGTTGGCGGAGATGGCCGCCGCCAGGTGTGGCATGACGTGGTCCAGCAGCATTCGGTCGGTGTCGCTGAAGCGCGGCTGACCGGGGTTGCGGTACAGCGCCAGGTGCTCGCTGAGCTGCGTCAGCGGGTCGATGACCATCACGCAGAGCAGCTCCTGAATGCCGTGCCGAGCCCCCAGCCAGCGCAACCCCTCGGTGCTGTGCATGTCGATGATCACCGCCTGGCCCGGGTGCGAGTGGGTCACGGGGAGGGTGATGTCATCCTCGCGGATGCAGCGCCAGTCCTGCAGGTAGTCCGCCTGCAGGTGAAACAGGTGATTGCGATGTTCTTCGAGCATGCCGTCGATCAACGCGGCGCGACCCCACCAGGCCTTGTCGAAGGCGATCAGACCCTGCAGCCGGGCCAGCATCGCGTCATGAAAATGCTCGACGCTCTGGTCATGGGCCAGGCGCTGGATATCCAGCAGGGCATTGCTGAATAGGCTCAATAGCGTGTTGCAGGCAGGGCTGCTCATGCGCGGTACCTCGGTGCGACCTGTTATTTTTATTGTCACGCAAGTGGTTGGACCAGACGCCTGGGGCGGCGTGGGCAGGGCCAGTGGGGTCAGTATCGGCCGGGGTGTGCGCGATGGCTATCCTACAGATGCAGGATGGGGGCTCCCGGATATCGTTCCCCAGCCCTGAGAGTCGACGAAAAGCCCGACTGGCAGTACTAAAGACCGGCGCCCCGTCGCCGAATACCTGAGCATCTATGCTGAGTGGAAGCCGTTGGCCACTGGGGCGCTGCGCCGATGTCGAATCTGCCGGGATTGTTGTTTGGCTCTCCTGTCCTGTTGGGGATGTGCCTTTTGCTGGCCTGTGCGGTGGCCAGTACCAGTAACCTCTACTTTTGCCGACCCTCCCGGGGCCCCGGCTACTGGGCAAGCTGCTGTTGGCTGCTGGTGCTGAGCTACAGCATTTTTCTCTACGACCTGCTCGATGGCCAGCGCAACATTGACTGGTTGCCCAACCTCATCCTGGTCGCGGCCCAGACGATGATGATGTTGGGCGTGTTTCGATTTCTGGGGCGGCCATTGCCCAGGAGCCTGCTGCCGGCAACCCTGCTGGCACAGGCTGCCGTGGAGTACTTTCGCAGCCAGGGCGCGCCGCAGGCACTGGTCGATGCGGCCTATTGCGCGATCGTCGTGGTGCTGGCGATCGTGGTGCTCAACATCCTCAGGCGCTACCAGACCGTGGGCGAGGTCCGCTCGATCCGGCTGTTCATCTACTGTTCGTTGCTGGTTTACGGGGTGGTCCATGTGTTGCGCCTGGCCATCGGCGTGATGGGCATTGCACCGCAGATCTTCCCGCCGGACTCCATTCCGATGCTGTCGTTCTTCACCGGCCTGCCGTTTCTGGTCATTTCGCTGGTGGCCTTTACCGCCATGAGCCTGCACCGCACCCTGGCACAAAGCCGTGACTATGAAATCGCCGCCCGCGCCAACCTGCACCGTTTCGAGCAGTTGATGCGCATCAGCAGCGCAGCGATGCTGCTACTGCGCAAGGGCCGTATCGAGGACAGCAATCCCAAGCTGGGCGAGCTGTTCGGCTGTCGGCGCGAGGCGCTGCATGGGCTGGCCTTCGAGGCGTTGTTCCTGCCCGGCGCCGAGCCGGTTGACCCGCCCGGTACGCCTCAGCACTGCGTCGCGGTGAGGGCTGACCAAAGCACCTTCCAGGCCGAGGTCGTCATGCTGGAACTGGATGAACAGCAGTGCCTGGCCGAAATCCGCGATGTGAGCCGGCAGAAGACCCTGGAGACACAACTGCGGGAATTGGCCCATGCGGACCCGCTCACAGGGGCACTCAACCGTCGTGCCTTCGCGGCGCGTTTCGAGGCGTTCAGGCAGTCTTTCCGGCCGTCCTGCGTGGCACTGCTCGACCTCGATCACTTCAAGCGTATCAACGACCACTTCGGGCATGACGTGGGCGATGAAGTGCTGATCACCTTCACGCGGCTGTGCCAGGCCCACGCGCGTACCGGCGACGTGTTTGCCCGAATGGGCGGGGAGGAGTTCCTTTTCCTGTTGCCGGGTTGTGAGCTGGCGGCGGCCCAGGGGTTTCTGGAACGCTTGGTCCAAGAGATGGCGAGCCTGCGTTTCAGGGGGCTACCCAAGGGCACGACCGTCAGCTTCAGCGCCGGCCTGGCCGATTGTCCCCCGGGTGCCGAGCTCAACGCGGTGCTCAAGCAGGCGGACCTGGCGCTCTACCGGGCCAAGGCGAATGGGCGGGCACGGGTGGAGCTGTAGCCGTCAGCCTGGAGGGGCCAGGCCCGCCGACGCCAGGTATTGCTCGACCTGCACGAACAACCACTGCGCAAAGGCGTCTCGTCGTGCCGCCGAACGGGGATGTTGCGGCAGCACCAGCCAGTAAGGGTAGGGGTAGGGCACGACGTGCTCGGACAGTTGCACCAGCTCCCCGCGCTGGAGGGCATCATGCACCAGGCTGCGACGCTCCAGGGCAATGCCCTGGCCCAGGGTCACGGCGCGCAGCACCAGGTTGGAGTCATTGCTGCGCAGGCCCCTTCGAGGCGCCTCGATATCCAGCCCCGCCGCCTGGCACCACGGTTGCCAGGACTCCATGCTGAAGATGATCGGGCTTTCGACGATTTCTTCGGGTGTTCCGGGAAGGCGCCCGCCATTGAAGTGCGGCGCGGCCACGACCACGGACTCATCCTGGAACAGCAGGCGGCTCTCCACCCCCTCCCAGTCGCCACGGCCCATGCGGATCCCGATGTCCAGGCTCTCCTTGGGCGAACGGGACACCGCGAGGCTCGCCTGCAGGCGAATGTTCACATCCGGGTGCAGGGCCTGGAACCTGGGCAGCCGTGGTACCAGCCAACTGGCGCCGAACGAGGGCATGACGGCGATGACCAGTTCGCTGGCGGCAGGCTGCGTCCTGACCGAGCGAGTCGCCTCCACGATATTGCCAAGCGCCTCGCGAATCTGCAGGGCATACAACCGTCCATCTTCAGTAATACGTACCCCGCGTCCCTCGCGGGCCAGCAGGGTCACGCCAATGGTCTCTTCCAGCAGCTTGATCTGCTGGCTGACAGCCGAATGGGTGACGTGCAGTTCCTTGGCGGCCGCTGTCACGCTACCCAGCCGGGCGACGGCCTCGAAACTGCGCAGGCAACTCGTTGGAGGAATATCGAACATGTCAGTAGAGCTTACCGAAAAGGGTAGTATTTACCGATATTACGGTGGTTTTCAGTCGAGTAATGTAAGAAAGAGTGAAGTAAACACTGTACTGCAAGGAGCTTGAACCGTGAAACTCTTGGGCATGCTGGATTCACCCTACGTTCGCCGCATCGCCATCTCGCTCGACCTGCTCGGTGTCGAGTTCGAGCATGCGCCGCTGTCGGTCTTCAGCCAATTCGACGCCTTTGCCGCGATCAACCCGGTGGTCAAGGCGCCGACGCTGGTGCTCGACGATGGCACCGTGCTGATGGATTCCTCGCTGATCATCGACTACCTCGAAGCGACCCACGCCGGCGATCACGGCTTATGGCCCCGGCAACCGCAGGCGCTTGCCAGTGCATTGCATGTCACCGGCCTGGCCCTGGCCGCCTGCGAGAAGGCCGTTCAGTTGGTCTACGAACGCAAGTTGCGACCCGCCGACAAGCAGCATCAACCGTGGATCGATCGTGTCACCGGCCAACTGGTTGCCGCCTGCCGGGCACTGGACAGGCAACTTGCCTCGGCGCCACAGGCTTCAGGCGAGCGGCCGGACCAGGCTGCACTCTCCACGGCGGTGGCCGGGTCGTTCATCGAGCTGATGCTGCCTGACCTGATCAGGCTCGAGGACTATCCCGTCTTGCACGCGCATACGCAGCGTCTGGAACAGACCGAGCTGTTCAAGCGTTATCCGCTGGTCTGACAAGTAACGTTCGTACCGACCAACACAGAGGGTGATGCTTTGCAGCCAGCTTTCTTCATCCGTATGCTCACTTCCGGCGTCTAGGGAGTGAGCTCGTGAATTCTTTTTCCAGCAGTGTGGCGGTAGACGGGTTTCTGGCGTTTCGTCCTGGCTTCAAGGGCTATGATGCTTCGGAGATTGAGAAGATTGAGCGGCTTTACAGGATCAATGTTGACGGGCAACTCAAGCAGTTTCTGCTTGAGATGGGGCGCAGCGATGGCGGGGCCATTGGGGATTCGGAAATTCAGCTCTATAGACCTTCTTGGAGGGTTAGGGGGCATCTGCTGTTTCAGGTAGATTTTTTCAGTGAGATGCAGCAAGGCGGCTTTTATGAGCATCTAAAGAAGCCGTTTGTTTTCGCGTGGATCTCGGAGACGCAGTACTACTTTGTCCAGACGGCAGCAGAGGACATTAATGCTGTGTATCACTTTGATTCTAACGCGCCTGCAGTGCAGCGTACGGAGTGGGATCTGGCAGGGTTTATTGGACGTCTTTTTGCTGTAAGGGACATGGATATGTCTGTTGTTGCAGAGGGAGATATTTTGCTTATTTAGTTGGTGACCTCTATGCTTCCCTTGAACAAAGCGCTTCACGAGACGATCCTCTTGTAGAACTCGAATATTGGATGCTGCTGTGAAGATAGTGAAATCTACCCGTTTTGACGATGTCGACCACGATTTAGGGTATGAGTATCGTGGCTGTAATTACAGCGTGCAGAACGATGGGGATATGTTCCTGGTCAGAACTTACGACGACGAGCCAGGGTGTGCGACTGTCGTAAGTCCGACCACGGCGCAGTCCAACGGCAACCTTGGACAGCTCGTCACTTTCTTGCGGGCGGAGTTTGGGGTCTCTAGGATCAGGCTCTACAAGGGTGATTTGGGGAGTTACGGTGAGATCGACCTTGAAACGTTGGCATTCCTTACCATTTAAATTCGGTAGCGATAGCACAGTTGGTGTTTTTACACACTCTGAGTCGTGAGCGGACGTAGTTGAGCGTCCGTCAATGGCCGATTTCTGCCTGTCGCCACCGGCAGCTATGGGGCGCCAGCTATCAGTCAAAGCGCTCCCATTGCACTGGTCAGATCCGATGCGAACAGCTGGTCAAATCGAATGCAAATGTTCGGTCAGCGGCAACGCAAAATGGTGGTCAAGTGGAATGCAATTTCTCAGCTGTTGAGGCTGAGGTGAGTCGGTACTGAACCTTGATTAAGGTGAGCCGCAGTCGTCTTGAAGAAGGTCGTTGCTGACAAATCCGACACCGCATTTATCACAGTAAAAACCTTCCACCAGTTGCTGTAACGGTGGAGCTTTCAGGTGCTCAGCTTTGCACTCATCCACCGCCAGTTGGTCCATGCGTTGATAGCCTGTCCTTTCTTCTCCCTTGAAGCGCATTTTGGGGCTGGCAGCACTGACCAGCATTTCCTTTGGGCGGACGTATTGAGCTTGAGCGCAGCACGGGCAGTGTTCATCACGATTTCGACTCATCGTTACCCTTGGGCTAGAGCCCTATCAAGTCTGTGGGGGCACTGGCGCGTTGTGTGCCAGAAACGGTTTCAGATCGCTCCACGCAATGCTGACCTTGGTCGTACCATATGCGTAGGCGAGTACGGCGTAAGGATCGATCGTGATCAGCAGGCCATCTTGCGTGAGCGTCCAGCCAAGGACGTTGACGACTGCCTGCTCGACGTTGCTGCGCAATATCCTGGTTCCGCCAGCTTTTTTCTCGAGCGCCTCGTAGCTACGCTGGGTCAGGAAGTCTTTCCAGCTCGTATCCATATCGAACAGGTCGGCCGCTTCAAGAGCGTGGAGCTTCGGCGCGAGCATGTAGGTCAGGC
This sequence comes from Pseudomonas vanderleydeniana, assembly GCF_014268755.2. Classification (NCBI taxonomy): domain Bacteria; kingdom Pseudomonadati; phylum Pseudomonadota; class Gammaproteobacteria; order Pseudomonadales; family Pseudomonadaceae; genus Pseudomonas; species Pseudomonas vanderleydeniana. The sequence goes on along the minus strand of NZ_CP077093.1, from coordinate 4,467,076 downwards.
TGACCGTGCTGCCATTGCCATGCGCTGTGCCATGGCAGTCTTCCCAGGAAGTGGTCTTGATGCTGACGGTGTTTGCCGTGGCGTAGGTTACTTCAGCGTCGAGTTGCTCGTCGCCGTGTCCAGCATCACAGCCCGATTTCATCGCGTTTGTTACTCGCTTTGCCACCATCGAATTCCACTCCACGGCTGCTACTGATAACGGTGCATCGATGCGTGGTGCGCTGGACTTGAGTTTGTACACTTGACCGTCATCGTCGTGAGTCTTCGCGGAAAAGGAGTCGCTACGACTGAACAGGTAGGGGCCGATGGAAATGGCTGCGGTGGAAAGCTGCTTGAGGCGAGCGGCATATTCCGAGTTCAGACAGATCCCGATCTCCTGGGCATTGCGGGGCGCGAAGCAGAGATCGCCTACGAAGTGCAACCATTGTCGTTGGCCGTCCCGCAGGATTTTATTTCCCTCCGGCGACAGGCGTTGTCTCGCCGCGTTATAGGTGTTCGCGATTTTGCTATCCAGCGCTGATAGCTCTGGATCGGCGCAAACGGCTTTTTCCAGAGGTGACCGAACCTTGTCACAGTCGAAACTTGCGGCTGAGGCAACCGTGGGCAGCAGGCACGCAAAGAGCAGGGCACGCATCATCACTCAACTGTCCTTGTGTTCTGGAAAAAGGGCATCGCCCTGGCGTGCCGAGAATACCAGCATTGCATCCACTGGCCCCTGCCGCTAAAGTCACCTTCCAGGCGTTTGCCACGCCAGCGGTCCGCGCAAAGGGGTTGCCCAGGCATTGCATCCTATTTTTCATACCAGCTCCCGGCTTGTCGGCGGACCGAGCCCCCAAAGGAGTTGGCATGTCCGCCATCAATGCTTCCCGCCATCACGGCCTGCTCGATCTTCCCGCCTTGCGTAAACGCGCCAAGCGCCTGCTCACGGCGCTAAAGCACGACGAGGCCGACGAATCGCGTGCGCAACTGCGTACCCTCGGCCTGTCAGGCCCCGACTACCGCCTTGCCGACGCCCAATGGCTGGTGGCGCGTGAGGCCGGTTTCGCCAGTTGGCCCAAGCTCAAGGCCCATGCCGATGCGATCGCATTCTCCGCCCGCCACCCGGAATTCATCGCCGATGGCGAAGCGGCGGTTCAACACTGGCGCTGCGGCAACGACATCGAGCACAGCCTGCGTACGGCGGGTTTTCGTGGCGTATTCCAGATGTTTGACGACCCCATGGTCATGGGGCCGGTACCGGCGCTGCCTGAAGATGATTATTGGCGGGTTCGCGCCGCCTATGTGCAACAGGCCTTTGGTTTGGCGCCTCGTGATATCGAGCAACGCCAGGTGTTACAGCGTTCGGCACTGGCCCAGTTGAACGCCGACAGTGAGCTGGTGCTCTGGTGCGAAGCGGATGCCTATGACCAACTGTTCCTGATTCGCCTGCTCGCCTGTCTGCCCAGCCTGCCGCGGCGGCTGGAACTGATCGAGATCGACCAGGTACCCGGCGTCGAGCGCTTCATTGGCATCGGCCAGCTCGCTCCGGACGTGCTCGCCTGGCTCTGGCCGCAACGCCGTGGCTTGGGTGAAGAGGCTCTGCTGTTGGCCCGTCAGGCGTGGGCCGCCTATACCGCGCCGGATCCACGTGCCTGGGCGGATTTGGCCACTCGGCAACACCAGCCACTTGCGCTGTTGGGCGCAGCACTGGCGCGACAGCTGCAGGAACTTCCGGGGGCCGAGGACGGCTTGAGCCTCACCGAGCGGCTGACCCTGAAAGTCCTGGCGACAAAGGGCGAGCTCCCGGCCGGTCGAGTGTTCGCCGAGCTGATGCAGCGTGAAGAACCGCTGCCATATCTGGGTGACCTGATGTTTCATGCATTACTGCAACCGCTGATCCATGCCGCGAATCCGCTGATGCACGAAGGCCAGGGTGATAGCTGGGCACGGCGGTCATTACGGCTGACGGCACTGGGTGAACGGATTCTGGCAGGGCAGGCACATTGGCTCGACCAGTCGCCTGCGGAGCGTTGGGTGGGTGGGGTGCGCATCGTGGCTGGCCAGAAACCCTGGGTCGTCAGTGGAGAAGGGCAGGTCTGGCGGCGTTAAAGGGCACTCATCATTCCGAGGCCAGGCGTGAGCAACTGAGGGTTTGGCTGCTCAGTTTACCTGGGCATAGCGCTCAATTGGCGGTTGCTCTCGGTGTTCTGCCTGCCACAGATCGTAGTCTGCCTGGATACTCAGCCAGAGGCGGGCCGTGCTGATTCCGGCCCGTTCCAGCCTCACCGCTAGGTCGGGGCTGATGGGGGCGTGGCCATGCAGAATCCTCGAAAGCGTTTCCCGAGCAAAGCCCAGCCGGCGAGCAAACTCGGTAATGGTGGTTCCGAGGCCCGGTATCACATCGTCAAGAAGAATCCCGCCAGGATGAGGTGGGTTGAACATGCCCATGAGGGACCTCCGTTCAGTGGTAGTCCAAGTCATTGACCAGTTCGACATCCGTTCCTATGAAACGGAAAGTCACGCGCCAGTTGGCGGTCACGGTGATCGCCCAGAATCCTGATAGTTCGCCTTTGAGTGCATGCAACCTCCAGCCAGGGAGGTTTACATCCTCTGGTGTTCTGGCCCGGTTCAAAGCGAGCAGTACACCCGATAGCCGCTTTGCCTGGTCTGCTCTGATTCCGCTGGTTGATCCGCTTTCAAAAAAAGCACGAAGGCCTTTATGCCTCCAACTGACGATCACGGTTTGATTGTGATGTGATACATCACACTCTGCAATGACCGTGCGTCTTTTCCTCGGAGAAAGGACATCAGGGGCCCCTCTGGTGGGTAAACAGGACTCGGATTGATTCGTGAGGCCCATGATCCAGGTGAAGCGGGGGCAGGCTCCATCAGACGCAGCTTTGATGCAGGCGGAAATGTCTCTTTACGACGTCAGCCACCCTTAAGCCTTTCCAGCCCTTATGGATGACGACATACGAGGTCCGTGATGAGTTTAGAAATGAAGGGGAGTTATCGATTTTCAGGCTCATGAGTGGGCACTAATGTCACGTGAAACATTTAGAAAAAATTTCATCTTTGACAAATTGACGCCATAGAAGCGTCGCCATAGTATCGCCGCCGATTGATGGCATAGAGCCATCTCTATAGGGCGCGTATGGACACCTCATTTCTCAGGACGAGCATCGTTGCTGCGCTGACCGTCATCATTAGCAGTTACTCGTTCAGCACTCATGCGGCTCCGACCCCTGGCGATACAGACCTGATCCGTGATCGCCAGGATCGCCTCCTCGAAGAACAGCGCCGCCGTCTCGAAGACCTCAAGGATCTGCCCGGCAAGGCCGTAACGCCAGTGGCGCCGCAGGCACCGGTCGACACCCGCTGCTTCCCGATCAAGACCATTGACCTGCAGGGTGCGAACTCGCTCTCGACCGGCGAGCGCGAGCGCCTGCTCAAGCCCTACGTCGGCCAGTGCCTGGGCGTGCCGCAGCTCAACGAGCTGCTCAAGGTCATCACTGATGCCTACATAGAGAAGGGCTTGGTCACCAGCCGCGCCTACCTGCCGCAGCAGGACCTGTCCAGCGGCAACCTCAAAGTGCTGGTGGTCGAAGGCAAGCTCGAAGGCCTGAAGGGCGCCGAGGAGAGCAGCATTTCCGATCGTGAGCTGAAAATGAGCTTCCCCGGCAATCCGGGCGACCTGCTCAATCTGCGGGAAATCGAGCAGATGGTCGACCAGCTCAATCGCCTGCCGTCGAACCAGGCCCAGATGGAGCTGGCACCGGGCAAGGAAGTGGGCGGCAGCGAAGTACTGGTCAAGAACAATCCGCAAAAACCCTGGCGGGCTGGCCTGTCGTACAGCAACGAGGGCCAGCGCAGTACTGGTCTGCAGCAGGCGGGTACGAACTTCGATTGGGACAACGCGCTGGGGTTGGCCGACCAGTTTTCACTGAGGGCCGGTCATGACGTGGTCGGCGATACGAGGAAAAACTCGCGCAACGCAATGCTCTATTACAACCTGCCATTCGGCTGGTGGAACCTGAGCTACACCTACAGCGAAAGCGAATACCGTTCACAGGCCCAGGCCAGCGGCTTTGCCTTCAGGCAGAGTGGCGATAGCCAGAACCACCAGTTGAAACTGGAACGCGTCGTCTACCGGGACGCGGTGAGCAAGACCTCGCTCAACACCACGTTGACCTACCTGCGTACCAACAACTTCATCGAAGACAGCAAGCTGGCGGTCAGCAGCAGTCGCCTCAGCGAGTCCGGCTTTGGTATCAACCACGGGCGTCGAATCGGCGGGGCGTTCCTCAACGTTGACCTGGGCCTGCAGGATGGCATCGGTGCCTTCGACGCCCAGGGTGATCATGACCCGGGCCCGGGTCAGGCCGATGCCCGCTATCGCAAGTACACCGCCACCGTCAGTTACCTGCAGCCGTTCAAGCTGTGGGGCGAGTCTTTGAGCTTCAGCAGCCTGATGACCGGCCAGCGCAGCGAGGACGTGCTGTTCAGCCCGCAGCGCATGAGCCTGGGTGGGCAGTCGTCGATTCGTGGTTATCAGGACCAGACCCTGTCCGGTGACAGCGGTGGTTACTGGCGTAACGATCTGCGTTGGAGCCGTCCGGTCACCCTGGATTGGCTTAAACCATTGCTCTCGGAGTACGGCACCAGTGTCGGTTATGACCAGGGCGTGATCCGTCACGACCGCTACAGCGCCGAGCAGCATGGACGCATGACCAGCGACTCGCTGGAAGTGTTCGCCCGCGGCCAGCATGTGGCGGCGACGGTGACCTTCGCTCATTCCCTGGAACGGCCGACGCCCATTACCGAGCGTGAAGCGCCGGTCTATTTCCGCCTGGATTTCTTTCTCTAATTTTTCGCTTCAACTGATCCGAGATGCCTGACATGGACGTTCGCCAGTTCGCCTTCCTCGTGCGCCAGCCTTCTGCAGCCCTGAAAAACCGTGACCATTTCCTCGGGTTGCCCAAACGCGGGATCGCTTTCCTGCTGGCGAACGTCATGTTCTGGCAGCCGCTATGGGCGCAGGCGGATGGCATCGTGGTCAGCGCACCGGGGACGACGCTCGGCCAGGCGGGCAACGGCGTACCCATCGTCAACATTGCCGCCCCCAATGCCAGCGGCCTGTCGCACAACCAGTTCCAAGACTACAACGTTGGCAGCAACGGGCTGATCCTCAACAACGCCACCGACCGTACCCAGTCGACGCAATTGGGCGGGATCATTCTTGGCAACAGCAACCTCAACGGCCGTGCTGCGTCCACCATCCTCAACGAGGTCAACGGCGGCAGCCCCAGCCAGTTGCGTGGCTACACCGAGGTGGCGGGGCAGTCGGCCCATGTCATTGTTGCCAACCCTTACGGTATCACCTGTAACGGCTGCGGCTTCATCAACACCCCGCAGGCGACGCTGACCACCGGCAAACCGGTGATTACCAATGGACAGGTCTCGGGTTACCAGGTTGACCAAGGCAGCGTATCCATTGACGGCGCGGGTCTGAACGCCAACAACATCGACCAGTTTGAAATCATCACCCGCGCCGCGATCCTCAACGCGCAGATCAACGCGAACAAGCTGGCGATCATTACGGGCGCCAACGACGTCGATGCCAAGACGTTGCAAGCCACACCTCGTACTGCCAATCCGAACAATGCTCCACAGTTGGCCATCGACTCCTCGGCGCTGGGCGGCATGTACGCCGGTGCGATCAAGCTGGTGGGTACCGAGGCCGGTGTCGGGGTTAAACTCGACGGCAAGATGGTTGCCAGCGGTGGCGATATCCAGCTTGATGCCAACGGCCATCTGAGCATGGTCGATACGGCGGCGACCGGTGCGGTCAACGTCAAGGCCCAGAGCCTGGAAGCCAAGGGCCCGGTTTATGCTGGCACCACCCTGGACGTGAACACCCAGGGCGACCTGACCAGCCAGAACAACCTCGTCGCCAAGGACCGCATCACCCTCAACAGCGGCGGCCAACTGACCAACAACGGCATCATCGAAGCCGGAGTCAATGCTGATAACAGCCGCAACACCGCAGGCGATGTCAGCGTCACCGCACAAAGTTTTAGCAACACCGGCAAGAGCGTTATCGCCAGCCGCGACCTGACCGTCACCACCGCCCAGACCCTGACCAACCAGGGCGGCACCCTGAGCGGCAAGCGCCAGACCACCGTCACCGCCGGCACCCTCGACAACCAGAACCAGGGCCGAGTCCTCAGCGCCGACAGCTTGAACCTGACCGCCGATACCGTACTGAACGGGCAGGGCGGCCTGATCAACAGCGTCGGTCAATTGACTGCCACCCTCGGTCACTTGAACAACAATGCAGGCGAAGTTTCCACCAAGGCCAGCAGCACGCTGATCCTTGGCACGATGGACAACCTCACCGGCCTGGTGATGGCCGATAACACCCTGGGCCTCACCGCCGCCGGCGCGATCAACAACCAGAACGGGGTGATCTCCGGTTGGCAGGGCCTGACCGTCACCGGCAGCAGTCTGGACAACCGCAACAGCGGCACCGTCTCCAGTCGCAGCGGTGATGTCGCCGTCACCCTCAGTGGTGCGCTGCTCAACAGCCACGCCGGCGCGGTGGTCAGCCAGAAGGCCCTGACCGTCACCGCCGACAGCCTGGACAACAGTGACCAGGGCGTCCTTTCCAGCGGCGCTGCCCAGAAGCTGACTGTCACCGGCCTGCTCGACAACACCCTGGGCGGCTCCATCACCAGCTCGGCCACCCTGACCCTGCAGGCGATGGCCCTGAACAACGCCGGCACCCTCAGCGCCGATGACGCGCTGAGCTTCACCGGTACCGACCTGGACAACAGTCACGGCACCTTCACCGGCAATGCCGGGGTCACCCTCGACCTGCTCGGGACCCTGACCAATAACTACGGCAAGCTGTCCAGCGCAGGCCCGCTGCTGCTCCAGCGCAGCACGCAGATCAACAACCAGAACGGCGGGATCAACAGTCAGGACCTGCTGACTCTGCTCACCGGCAGCCTGGACAACAGCCAGAATGGCACCATCGGGGCTAGCGATACCTTGCTGGTCACGGCCAGCGGTAAAGTCGACAACAGCACTGGCGGCCTGATCGCCAGCCGCAATGCCGACCTGCAACTCAATGCTGACAGCCTGGGCAACAGCAAGGGCTCCCTGCAAGGCAAGGGGGCGGTCACTCTCAATGTCACCGGCGACATCGACAACCAGAGCGGCAAGGTCATCGCCCAGGACGGTGACCTGAGCGTCACCGCGGCCAACCTCGACAGCCGCGGCGGCCTGCTGTCCAGCGTCAAGGGCGCGTTCGAAAGCCACATCGTCGGTGTACTGAAGAACGGTTACGACCTGAGCAACAACAACCAGGGTGGCACGATCCAGGCCCAACGCCTGTCACTCAATGCCTTCGGCGGCATCGACAACAACGGTGGCCGCATCGCCGCTCAGTCGGGTGATGCGGTACTCGATGTCCGCAGCGGCAATATCGACAACCGCAATGGCGGCGTCTATGCCAGCAATCTCGTCCAGGTCAGCGGCACGGACTTCGATAACAGCGGCAGCAACGACGGTCAGATCAGTGGCAACCAGATCAATCTCGACCTCAAGGGCGCACTGAACAACACCGGTGGCATTGTCGAAAGCCAGAGCACCCTGACGATCAACGCGGCGAGCCTGAACAACCAGAACGGCCAGCTACGGGCGCTGGGCAAGAGCAGCAAGACCGTGTTCAACATTGGCGGCCTGCTCGACAACAGCAACGGGCGCCTGGAAACGGCCAACACCGACCTCGGGCTCGATGCCGGCAGTTTCCAGAACCAGGGCGGTAGCCTGCTGCATGCCGGCACCGGGTTGTTCGCCATCAGCATGGCCAACCTCAGTAATGTAGGTGGCCAACTGGTCACCTATGGCGACCTGACACTCACGGCCGATAGCTGGACCAACAGCACCTCGATCCAGGCCGATCACCTGACCGTCAACGTCAACCACCTGAGCCAGACCGCCGGTGGCCAGCTCCTGGCCTCCAGCAGCCTGACCGGCAGTGGAGCCGCCTGGACCAACGATGGCCTGATCGGCAGTGATGGCACGGCCAGCGTGGTGCTGAGTGGCGGCTATGCCGGCAAGGGACGCTTGAGTAGCCTGGGCATCCTGGGGCTGCACGCGGCGCAGCTTGACCTGGATTCGGCTGCGAGCGTGGCCGGTGGTGGCAACACCACGATCAACATCGACGGCATCCTGAACAACAGCGGGCGCTTGACTTCTGCGGCCGACATGACGGTCACCGCTGCCAGCCTCAACAATTACGGCACCCTGGGTAGCGCCCAGAAACTCACCGCCACCACTGGCGCCTTGCTCAATGACCATGGCCTGATCTTCAGCGGTAGTGACATGTGGCTGCGGGTCGATTCACTGACCAACAGTTATGCCAGTGTCTACAGTCTTGGCAACCTGACCGTCGATCGGGACGGGCAGGGCGCGGTGGCCAGCAGCATTCTCAACAGTTCCGGTTCGCTGCAGAGTGATGGAACCATGAGCCTGGCCGCCAGCACGATCAGGAACGTGCGCGCGGTGCTCAACACCAGCGACCAGGGCATCTACACCGCATCGATTTCCGAAGTCCAGTGCATCGAGGGCTACAACGCCGGCGACTGCAGCGGTAAGCAGAACCACGTCTGGCAGATCGTCCAACGCGACCGGTTCGAGGTCACCGAGGCTAGCGCGGCTTCCAGTATCACCTCCGGCGGCAACCTGACCCTCCTGGGTGGTGACCTGCTCAACCAGAGCAGCACCATTGCCGCCGGCGGCGCGCTCACCGCGACACTCACGAACCTGACCAACAGTGGCCTGGAAACCGGTGAAACCGAGACCTCGCGCACCTTCCTGTCCGAGCGTACCAATGATGCGGGCATGTGGTACGACAGCGCCGCTTCATTCAACGATCACTATTCTCTGGGCGCCGCCGACTACAATCCGAACAACCTCGGTGGTTTGCAGGCGGCCATGAGTGCCTTCATCAGTATCACCGAGAGTGAGCTGGGGCAGTTCCGCAGTACCCGCAAGATCGATGCCGGCGACCAGAGCTATGCCGCAGTGATCCAGGCCGGTGGCGCGGTCAATGTCACGGCGCAAGGCAACATCGACAGCAGCGTCGTGCGTCCGGGCTACACCTACGTCGGCAGTGGACCACGCACCGACACCCAGGCCGCGTCCAGCAAGTTCTCCACCTTCGTCACGGTCAACCAGCAACTGCCGCCGGACCTGGCACAGCAGCAGGTCAATCCGGTCAGCCTGCCGGGCTTCAGTCTGCCGACGGGCAGCAACGGACTGTTCCGCCTGAGTGGGCAAGCGGACAACAGTGCGCCGGCTGCAAGCCTCGCGCACGTGGCCGGTTTGCCGGACACCTCGGCCAGGAGCAATCCGCAGAAATACCTGATCGAGACCAACCCGGTCCTGACCGATCTCAAGCAGTTCATGAGCTCGGACTACCTGCTGTCCAACCTCGGCTATGACCCGGACACCAGCGCCAAGCGCCTGGGCGATGGGCTCTACGAGGAAAAACTGATTGATCAGGCGGTCGTGGCGCGTACCGGGCAGCGCTTCATCGATGGCCAGACCTCCGACGACGGCATGTTCAAGTACCTGATGAACAACGCCTTGGAGAGTAAGCAAGCGCTTAATCTGCAACTGGGCGTCAGCCTGACTTCCGAGCAGGTCGCAGCCCTGACCCATGACATCGTCTGGATGGAAAACGAGACGGTTAACGGTGAGCAGGTGCTGGTGCCGGTGCTCTACCTGGCCAATGCCAACAACCGCCTGGCCGCCAATGGCGCCCTGGTCCAGGGCAGCGATGTGAACCTGATCGCCGGCAAGGACCTGAGCAACGCCGGGACCCTGCGTGCCAGCAGCAACCTGACAGCTGCTGCCGGTAATGACCTGGTCAACAGCGGCCTGCTCGAGGCGGGTAATCGCCTTGATGCCCTGGCCGGCAACGACCTGACCAACAAGGCGGGCGGGATCATCGCCGGCCGCGATGTCGGTGTGACGGCGGTGCAGGGGGACGTGATCAACGAGCGCACCCTGACCATCCACCAGAGCGGCACGGACGCCAAGACCGAGCAGCGTACCTTCGCCGACAACGCGGCGGCGATCGAGGCGACGCAGAGCCTGACCGTCACGGCGGGCCGCGACATCGACAACGTCGGCAGCACGCTCAAGAGTGGTACCGACACCACGCTCAAGGCCGGCCGTGACGTCAACATCACCTCGGCTGAAGAGATCAACAGCAATACCCGTGGCGATCGCAACCGTGACCAGAGCATTACCCAGGACCGCTCCAGCATTTCTTCCGGAGGCAACCTCACGGTCAGCGCCGGTCGTGACCTGACGGCTGTTGCCAGTCAGATCGACGCCAAGGGCGATCTGTCAATGGCTGCGGCTGGTGACCTGATCCTGGCCTCTGTCGCGAACGAAGAGCACGACTACAGCAAGACCAAGAAGGTCACCTCCCAGCATGACCACGTCAGCCAGGTCGCCACCAGCGTCAGTGCTGGCGGTGACGTGAGGCTCAGTTCCGGCACCGACATGACCCTGGTGTCGAGCCGGGTCGATGCTGGCCATGAAGCCTACCTAGTGTCGGGCAGCAAGCTGGACCTGCTGGCGGCCCAGGATAGCGACTACTCGCTGTACGACATGAAGAAGCGCGGCGCCTGGGGCAGCAAGAAGACCCAGCGCGACGAAGTGACCCAGGTCACCAACGTGGGCAGCCAGATCAAGGCCGGTGGCGATATCGGCCTGATCAGCACGGGTGACCAGCGCTACCAGGCCGCCAAGCTCGACAGTGGCAATGACCTGACCCTCCAAAGCGGCGGTGCCATCACCTTCGAAGGCGTGAAGGATCTGCACAAGGAAGACCACGCCAAGAGCAGCACCAACCTGGCCTGGAACACCATGAAGGGCAAGGGCAGCACCGATGAGACCCTCAAGCAGACCGAAATGGCGGCCAAGGGGCAGGTGGTGATCAAGGCGGTTGAAGGCCTGCATATCGATGTGAAGCAGGTCAACGAACAGACCGTGAGCCAGGCGATCGATGCGATGGTCCAGGCCGACCCGCAACTGGCCTGGCTCAAGGACGCCGAGAAGCGCGGCGACGTCGACTGGCGGCAGATCAAGGAGCTTCACGAATCCTACAAATACAGCAACTCCAGCCTCGGTGCGGGGGCGATGCTGGCGATCATTATCATTGTGACGGTGTTGACTGCTGGTACTGCCAGCACGTTGGTTGCATCGGCGGGTGAGTCGCTGGGCATGGGCAGCACCATGGCGGCGGCGACCACTGCCACTGCGACCACGGCGGCGACCTCGGCAGGCTTGGGCAACATCATCGGCACGGCAGTACTGACGTCCATGGCGGGCACCGGTGCTGTCAGCGTCATCAACAACAAAGGCAACCTGGGGGCGGCGCTGGGCGACACCTTCAGTGCCGACAGTCTCAAAAATGCGGCCATCAGTGGGCTGACGGCAGGTGCTATCAGTTACGCTGACAGTACTTGGTTCAAGCCTGCCGAAGGAGCCCCAAACGGTGGCTCGCAGGTCATCACCGCCGGACCGGTGCAGAACCCCGGATACTCCAGCGGCATGCTCACTTGGGGCAATGCGACGGAAACCCTCGTGCGCAGCGGTGCGCATGCCGTGATCAGCAGTGGCATCTCTACTGCCATCAACGGAGGAAGCTTCAGCAGCAATCTGGGCAGTGCGCTCATCAACGAGGGGCTGGATCTGGCGGCGGCTGCCGGTAACAAAGGTGTCGGTGATCTGGCAGAGGCACTGCACGTTGAGCCAGGTACTGCGACCACGATGTTGCTGCATGCCACCTTGGGCGGGCTTCTCTCTGTTGCCAAGGGGCAGGACTTTACCAGTGGTGCTATTGCGGGAGGGGTGGCGGACGGGCTCACGCCTATTGCTAACGGACTATTGGCACAGTACGCCAGTGACCAGTTTTCGGCGAGCGATCTGAGTCAGGAAGGAAGCCAGAAGAAGATTGCAACGGCGCAGATTATTGGTCTTCTCGCTGCCTCTCTGGCCGGTGGAGATCCCAGTACCGGAAGCATGATTGGCGGTGCTGCCGAGAAATACAATGATGAGTCGCACCTAGAGAAAAAGATTAGATCTGTATTGGCCCTCCTGAGCGGCTCGCAGACCAATGCCGGTTTCGAAAACCAGGTGGCGGCACAAGATCCCGTAGCTGAGTTCGACAGCATGGGGTTCCCGGTCGACAGGTCCTCAACCAAAACGCCAGCCAATCAGATTCTTTTGATGTCGGCGTTACTGATGGCCGGGTTTGCGCCCGAGTTGATTCCCGAGCTACTTGGTGGGAGCACAGAAGGTGCGGTTGCCTCCCTGCCTAGGGCTGGAGGCCTATTCAGTGAGGTCGGTGAAGGAACCTCGGTTGACGCCGGCACAGGGGCCGGAAATACTGCCGCTACGAGTGAGGGCGGTGTTGATACTGCTGCAAGTGCAAGAGGTGAGGTTTCTGGTCGAATAAATGGTGGCCGGCCAGATATTGAGGGCGACCCCTACAATCCGGAAACCGTCGATCAAAGGAGCCAGATCAACAAGGATTTGTATGGCAGTGAAAACCTTGGGCCTAGTGATCCAAGATGGCTGGAGATCAAACAGGGGCAGGTTGCAGAGCTCAGGTCTACGCTAACTGGCAAGCTCAGAACTGAGGGCAATGTGGCTGTTGCTGATGTGCACATCGAGGGTTTGCCTGGGAGTATGGCTGCTCACAGCGGTATTGATGAAGTTACTGGTGACTTTATTGGAGAGGCGAGTAGGAGTTTTGACTCGCAGATTCTAAATAACGCAAAAGGAGCTCCAATAGATAGGGCTACCGATGCAGAGTATAAAATTCTAGATAACATTTCTGATATGTTGGCCGGTAATAAAGGGGCGAGCGGGACTGTAGATATTTTTAGTGAGCTTAAGGTTTGTGCTAGCTGCAGTGAGGCTATTGCGCAATTTAAGGCGAGATTTCCTAACATTGATGTTAATGTTGTTGCTAATCCTAATGGTCTTAGAGTTCCGGTGAAATAGGTTATGTCTGATATTCTGAGTTACAAAGAGTTGCAGGAGGGTATGCTTTATTATTATCCGATTTATTGTCGTTCCAAGCTCAGAGGTATTAAGAAATTCGGGAAAGGTTGGGTTGAGGGTGAGCTTGAGGTCGGATATGCACTAAACGAAATGGAGGGTAGCTTTAAGGAGCCGGTTGAGGAGTTTATGTTTTATGTTGCGGCGTTAATACTTATGGCTGGTAGGGAGTCTAAATATACGTATGATGCTATTGCAGAGGTCATAAATAAATTTATTGCTGATCATGGATTGATTAACCTTCTTGCTCAGCTTTCTGAAGCGGATGCGAAAAGGGTAAGGTCAGATTTGGAGCTTTTGGAGCTGATTTGAGTTTCGTGATGCGTTTTTTGGGGGCGGGATATATACGTGTGAGGCTCAGGCCGTGTGGGAAACCCCGCTAGGGAAAACGATGCGCTCGCCTGGGTTTGAAAATGTTGACGTTGCTGGTAATAATGTGAGATTTTTTCATTGAGGGTTTTTCTTGGGTAAAGTTGAAATTATCAGGGCTTTGATGCTGGCTGAGCGGTTTAAAGATCTTCTTGATTTACTTGAGGAAGAGTCAGCTTATTTTTCGGGTAAGGCTCCGGTAGAGGAGCAGGGGCAAGACTCCCGTCGTTTAAGAATTATGGCAGTACATCACCTTAGGTTCTTAGCTGAGTTCGGTAGCGCTTCTTCGGGTGGCTTTAAGGGTAAGCGGCATCTCATTCCCTTTCCCGAAGACTTTGAAGCTTGGCTTCGCACCGGAGCACCGGAGGTCGCGTTAAAAGATCTTGAAGCTCTTCTGGCAGACCATCCTTTGTGATTTGCCATGAGCAAAAAATTGGAGTAGCCCCAGTTTCTCTCCAGGCGATGCTCGAACAGCGCTCCCCTCACTCCGCCCCCGGCGCATACCCAAAATACGCCTTGTACGCATGATTGAAATTCGCCGGATTGGCGTACCCCAACCGATAGGCAATTTGCGCCACCTGCCATTTCTTCTGCTGCAACAACGTCCGTGCCAACTCCATCCGCTGCTGTCGCACATACTCCAGCATCGACTGCCCGAACACCTGCCCGAACGCCCGGCGCAAGGTGGTTTCGCCGACGCCTAACTGCTGCGCCAAAACCAGACTGCCAGGCGGATCGAGCAGGTTGGCATCCAACTGCCGCCTGGCCTCATGCGCCAGATCCCGCTGCCCACGCAGCGCCGGTGTTGGCTTTTCATCCTTCGTCTTGAGATGCGCCGCCAGTTCCACCAGCACCGCCAGGCTGAGGCTCTCCTGATGCAGGCGTTCCAGCGCACCTTCGTACGGCGAATGGTATAGCCGCTCCAGCAGGCTCCCCAGTGCCCGGCAACGGTTGAGCTCCGAGAACTGCATGCCCTGGTCGAGCAGCCCGAGCAACGGCTGCAGGGTCGGGTCTTCTTCGGCCAATTCCCGCAGGTAGTCACCAGAGATCCGCAGTCCGGCCATGCGCGCATGGCTACCGGCGGGCAACTGGTCCACCGCTTCCATGCTCTCGCTCAGCCCCAGCGCATGCGGTGCGCCGGTGGTGTACCGGTTGAGCCGGCCGTCGACCCGATGCTGCCACTGCCCGTGCAGCACCTGCACGATGCACAGGCTGCCGGGTAATACCTTGTCGATGCGCAGGGGCTCGGGGAACTGCAGGTCGCAGTCGAAGTACTGCAGGTGCGGGCGCACGGTGCGCGCACGATAGTGCCCGCTGGCGCTGCCCAGCACCTGGCCGATCGCGGGATCGAGCACGCCGGTGTGTGCCAGCGACGCGGGGCGGTCGAAGCAGAATTGCGTATCCAGATAGGCGTTCCAACGTTCCATCGTCACGGCGTTTCCATGAAAACTTGGCCACATGGTCACAAATGTTAACGCGATCACGGGCATGACGTCAGCGCTTGTGATCGACGGCGCCATTGTTGTGAGCAGCGGCCACGGCGGTTGGCAGGGCGTCGGGCGCGGACTTCAATAGTCGCCCCCAAGACATTCAAGGAACCTGAACGATGCTCGACGTTCGCAAATGGACGCTGCTGTTCGCCACCACGCTGGCCCTGCTCGCCGGCTTCGCCCAGGCCGAGGACCGCCCGCCGGTGGCGGACAAGGTCATGGCCTATTCCGGTCAGCAGGGCGTCAAGGTCTGGACCCTGCGCATCGGTGAGCGCAGCGATAACCAGGCCCTGGTGCAGGTGGAGGACGTGGACCACGACTGGAACCTGCGTATCCAGAAAATGAGCGTGGAGAAGACGTCCAAGGACACCCGCTATTCCACCACCGTCGATGGCAAGAAGTTCGTCGTATTGATCCTCCAGGAAGGCTGGGGCGAGTTGTACCTGCCGGGCGAGGCCAAGGCCCTGACCGTCGGTTATGACGAAAACCTGTCCAGCCGCGGCGATGCCCAGGCGTTTCTGACCGACTACCTGAAGAAGCCGTAAGTGATGAGCCCGGATAGCGAAACCCCGATGAACAGCCCGCAACAACCTGATCTGCTGTCCAGCCTGGCCGGCGAATACGACCGTTTCAGTGCCGCTCAGCGTGAACGGACGATGGCCGAACTCAGGCAGGTGATCGAGCAGGTGCCCGAACAGTCCGAGTTCACCAACACCACTCGCTATAAGCTCCTGGGACCGCTGTTCACGGTGATTGCGCTGGGCATGCTGGCCATGGGCATTCATCAGGGCAAGACCGGCCTGATGGTCTGTGGCGGGTTCCTGGCACTGCTGTTCGTGCTGGTCACCTGGCAGCACCGTCACGCCGGCCAGCACGCGTTCATGCGCCTGACCCGCAGCCAACTGTTCGTCGACACCTTGAGCGCGCCGGTCGCCCTGGCCGATGTCGTCGATATCTTCGTCAAGGATGAGGGGCTGGTGACACTGCAGAAGCTGACGCTGCGTCCGGGCAGTCCATTGCCGACCCACCGTGCCGTACGGCAACTGTTCGGCAACCAGGCCATGGCGCTGAAAAGCCCCCAGCCGCACATTCGCATTCATTCGGCGGGGCTGATGAGCCATGGCAGGAAGCTGGATTGCGACGAGATCGCCGCACTGCTCAATGCCTATTGGCAGGCTGCTCACGCCCAGCAGGAACTGGATGCCTTGCAGCGCAACGGATAAAGAGGCAGGCACTCCCTTGCATCGGTGAGTGCCTGCCGCGGGCGAACGATCTGAATCAAGTCCAGCCCCAGGCAATCGCTGCCCAGAGCTGGACGCTTGTTACTCGAGCAGTTGTTCCAGGCTTGGATCGCGAATCACGCGCTGCAATGGCAACTGAGGCGCGCTGCCGGACTTGAGCATTTTCAGCTTCGGACTGGCCGCTTTCGTGCAGGCATTGCCGCCGTTGGCGTAGATCCCGCCCATGGCGCACTTCCACTCGTAGAAGTTCGCCAACCCGTTCGACAGCTGCAGGCTGAAGTCCGTGCTCTGGGTCCCCGGCGTGAACGGATGACCGGCCTGGATGTTCTGGAACCACTTCATCCATTCAGGCGAACCCACCGGTGGCACCTTGTCTTGACTCTGGAAGGTCGGGTTCATGAGCGCCACTTGCGGTGACTCGGCCGTCATGTGGCAGCTCTGGCAGGAACTGACCGGG
Source organism: Pseudomonas vanderleydeniana (assembly GCF_014268755.2). Classification (NCBI taxonomy): domain Bacteria; kingdom Pseudomonadati; phylum Pseudomonadota; class Gammaproteobacteria; order Pseudomonadales; family Pseudomonadaceae; genus Pseudomonas; species Pseudomonas vanderleydeniana. Next base: position 4,450,388 of record NZ_CP077093.1, on the reverse strand, counting down.
TTGTCCACCGGGCCATTGAGGCGCCCGTTCCAGCCCAGGTGGGTCGGTGGCAGTTCCTGGGTATTGGCGTTGATGGCGGTCTGCTTCAGCGCGGTGTTGATCTTGGTGACGGTCGGCTGCTTGTTGGTGAAATCATCGCCCGTCTGCTGCGGATCATTGCCCCACATGATCCCCACCGGTACCAGATTGTCCCAGCCTGCCTTGCCGGTCTTGGCGCCGTTGTACTGGAAGGTGCCGAAGATCCAGCCGGTGTCTTTCATGCGCGTGTCGCGCACGGCGATGTCCATCTGGATCAGGGCGACGTCGCGGACCACACGATTGGTCGACGTGAAGGTGTCGGTGATATAGGCCTGCCACAGGACCGGGTTGGCGAGGAACGGCACGGTGCTGCGGTCGATGTCGGCGAACAGCGCCTTGCACACCACCGTCCCGTTGGGGAAGCTGTTGGGCTGCGAGGTATGGCTCGGGTCCGGGTTCTGCGGGTCTTTCCAGACCTGGCCGATGGTGTAGGCGCCGATGTCGTTGTAGATGCCCACGGCGTAGGTCTGGCCGGTGGCAGTCTGCGTCGGTGCCAGTTGCTTGGCCTGAATCTGCGCTTCCTTGGTCAACCCATGGATGCCTTCACGACCCAGCGGGCCATAGTGCTGCCAGGGCATGTGGAACCACTGGCGAACTTTGTTGTTCTGGCCCTCCCAGTTGACCTCGATGTTGCCCTCCAGGCAATAGTTCTTGGCCTCGTTCATGTAGGTGCGCCAGGTTTCGAAGTTGTTGTCCGGCTTGGCCGGCAGCTTCTTGAAGAACGCCGGCGGCGAGCCGGTGGGCGGCTGGGTAGGGTAGTTCTGGCTGAGGACGAATTTGGTGCCGGTGTAATCCTTCGGTGGCGCATAGCCGTAGTCGGGGTAGGTACCGGCCTGGGCCGCGACGCTGAACAAGGCGGCCGCCACCGCCAAGGCTGTGAGTGTTGCCTGGTGTTGGTTCATCGATTATCTCCTTGATAGGGAATACGCCGGGCACTGGTCGAGCAGGTGCTCGCGAAGTACCGGGCTTCCTTTTTTCTTGGTATGGGTCTCGGTTTGGCTGTCGAGACGGGCTTCACGGGTCAGCAGGGTTTAGGGTGGTTCACCTCCTCGGCAGCGCCGGACACACGCGTTCAATCCCCGGCGATTGCCGGAAATGCGAAAAAGGGGGGAGACGGATTGTGCGCAGAAAATGCGAGGGGGAACTGCCTATCGACTCCTGTCGATCGCCTGCCGTACTTCCTTGCTACAGGTGTAGGCGACTTCCAGAAAAGTGCCATGCCCTGAATAAAAAATAGCGGGCTTTCGGCTGACGGGGATTGTCCGATCCATCTGCAATCGGACTTGCGCGGCCCCACTGGCGCGTTCGACAGAGCTGATCTTTACTCTCCGGCGACTCGTCGGCGATTTCGGCGGTATGCCGTCACCTGACGGGCGTTGGGTCCCTGTGCGGCGAATGTCCTTGTTTGCGCAGAAGGAGAGGGATCGTTATCGCTGTTTAGACAATGGAGGTCAGATGAAAAGCAAGATGCTGGCGGTTTCGCTACTGCTGCTTGGGATGTTCTCGCTGACGGCGCAGGCCGATTGCGCAGTGCTCGGGCCGGGGGGCGATCCCTGTGCTGGCCCGGTGCTGGGCCCGACCGTCTGCGAGTGCCCGTGATGTCCGACTGTACCCTCGACCAGGGACAGGGATTGTTCGATTACCCATTAAGGACGTTGGAAATGAAGAAAGTACTGTTGGCTGTGTTCCTGCTCTGTGGCGTCTCTCTTACCGCCCAAGCCGCGTGCCCGGTGTTCGGTCCGTCCAAAGACCCGTGCAGCGGGCCGGTGTTCGGTCCATCGACCTGCGAATGCCCTTGAGGTAGATCGCACGGCGGACCCGGTGTTGCGGGTCCGCCTTGGATTCTCTGACCCAGTCACACAGTCCCTCCGGACGCTTGGGCGGCAGTATCATTTTGTGTTGGAACCCTATGTGAATGCCTACTAGCCAGGAGGGCTGAGGCGATGTCTACACAATCCCTTATTCATGTACTCGTGGACACCGATGTCGATTTCGACGATTACATGGCCATCTCGTATTTGCTCAAGCACCACGCGGTAAAAGTGGAAGGCATCACCGTGACGGGGGTAGGCGCTGTCCACCTGAGTCATGGCGTGGAAAACATGAGCAACTTCCTCACGTTGTTCAATGACAAGACCATCGAACAGACGCCGGTCGTGGCAGGCTTCCAGCGCCCACTGCTCTACAGCAACACCTTCGCCTTCGAGACGCGCCAGGCAGCGGATCAACACTACGACGCCGCGTTCCCCGGGAAAAACTCGAACCCCACGCGTACCGGCGCAGTCCAGTTCCTTCGGGAAACGCTGGAACACGCCAATCACAAGTTCACAGTATTGATGATCGGCGGCGGAACGACCTGGGGCCACCTGTTCCAGCAGGCCAGGACCGACGCTGCCTTGCAGAAATTGCTGCGCGACAAGGTCGAGCGGATCGTCATGATGGGGGGCAACCTGCTGCCCCAGTACGTCAAGCCCGGGGCCGGCGGCAACATCAAGGACGCGCTGGGGGATACGCCGTACTACACCAACGAGGTGGCCGAATGGAACATCTTCCTGGACCCACTGGGCACCCAACTGGTCTTTGACAGCGGGATTCCCGTCCAACTGGTGGCGCTCAATGCCTCCAATGATATCCCCATCACCCAGGATTTCGTGCGCCAGCTCTCGCAGATCAACGATCCGGTCGCACAGTTCCTCACCCAGGTGCTAGGCAGCTCGACCATCGCCCCCGGCATCGGCAAGTACCTGTATTTCTGGGACCCGTTGGCGGCCGTCGCCATCACCGATCCCCGGTTCATCACCTTCAAGCGCTATCACCTGCGGGTGGAACAGGAACTGAATGAGGAACAGGACACCAGCGGACAACTGATCCCCGACGACGCCAACGGAGCGCCGGTTGATGTCGCCCTGGACTCTGGCCGCGGGTTTGTCCTGGCGCTGTATCTGAACACCCTGGCGGGTAGATCGGCCGAGGCAACGGTCGAAAACGCGCGCTGACCGTCCGGTTGCGCGCGAACCCCTCTCCCTTTGCAAACGATGGAAACGCGGTGACTCCAGGCCATTCCCCATGGCCTGAAGTCACGGCTGATTCAAAGGAGTGTACCCATGAACTTCAAAGCGGCATTTGGCCGGTCAGTCGTGTGCCTGGTCGGTTTGTTGACGGTCTTTTCGGTGAATGCCGAAAGTGTCATTGTGGCCACACCGCAACAGGGTGTCGGCATCGCCGTCGATGTTTTTGACAAACCCGATGCCACCAGTGGCACGCCTTCCTTTTCGAGTACGGTGAAATTTACGCTGCCGGCCTACTTTGTGCCCTCGGTCAATTCGTTCAAGGGCAAGGTGTACATGTTCTGGTCGAACAACTACGACCAGAAAAATGTGTACTTCTCCAGTTCGCCAGATGGGCGCAACTGGTCCAGGGCGCAACCCATCGAGGTGGGCAGTGTGCTGGGCAATGTCTCCGTCAGCGTCTTCAACCAGAAGCTGGTCCTGACCTTCACCGATGCCCAGCAGCGCCTGAAGACCATCAACTCCGAGGATGGAACCGTCTGGTCCACGCCCCAGCCGATCAGCACGAGCCACACGGCCGTCACCAACAAGCCTGTGGTGTACAACGGCAAGTTGTTCGTGCTGTACAGCGAGAACTCGGGCAAGGCCGTCTACTCGGTCAGCTCCAGCGACGGGATCGCCTGGAGTCGCGAAAGCCAGGCGTTCCAGGAAACCGCCGATTCGATCCTGACGATGGTCCCTGTGGTCTACAACGGACAGTTGTGGGCCTACTACGCCTTTGAAAATGGCGCCACCTTTGCGCGTACCTACGATCGCTCGGGGCAGTGGGGGGCGCGACATGATCTCAAGGGGATTACGGGCAAGGGAGGGCTCAAGGGCTTTCTCAACAGTGCCGCGATGATTGACGGTCGGGTATTCATCAGCAGCAGTGCCACCACGTTCTATTCAAACGATGGGTTGAACTGGAATCCGTATTTCTCCAAGAGCTTCTCCGGCAAGTCGGCTTATCCCTCCGGGCTGGGTGTCGCCTACGCCATTACCGCCGACGAGCTGACCCGAAACGACCCACAACTGCCCTCGGACCTGGCGACCGGTATCAGCCATACCGACTACGCCACCTTCGCCTGGCGCAGCTTCATCGCCCTGAACAACACCGCCAGCACGCCGCTGCCTGCCAACCGCGGCGTCGGCAATCCGAGCGGCAGCTTCGCCGACTCGGGCAAGTCTTCCCAGACGACCAACCCGCTGCTTTGGCAAACCTTCGCCCACCGCACCGAACTGTTCCCGGCGGCAGGCAAGAGCCCGGTCGGTGGACCGACCCGTCCGTTCGGTTCCAATCCGCAGTACAGCTACACCCAGTTCCCCAATGGTGCGCCGTTGGCTCCCGGGGCCAGCTATGCCCATTACAACAACCTTGATGAGGCGACCCAGATCGGACAGAACTCGATCTTTTTCCCGGTCAACCCGCCGAATGCGGCGAAGAAGGGGAACGACTATGCGCCTTCCAACGACAGCCAGATTCTGTTCGAAGCCAAGGCCAACCCGGTGATCTACGAGTATGCGAAAGGCTTGAAGAGCTACCCGGATCATATTGTCCTACCCGATGGGGCCGTGGAGGTGAAGGCGGCCTGGCGCAAGTTGGCGGACATTCCCCAGGCGCAGCGTTCGCGCTACCACACAGCGACCGTGGTGACCTACCACGGGGATGACAGCAAGCCGGTGGCGTACAACGAAGCGTATGCCTTGGTCGCCTTGCACATCATCCACAAGACGCCCAACTACCCGACCCTCATCTTCGCCACGTTCGAGCATGAGGATGCGCTGAAACTGCCTGACAATTCGCCAACCGGGCTCTACTACATCGCCAACTACGACAAGATCGCCTATGCCTCGCCGCCAAATGATGCTTCGCCACCGGTGGCGACCTTCTCGGACGGCAGGGGCATCCACTCGGTGACCTTGCCAAAGGGTGATGTGGCTGATTCGAAACACAATCCGCCGATCTACTCCGGCAGCAATGGCATTCCCAAGGGACAGGCGGGGCCGATCACGGTGGTACAGCCGCAGACCACTCATGTGGAAGTCGCCGCCGTGAACGATCAGGTCAAACAGCTGATGGACGCCAGCAGCCAGTTCAGCAATTCGGTCTGGAAGCATTACCGGCTCAAGGGCGTGCAGGCCATTCCGTCGAGCACCGAAACCGACCCGGACTACTACCTGGCCAACATCATGGTCGAGAGCAGCCAGCCGGGGATACAACTGTTTCGCGGGACCAATATCTTCCCCGTGCCGGCGGACAACATTCTGACCAACATGCGCAACGTGGCCAACATCAAGGTGCCGGACTATGACCACAGCAGCCAGACCCTGACCATGGGCGGCTGCATGGGCTGTCACGGTGTAGCCCAGTCCGCACTGAAGCAGGGTTTCAGCTTCCTGTTCGATGCGATCAACATTCACAACCTTCCCCAAGGCACGCCCACCGGCTTCTCGAATCCGGAAACCGTCGGTCTGCCGGATGTTCGCGTCCAGCAGCAACGGGCCCTGAAGTATTCGCTGGGCGTCAAGGAAAGAGGCGCTACCCCTTAGCCTCGTGACGCTGTATTGAGTGAAAGCCGGCCACCCTCCCATCGTTGTAACGGGAGGGCGGCCGACCGCCTCATGCTTGCGCTACGACCCAGCCGTCCCGAGCGGTTCTGCTCAACCCTCCCAGCCACCCCCCAATGTCTTGTACAAGGTCACCCGGTTGACCTGCTCCGACAGCTCCAGGCTGATCAGCGTCTGCTGCGCCGAGTACAGCGAGCGCTGGGCATCGAGCACGTCGAGAAAGCTCTTGGAGCCCTGCTTGTACAGCGCCAGCGAGAGGTTGTAGCTCTTGTCGGTGGCCTGGGTGAGGCTGCGCTGGGCGTCCAGCCGTTCGTTGATGTGGCTGCGTACGGACAGGGCGTTGGCGACTTCGCTGAACGCGGTCTGCAGGGTTTTCTCGTAGTTGGCCACGTCGATGTCTCGGGTGATCTTCGCCGCATCGAGACTGGCGCGATTGCTGCCGGCGTTGAAGATCGGCAGGTTGATCGACGGGGCGAGGCTCCAGGCGCGACTGCCGGATTTGAACAACCCGGACAGCTCGCTGCTGGTACTGCCGCCGCTGGCGGTCAGGGTCACGCTGGGGAAGAACGCCGCACGGGCGGCGCCGATGTCAGCCTGCGCGGACTTGAGCGTGTGCTCGGCGGCAAGCACATCGGGACGGCGTTGCAACAGGGTCGACGGCAGGCCGGATGGGACGTTGACCAGCAGCGCGGCATCGAGCGGAGCATCGCCGGGCAGCAGGGCGTCGTCCAGCCGTTCACCCACCAGCAGCTCCAGGGCGTTGCGGTCCTGCTCGACCTGGCTTTCGTAGTTCGCCACGTTGGCGCGGGCCGACTCCACAGTGCTCAGCGACTGGGCCAGGCTCAGTCCGGACTCGCCACCCAGCCCATGGCTCTGCTGCACCAGCGCGTAGGTCTTCTGCTGGCTGGCGTAGGTGTTGCGGGTCAGGGTCAGCAACTGCTGGTCGGCGGCCAGGGTCATCCAGGCGCTGGCGACTTGCGCCACCAGGCTGATCTGCGTACTGCGACGGGTCTGCTCCAGGGACAGGTAGTCCTCCAGCGCGGCGTCCTTGAGGTTGCCCAGACGGCCGAACAGGTCCAGCTCGTAGCTGCTCACACCCAGGCCGACGCTGTACTGGCTGCTGGTCGTGGTGGTGCTGTCGGACAGCGCGCGTTGGCGTGTGCCACTGGCCGTGGCGGAAACCGCCGGCAGCAGCGCCGCCCGCTGGATGCGGTACTGCGCCTGCTGGTACTCGACGTTCAGCGCAGCCACCCGCAGGTCGCGGTTGTTGGCCAGGGCGCGGGCCACCGTGTCGCGCAGGCGGCTGTCGATGAACAGTTCGCGCCAGGCGATATCGGCGTTGACCTGGCCGGCCGGGGTGGCGGTGGACCACTGCTCGGCCACCGGCGCCGCGGGGCGCTGGTAGTCCGGAGCGAGGTTCACGCAGCCACCCAGCACCATCGCCAGCAGCAGGGGGAGAGGGGCGAAACGCATCAGATTTCTCCTTCGGCGGTGGCCGGGTGGGCGACAGCGCGGCGCGCGACCAGGCGTTGCACCAGCACGTAGAACAAGGGGATGAAGAACAGGCCGAGCAGCGTGGCGGCGAGCATGCCACCGAGCACGCCGGTGCCGATTGCCTGGCGTCCGGCCGAACCGGCACCGCTGCTCAGGGCCAACGGCAGCACGCCGAGGATGAAGGCCAGGGACGTCATCAGCACCGGCCGCAGACGAATGCGCACGGCCTCCAGGGTGGCGCCCAGCAGGTCCTGGCCTCGCTCGTAGCCCTCCTTGGCGAACTCGACGATGAGGATTGCGTTCTTCGCCGCCAGGCCCACGGTGGTCAGCAGGCCAACCTGGAAGTAGACATCGTTGGACAGCCCGCGCACGCCGGTCAGCAGCAGTGCGCCGAGAATGCCCAGCGGCACCACCAGCATCACCGCGAAGGGCACCGACCAGCTTTCATACAGCGCGGCCAGGCAGAGGAACACGAACAGGATCGAGATGGCGTAGAGCAGCGGTGCCTGGTTGCCGGCCAGGCGTTCCTGGTAGGACTGGCCGGTCCAGGCGTAGCCGATGCCTTCGGGCAGCTTGGTCATGATCGCTTCCACGGCGGCCATGGCGTCGCCGGAGCTGACACCGGGAGCAGGAGAGCCGACCAGTTCGTAGGAACCGAAGCCGTTGTAGCGCTCCAGCAGTGGCGAGGCGCTGCTCCAGCGGGTGCTGGTGAAGGCCGACAGCGGCACCATGCTGCTGCTCGAATTGCGCACGTACCAGTGACCGATGTCTTCGGCCTGCATGCGCTGGTCGGCGGCGCCCTGCAGGTAGACCTTCTTCAGGCGGCCGGCATCGAGGAAGTCGTTCACGTAGCTGCCGCCCATGGCCACACTGAGAGTGGTATTGATGTCACTGGCGGAAACGCCCATGGCACCGGCCTTGCGGTCGTCGATGTCGACGTTCAACTGCGGGGTGTCCTCCAGGCCCTGGGCGCGGACCACGGCCAGGCGCGGGTCCTGGGCGGCCAGTTGGAGGAACTGGTCACGGGCCTTGAGCAGTTGGGCGTGGCCGAGCCCGGCCAGGTCCTGCAGCTGGATGTCGAAGCCGGAACTCTGGCCGAGCCCCTGCACGGCGGGTGGGGCGATGACGAAGACATTGGCGTCGAGGATCTTCGACAGGGCCTGGTTGGCCCGCTGGGCGATGGCCGAGGCGCTGTGCTGCTCGCCCCGGCGTTCGCTCCAGTCCTTGAGCTTGACGAAGCCGCGCCCGGCGTTCTGCGCGTGACCGCCGTTGCCCAGGCCGCGCACGGTGAGGATCGAGTCGACCTCCGGCTGCTTGAGCATGTAGTCCTGCACCTGGCGGGTCACCGCCTGCAGCTGTTCATCGGTGCCGCCCACCGGCAGGGTCACCTGCATCATCAGCATGCCCTGGTCCTCTTCGGGGAGGAACGCGGTGGGCAGTTTCTGGAACATCAGCATCACGCCGCCGAGCACCAGCGCATAGACCAGCAACGCACGCAGCGGACGTGTCAGCACGCTGCCGACACTGCGCTGGTACGTGCGCGAGCCACGGTCGAAGGTGCGGTTGAACCAGCCAAAGAAGCCGCGGCGCTCTTCATCGGTGTGGTCGTGTGGCTTGAGCAGCGTCGCGCACAGCGCCGGGGTCAGGGTCAGGGCCACCAGTACCGACAGTGCCATGGCCGCGACCATGGTCACCGAGAACTGCCGGTAGATCACCCCGGTGGAGCCGCCAAAGAAAGCCATCGGCACGAACACCGCCGAGAGCACCACGGCGATGCCGATCAGTGCGCCGCTGATCTCGCGCATCGACTGGCGGGTGGCCTCCCGTGGCGACAGGCCTTGCTCGGCGATGATCCGCTCGACGTTTTCCACCACCACGATGGCGTCGTCCACCAGCAGGCCGATCGCCAGGACCATGCCGAACAGGGTCAGGGTGTTGATCGAATAGCCCATCAGTTGCAGCACGCCGAAGGTGCCCAGCAGCACTACCGGCACGGCAATGGCCGGAATCAGCGTGGCGCGCAGGTTTTGCAGGAACAGGTACATGATCAGCACGACGAGGGCGATGGCTTCGAACAGGGTCTTGACCACTTCCTCGATGGAAATCTTCACGAAGGGCGCGGTGTTGTAGGCGACTTCGGTGTGCAGTTGCAGTCGGCTGGGAAAGAACTTCTCCAGCTCGGCGAGCTTGGCCTGCACCGCCTGGGACACTTCCAGGGCGTTCGCACCGCTGGCCAGGCTGACGGCCATGCCGCCGGTGGGGCGGCCGTTGTGTTCGGCGATCACATCGTAGCTTTCGCTGCCCAACTCCACCCGGGCGACATCGGCGAGCGTGACCACCGCCCCGTTGCTGGCGTATTTGAGGACCAGGTCGCGAAACTGCGCCGCAGTCTGCAGCTTGCTGCGTGCACTGATGGTGGCGTTCAGTTGCTGGCCGGCGCGAGCGGGCAGGGCGCCGAGTTGGCCGGCGGAGGTGTCGACGTTCTGCGCCGTGAGGGCGCTGCTCACGTCCGAGGGGATCAGCGAGTATTGCTTGAGCTTGTCCGGGTCGAGCCAGATGCGCATGGCGTAGCTGGAACCCAGTGTGGTCACTTCGCCCACCCCACTGACGCGGCTGATCTGGTCATACAGGGTGCTGGAGATGAAGTCGCTGATGTCCGAGGCGCTGACCTTGGGGTTGTCCGAGATCAACGAGACGATGATCAGGAAGTCGCTGGCCGAGTTGCGCACCTCGATGCCTTGCTGCTGCACCGTTTCCGGCAGGCGCGCCTTGGCCTGTTCCAGCTTGGTCTGCACCAGCATTTGCGCGGTGTTGATGTCGGTACCGGCGGCGAAGGTCAGGGTGATGTTGGCGCTGCCGGCCGAGCTGCTGCTGGAGGACATGTAGGTCAGGCCGTCCAGGCCGGTCATCTGCTGCTCGATGACCTGGGTCACCGAGTCCTCCATGGTCTTGGCCGAAGCACCGGTGTAGGTGGCGTTCAGCGAAATCTGTGGCGGTGCGATGTTGGGGTATTGCGACAGCGGTAGCTGGTAGATGGCCAGGACCCCGCCGAGCATCACCAGGATGGCGATGACCCAGGCGAAGATCGGTCGGTCGATGAAAAAGCGTGCCATGGGTGTCTGCCTCAGTCAGTGCGGTCGTTGCGCGCGGTCAGGTTGGCGTCGCTGACCTGCACCTGCTGGCCGACGCGGACTTTCTGCAGGCCCTGGACGATCAGTTGATCGCCCACCGCCAGTCCCTTGCTGACCCACCAACGGTTGCCCACCGCACGCGCCAGGGTCAGCTCGCGCTGCTCGACCTTGCCGTCGACCACCACCAGCGCCGTGGCGCCGCCGCGTTCGTCGCGGCTCACGCCTTGTTGCGGGACCAGGATGGCATCCGGTTGCACGCCTTCCTGCAGGGTGGCCTTGATGTACATGCCTGGCAGCAGCAGACCGTCCGGGTTCGGCACCAGGGCGCGCAGGGTCACGCTGCCGGTGCTTTCGTCGACACTCACACCGTTGAAAGTCAGGGTGCCTTCGTGGGCGTAGGTGCTGCCGTCCTCCAGTTGCAGGCTGATGCGGGTCGCGTCCTTCTGGTCGGCGGGGGCGAGCTTGCCCTCGGCCAGCTCGCGCTTCAGACGCAGCAGGGTGCCGCTGGGTTGGGTGAAGTCGACGTAGATCGGGTCCAGTTGCTGCACCGTGGTCAGGGCGGTGGTCTGTTCGGCGGTGACCAGCGCACCCGGGGTCACCGACGAGGTGGCGGTGCGGCCGGCGATCGGCGCGTTGATGCGGGTGTAGCCCAGGTTGATGCGGGCCGTGCGCAGCGCGGCCTGGGCCGACTGCAGGCTGGCGCGGGCCTGCAGCAGCGAGGACTGGGCGCTTTCATTGTCCTCGGCGCTGATGGCGTCGATCTTCACCAGGTCCGCGTCACGCTTGGCCTTGAGTTCGGCGGCCTTGAGCGTGGCCTGGGCCGAACTGACGGTGGCTTCGGCCTGGGCGACGGTGGCCTCGTAGGTCTGCGGGTCGATCTGGTACAGGGCCTGGCCGGCCTTGACCGTTTCGCCTTCGGTGAACAGGCGCTTGAGCAGGATGCCGCCGACCTGCGGACGGATCTCCGCGACCAGGTGTGCGCTGGCCCGGCCGGGCAGGGTGGTGCTCAGCGCCTGCGGCGCGCTGGTGACGTGGTACACCGCGACGTCCTGCACGGGCGTGGCAGGGGCGGTTGGTGCAGTATCGCGGCAACCGTCGAGGACGATCAGCCCGGCGCTGAGCAACAGGGCGCGGGCCAGGGGGGAACGCATGGCGAAGAAGAGGTGCATCCGAGGGACTCCGGACCAGGTTGTTTTCAGTCCTCAGCCTGCTCGGCAAATGTGCAGCCAATGTGGAGAAATCTGGGAGATTGGCCGGCGTGCCTTGCCGTACCGGGGCCGCCGCGTTTCAATGGCGGCAGTTTCGATTGTCCCGGCGGTACCATGAAAGTCAGCCTCTCGCGCAAGTTCTTCCTGGCCATGCTCGCGGTCTGCGCCTTCGCCGTGCTGGGCATGGTGTTCGCTGCGTACCTGAGCCTCAAGTACGGTTTCCTCGGCTATCTCAACCAGCAGGCCGAGGAGCGCATGGACCGCATCGTGCCGCGCGTGGAGCAGGCCTACGCCGCCCATGGCGACTGGGACTTCATTCGCCTCGACAAGGACCAGTGGTTCGAGCTGCTGCGCCCCGAGGACATCCGCTCGGACAAGACCTTCGACCCCAGTCAATTGACCGTCTCCGACCTCACCGGCGCCTTCGTGCGCTTTGCCCTGCTGGACGAGCAGCGCCAGCCGATCATCGGTTACCAGGCCGCCGGAGAGATGTTGCTCAGGCCTATCCACTACCAGGGGCGTGTCGTCGGCTGGATGGCCCTGGCGCCGTTGCAGTCGGTGACCAGCGTCGGCGACCGGCGTTTCCAGCTCAACCAGCTGCGTTCCAGCCTGCTGATCGGCCTGGCCTGCCTGTTGGCGACCGCGGTCATTGCCTGGTGGCTGAGCCGGGCGCTGCTGCGGCCGATTCGCGAGGTGGCGCACGCCACCCACCAGTTGGCTGCCGGCGACTATGCGATCCAGGTGCCGGTGCGCTCGCAGGACGAGGCCGGGCAACTGGCCGGCGACTTCAACCGCATGGCCGCGACCCTGGCCAGCAACGAGCGCATGCGCCGTGATTTCATGGCCGACATCTCCCACGAACTGCGCACGCCGCTGGCGGTGATGCGCGCCGAACTGGAAGCCCTGGAGGACGGCATCCGCCCGCTGGACGCCAGCGCCTTGAGTTCGCTACAGGGCGAGGTCGGGGCACTGACCAAGCTGGTGGACGATCTGTTCGACCTGTCTTTGGCCGAGGTCGGCGGGCCGACCTACCGCCGTGAACGTATCGACCTGCGGGTGTTGTTGCCGGTGGTGGTCGAGGCCTTTGGGGCCAGCTTTGCCGAACGCGGCCTGGCGTTGCGCCTGGAGTTGCCGCAGCAGCCCTTGTGGGTGCTGGGCGACGAGTCGCGCCTGGGCCAGTTGCTGCACAACCTGCTGGAAAACAGCCGTCGCTACACGGATGCCGGCGGCCAGACCGTACTGCGCGCGCTGCAGCAGGGCGACCGCGTACTGGTGCAGTGCGAGGACAGTGCGCCAGGGGTGGACGCGGCGTCGCTGGAACGGCTGTTCGAGCGCTTCTACCGCGCCGAGCGTTCGCGCAACCGCGCCAGCGGTGGCACCGGCCTGGGCCTGGCGATCTGCCGTGGCATCGCCGACGTGCACGGTGGCAAACTCAGTGCCAGGGCGTCGGACATGGGCGGCCTGTTGTTGAGCCTGGAACTACCGGTAGCGGGAGATGAGGCATGAGTCAGGGACGCATCCTGCTGGTGGAAGACGAACCCAAGCTGGCCGCGCTGGTCGGCGACTACCTGCGCGCGGCGAGCTTTGAGGTCGAACACCTGGCCGATGGCCTGGCGGTGGTGCCGACCGCTCGCCAGAAACCCTACGACCTGATGCTGCTGGACCTGATGTTGCCCGGTCGCGATGGCCTGGACATCTGCCGCGAACTGCGCGGCTTCAGCCGCTTGCCGATCATCATGATGACGGCCCGGGTCGACGAGATCGATCGCCTGCTCGGGCTGGAGCTCGGTGCTGACGACTACATCTGCAAGCCGTTTTCCCCACGCGAACTGGTGGCACGGGTCAAGGCCGTGCTGCGCCGCAGCGGCACGCAGCAGACCAGCCTTGGCCTGGAGCTGGATGCCCAGACCTTCGTGGCGCGCTACCAGGGCCTGGTCCTGGACCTGACCCCGGTGGAGTTCCGCATGCTCGCCGCGCTGGCCGAGCGGCCCGGGCTGGTGCTGTCGCGCGACCAATTGATGAACCACATTTATCAGGACAACCGCGTGGTGGCCGATCGCACGGTGGACAGCCACGTGAAGAACCTGCGGCGCAAGTTGACGGCGATCACCCCGGGGATCGATCCGATCCGGTCGGTGTATGGGGTAGGGTATAGCCTGGAGTGCGAGTAGGCCTCGCCGGCAGGCTGTGACGAGCTTTTAGGGAATGACATTGAGTACGGACACCGCTGACAAGACCCGGCCCAACTATACCTACCAGGCCGTCTACCGTTACCTGCTCGACTGGATCGGGGCGCTGCCCCCGGACGTTGAGCATCGATTGCCTTCGCTGCGCGACCTGGCCCGGCGCCTGAACGTCTCGGTGTCGAGCACCAAGTGCGCCTATGCATTGCTCGAGGACGAAGGGCGGGTCCAGGCACGACCCAAACTGGGCTATTTCACCCGGGTGTCCCGGGCGTCCCCGCACCCTGAACCCTTGCCCAACCTGCTCGACAGGGTGTTCGCCAGTGCCCGCCAGCCCGGCATGCTGGCCCTGGGCAGCGATGCCCCGGCCATGCTGCTGTCGCTGGAGCAGCCGCTGCTGATGCTCGAGCGTGAGCTGACCCGGCAATACCCGCGCTCGCAGGTACCGCTGTACCAGCCATTCGGTGAACAGGAACTGCGCAGTGTCTTGGCCGAGCGCTACACGCGATCGGCCCATGACTACTGGCAGGCCGAGCACGCGTTCATTGGCTCGGACCTGCGCAGCCTCCTGGAACTGGCGCTGCGTGCATTGAATCTGGAGGGCCAGGTGGCGCTGGTCGAGTCGCCGTGTTCCTGGGCGGTACTGCGACAGCTGCAGGCCGCCCGGATGAAGGTCATTGAAATCCCGCTGCAGGACGAGGGGCGCTTTGACCTGGCGCAGTTTCAGCAGGTCCTACAGGACGAGCCAGTACGCTTGGCGGTGCTGTCCTCGGCGGTCAGTGCGCCGCACGGTACGGCCATGCCTGCCCAGGACAAACAGCAGGTCTGTCGTTGGCTGGCCGAGCAGGGCATCTGGCTGTTCGAGAACGACAGCTATGGTGCATTCGGCTTTGACGACGCGGTTGCCCGCTACCGTGATTTCGCCGACCCCGATCGACTGTTGATCTTTTCCACCTTTGACAAGCTCATCGGCTCGGAAGCGCCTTACGGTTACCTGCTGTGCCGCCAGTCTACGGAGGCGTTTCAACGGCTGTTTCTCGAACGTGCCTTTCGCCTGTCGCCGATCCGCCAGAAGGCGATCGCCAAGTTGTACCGCTCGGGCAGGCTCGACTCGCACCTACTGCGCCTGCGCGCAACACTGGCTGAGCGGATACAGCACATGAAGGACCTGCTCCAGCGGCACGGACAGGGCTGCCTGCGTGTTGTCGAACCCCAGGGCGGCGCCACGTTGTGGCTGGAGGCGACCCGGCCAGTGGACATGCGCCGGGTCTTCGAGCGGCTGCTGGCACAACGCATTGTCATCGCCCCGGGCGAGATCTTCAGCCTGCAGGGGCGCTGGCGCAGTTGCCTGCGGCTGTCCTGCACGGTGGATTGGAGCCAGGACATCGCCCTGGCCCTGCAAGGCCTGGTCAAGGCGATCCAGGACGAGACCTACACGCCATAGCAGTGTTGCAGGCTGGGGAAGACGCCGTCCCGTACGTCCTCGGCATACCGCGTGCAGGCATGGCGAATCACCTCGGCCACATCGGCATACTGCTGGACGAAGCGCGGTACGTGCTCGCCACCCAGACCCAGCAGGTCTTCGGTCACCAGTATCTGGCCATCGCAGGCCGGCGAGGCGCCGATGCCGATCGTGGGCTTGTCGCTGGCGGCGGTGATCGCCCGGGCGACCGGTTCGGCAACACCTTCCAGCAGCAGGCTGAAGGCTCCGGCCTCGAGGTTGGCCCGAGCATCCGCCATCAGTGTCCGGCCGCTTTCCTCCGTCAGCCCCTGGGCCTTGTAGCCGCCCATGAGGTTGACGAACTGCGGCATCAGCCCGATATGCGCCATGACCGGAATGCCACGCGCCACCAGGAACGCCACGGTGCCGGCCAGGGCCTGGTTGGTCTCCAGCTTCACGGCCGCACAGCCGGTGCGCGAGAGCACCTGGGCACAGTTGCGAAAGGCCTGCTCGTGGGACTCCTGGTAGCTGCCGAAGGGCATGTCGGCGATCACGCAGGCCAGGCGCGTGCTGTCGACCACGGCGCGGGTGTGGGCGATGGTCTCATGCAGACGCATGCTCAGGGTCGAGGGCCGGCCGTAGCCGACCATGGCGGTGGAGTCACCCACCAGCAGGAAATCCACCAGGGGATCGATGACCTTGGCGAGGGTGCTGGAATAGGCGGTCAATGACACGATCCTGCGCTGGTCTTTCATGGCCACCAGTTGCGGGACGGTCAGGCGTTTGTCGCGGGTGTGCGTGCTCATCGGTCATTCATCGCTGAAGGGAACAGGCCACCGATTATTGGCACCCGCGTGCAGAACTCAATGCACAGATTCCGGCGAAAAAGCGACCCAGATACGGCGGGCAAGAGGTCGCGAGCAATGATATCAGTGAGATATCATTGGCCTTTTGCACCGGCCAGATTGGCAGGTGTCATCAGTCGGAGACAGGGATGCTCAAGCGCTTTATCGTGATTGCCCTTCGGGTAAATCACTGCATCAAGATGGAGGCGCGCAAGACGCTTGGTAAGCTGAAGCGGTATAAGGGGGCCGCAATAAAGGCGTACGAAGCTGGCCAGGCCTTTCTGGCGATACCTAAGGGCGAACACCTCTTCGAACCGCTCACCCCCGTTATCCTGGATCAGCACCAGTTCAATCACTATGAGCGCGAGTTGTTACATGGCCTGACAAGTGAACAAGTCAGGAATATCGCGATCACGGGTGAGTACGGCGCCGGCAAGAGTAGCGTGATTCGTACCTTTGTTGAACGTCACCCGGAGTTCACCTACGCGTTCGTGTCCCTGGCAGCCTTTGGCAAGGATGCTTCAGGTAACGCTCCCGCTTCAGGGCAGGCAGCGGATGAAGAGGACTCCGGGTCGGGTTCGAATGATACCGGCGTTTCTGGAAAGGCTGAGTCGGACTCGAAAGCCGACCCGGATCTTCTGGCACGAATCGAGGAGACAATCGTCCAGCAGTTGTTGTACTCGGTTCCGGCGAAGCGACTGCCCAAGACCCGTTTGAAGCGGATCACCCAGGCTCCGACGCTCAACATCTGGTTTAAGACGATCTGTTATAGCGCTCTCACTCTGGCGGGGCTTAGGCTGTATGCTCCAACCGAGGAAAAATTCTCCAAGAATGTCCCTGCCTGGTTATTGGACGGTTTGTTGTGGATCCCGGATCACCTCGCCGTTATCGTTGCAGCGTTGGGGTTCGGCTACTTCCTGTATGCGGCGTTGCGGTTGATCTCTCTATTCAGCATCGACGGTTTTACGCTGAAGGGTGGAAAGCTTGAAACCACTCATCATGGGTCTGTGTTGCATAAGAGTATTGATGAAATCATCTATTGCTTCGAGCGCAGCAGCATTGATGTCGTGATAATCGAGGACCTCGACCGGTTCGGCATTCATGATGTGTTCACTCGTCTGCGGGAAATCAATTTCATCATCAAGCAATCGCCGCAGGTCAGGCGTTCGGTTTACTTCATCTATGCTCTGCGTGATGAGATGTTTGCTGTTGGCGAGAAAACGAAATTTTTTGATCTCATTATTCCTGTTATTCCGGTAGTTAATTCGGATAACTCGCAGGAGAAAATGTTTGAGCTTCTGCGTGGGCGCAGCTTTAAAGATAAGTCTATAGACTCCTACTTGGATCGCCGGCTGGTAGAGACGATTTGTTACTATATAGGTGATATGCGGCTCATCAAGAATATAGTCAACGAATTCGACATGTTTTCCAACACCCTTGCCAGAAGTTTGACGCTCGACCTGAACAAGCTCTTCGCTATCGTCGCAATTCGGAACCTGCATCCACGAGAGTACGCTGACCTGCTCAAGCGATGTGGCCCGATTTACGACGTGATTCAAGGGCTCGATGCTTGGAAGACCGAGCAGGTCCGTATCTATGAGAAGCAAATTGAGACGTTACGCAAGCAGAAAGAGAAACGTCAGGAAGAACTGGCGAATGACATCGATGAATTGCGAGCCTATGTCTGGTTCTCTCTACTAAAGGTGACGGGTGGAGATCCGGTTACTCATGTAGAGGTCGAAGGTAAGGGCTTCACAGCATTGGAGTTTTTGACCGAGGAAGTGTTTGGTAAAATTTTCAACGAAGATATAGATCTCAGCACTTATGTGGCTGACTCCTTCGGTGATAAGGAGTATTCTAAAAACGCCGTGAGGTCCGGTAGTTTTCTCGCTTCAACGGGTTATGAACGACGTCGTTTGGTTTTGGAAGTATCTGTCGATAAAATTCTAAAAGAGATTGCTGTGTTGCAGGGTGAGTTGTCTGGCATCAGTAAGATGTCGTTTGCTCAGGCCGTCAGGCTGGGTTATATGGACGTCTTTCGGGATAAACTGCCGGGCCTGGATGTTGTGAGTTATCTGGTGCGCGCGGGGTACTTGGGGGACGACTACGCTGACTACTCAGGCTATTTCTACGAGGGGGCACTAACGCCGGGTGACAAGGAACTGATCTTGGCGCTCAGGCGTGGCGTGATGCCCGAGGTCACCGCCGATGTTGATAATCCTCAAGTTTTACTGGAGAAGCTGCAGAGCGATGAGCTGGATGAGGGTAGAGGAATCGTTGTCAGCCTGATCGCCTGTCTTTGTACCCGCTCTCAGCACGCGGGCAAGCCTGCTCTGGCAGATGAACAGCTCTCACATATTCTACGTAGCGCCGTATCCGGCCATCTTGAAAGGATGGCGCGCGCAACCCAAGAGTTGCTGTCTCGCCATGATCGTGCCCAGTTTATTCGGGCAGTCTATCGGTTGGAACCGGTTCTTTTTCGCCAGTTGCTTGAGGACACCCAATTTTTCGTAGCAGCCGGCGCTAGACAAGTGTTGCTCCGTGCAATCTTGGACAATCTGGAAGCCGCTGATGTTGAGCAGCTTGCTAGCGCTGAGCAAACGAGCCTTGTTCCCATTTTGAACGATTTGGAAGATGTCTCGCTTCTGATACCGGGGCTTGAAGCGAGTGAGGGAGCGTGGGTCTGGCTGAGGTTTGGCCCTGTATGGTTTGGCTCTCTCGGCGAGGCAACCGAGTTTCTCGATTTGAAGAAGCTCATTGAGTGGGGGTGCATCAAAGTCAATCTGGAGATGCTTTCGCTCATATGCCGGAAGGCAGAGTTGGAGCAGACGCCGGCAGTTGCTGGATCTGATTCAGTGGGTGAAGTCGTCGTGAGTTATCGTCGTATCCGCGCACTAGGCATTGATGAGTTGGACGGATTGCTGTTCACGTCACCCGAGTTATTCGTTTCTGAGCTGCTGCGACAAACAGGTACGCTTGATGAGTCAACTGAGTCAGCGCTTGTGCTCTTGAAGTCTGTCGCCGGGCACCCTGGACTTGTTGGGCGGTTGTTTGAGCAGACGGACTGTGAGTTTGAGAAAATGGCAGATGTCCCAGAAGCCTTGTGGGACCGCCTGCTTGAAACAGACCGGATTTCAGCGAAGGGCGAGGCAATCTGGACATTCTTTGAAAAGCAGATCCTGCCTGGCCTGAAACACCGCGATAGCATGGATATCGGTACCGTAGATGAGCAGATCTTCGATGGTTTCGTGAACCGACATGCTCGAGCGTTCAAAGGTCGCTTCTGGCGCAACAGCAGTCTGGACATCTCCATGCAGAAGTATCTTTTGCGTTCCGGGGTGAGCAACGAGGTTCTCAAGCCGTTACTCGATGAGGTTGGCTTCCAGGATCCGTCGATTCTGAGCCCGTTACTTTCTGTAGACAGGTGGGAAATGCTGGTCGATTCGGGGTTCTTGCCCTACAGCACTGAGATCCTAGACGTGGTGTCGGCCGATTGTGCGCGTCTCGAAGGTCATTACCTGTCCTTGCATTGGGAGGCAGCCAAGGGCGAGATCGATCTTTCTGGGCTTTCTCTCGAGACGGTAATCACTCTCAGCAAGAGCGAAGCACCGTCTCTCTCCGAGAAAAAACAGATGTGGTCGCACATAACCGCGGACACCTTGCGCGGTAAGTCGGAAGCATGGTCAGAACTTGCGCGCCTATGTGGGGTATTGAATCAGCAGGAAGATAAATTTGCCAAATCGTTCATGCCAGTACTGAGGGCACTGGCGTTGAAGGCGAGTGTCAACTCGGATCAGCGATCCGAACTGTTGATTCAGTGCTTGCCGTTGCTGCCTTGGTCTGATGTGTCAAATGTGCTGAGTCTGTTATCGGAAAATGATCTCCAGAAGCTGGGACCGAGTGTAAAGAAAATTCAGGTGAGCTATAGCGATATCAATTGGCGGTTGATGGAGGCATTACGCCGAAAAGGTTACCTGGCCTCAGTAACCAAGGCAGATGACAAGATCAAGGCCACTACCAAGCCTGGTGGCATGAAGGCGCTAGAGCAGGTATAGCAGGCGTTATCTTAGAGCCTTTGCTTGCAGCGACTCTACCTAAGCTGGCAATGGATTGGAGTCAGCCCAACGGCGTCAGCGCCTTCAACTGCTCACTGCCAGGGAAACCGGCTGTACGATACCGTGGCGGATAAACATCGGCCGGTGTCAGCAGCGCCCCCACGTGGGGCGCCAGCTCATTCCATTCGAACACCTGGGTCCTGGCACCGCCATCCGCCTGCGGCTCGACCAGGACCACGCGGTCGGTCTTGGGCAGCAGGCTGTCGACGCCCTGGGTCCAGCTGCACATCGAGAAGGTCCGGCCGTCATTCTCCGATTGCTGGTAGAGCATGTAGGAGGCGACGAACACATCCTGCTGCTGTTCCTCATGGATCTTGTCGAGCAGCTCTTTCTGCGTGTGGTAGGTGCCCTGGAGCAGCAGGTGTTCCAGGGTGGCGAGGCGCGCCTTGAGTGCCTCGTCCTGGGCCTGGAAGGGAACGATGTGCTGGTCCTGGTAGGTGTAGATCTGGCTGGAGACGGCACGACCGTTCTCCATGGCCTTGAAGGCGACCTCGACCATCTGCCCGATGCCGGGCTCATCCTTGTCACCGGTGACCATCAAGACGTCGTTGGAGGGGATCATGAACACCGGCCGCCCCTTGATCGGCGCTCGCTGCAGGACATCCGGCAGCAGCACCCGGCTGATGTCGTAACCATCGCCCCAGCGGCCCAGGTACAGTCCTGGGATGATTTCCTCGAAGGCTTCGGGGGTGGTTTCGCGCAGGTTCTGCACGGCGATCGCCAAGGCTTCGTCGAGGGTCACCCCCCAGCCTTCCTCGGGGCCCTTGGTCAGGGTGGCCGTGGACTCGGGCGAATCGACCGCCAGCAGCATCACGCAGTCCTTGCCCAGCGGGCGTTGAGTCACCGTGTAGGGGGCTCCCCAACCTTCGCTGCGCACATGATGCAGGCGCACCTCATCGAGCATGCCGAGGTTGCGTATCACCGGTCGCAAGGTGGGACGAACCTGTTCGAAGGTCTGCGGGGCCTTGTCCTTGGTGCTGAGCAGGGTGGCCACGTAGCCATTGAGCACGGCGGTCCTCTTTGGCTTGTCGGCTCTCTGGTAATCGCGAAACGCGTTGTGCAGGTTGAAGTAGCCACCGTTGCCGTGCAGGAGACGAAACTCTTCGGGCACGTACTCAAGGGTGTCGTGATAACCGGCTTGGCGAACCGCCTGGATGAACTGCCGGACGAACCCTTCTTCCGTCAGCGGGCGATTGAAGAGTTTGCCGAGTAGGGTGCCGAACATGCGCGGGTTCTCCTTGAGTGCGAACGAGAGGAATAAGGTAAGGCATTGAGGCTTGGTGCGGTGAGCGCGCAGTCTCTGACGTGCCCGTTGGTCAATAGGCTGACGACGGTTCCCTCACTGCCAGGCGGGCTCTGTGTAACGATTCTGGATGCGCTCCAGCTCGCCCGACTGACGCATCTGCTCCAGGGCGTGGGTCCAGCTGGCGACCACCTTGTCATCGGAGTCGAGGCTGAAGGCGATGTAGAGCGAGGCGTGGTAAAGCTCAACCGGGATCTGTCGCAAGGCCCCTGGGGGAATATTCAACTGACGGCAGTAATAAGCCACGCCCGCATCGGTGTCGCCGACGACGATTTCGGTGCGCCCGGCCAGCAACATGCGATAGAGCTGCAGGCTTCCGGTGGCGCTCTTCTCGAGGTTCGGGAAGCCTTGCGCCTCCAGCTTGTCGGGGATCAGGCCGGCATGCCGGGTGGTGACGCGGGGCGCTTGCTTGAGTTGCTCCAGCGTGTCCACCGGTTGCCGGGTGGTCGCCAACTGGTAGGCATGGATGGACTCCTCGGCGATGGGGCCGACCCACTTGTACAAGGCCTCGCGCTCCGGAGTCCGGAACAGCGAGAACATGATGGTTCTGGGCTGGTGTTGCAGGGACAGGGTGGCGCGCATGCTGGGCACCATGGTCACGCGGAACTGATCGCCGGTGCGCGCCATGATGCCGTGCACGATCTCCGTGGCCATGCCGGTGAGCTGGTTGTTCTCCAGGTAGTTATACGGCGCCCACTCCTCGGTGACGAGTTCATAGCGCTCGGCCCGGGCCGAGTTGCCGACAAACAGGCAAAACAGCGCCGCAATCAGTACGGGATACTTCACGTCTTGTGCCTGGTGGACTGTGCAGCGATCAAGGGAGGGTATGATTCAACGGGTAGCGTGAGTATAGACACTAAACACCTGAGAACAGTTCTCATGGACGCATGAGGTTCAATTTTGTGAATGCGGGCCCGGATGTCATGAACACCCCGTTTACCCACCTGTTGAAATGGAACGGAAATGAACCGAAAAATTCCATCGCCGCTGGAAATAGAACGTGCCAGCCATGAGGCATTTCAGGCGTTGTGGGAGCAGGGTCAGTTTGGCGGGCAGCGGTTGGGGCTGGCGTTCTACAACCATTTTCGCCTGCACAGGCTCACGGATCAGTCCGTTTTGCAGGGGCTGTACGAGGCTGATGGCGAAAGGGCCCGGGCGCTGATCGCTCGGGTTTTTCTGATCCGGTAGCTGACGCTGTACTGCTTGCCTCAGAAATAAAAGCCGCAGTTTATTAGTAATCTTGGTAGTAATGATTATTAATTGAATAATGTCAGTTTGACATCATTTGGGGAGTGCAGTTATAAGTCTGAGCAGTCAACTGGTGTTAAACAACGGTTTGAAGGGAGGCGGTATGGATCAGGATTTTCACTATTACGGTACTTTCCACTCGGCGATGTCGGCAGGATTTGGCAAGGATGATGCGACACTGATTGCCAAGGCCTCGAATTTTATCGATTTTTTCCACGAGGATGATTACGCATCCAACTGGTCATTGGTGAGCGAGACAGAGAAGTCTCCTCACTATAATGTCGTCGCCAAGATGGAATATCCGCGATATACCTTTCAGCATGGATATTGGTCTACCTTCAAACACCCTGAAGATAGCGTGTGGTGCACCTATCACTTCATTCCCGGGAACTACGATGACCCGGCGGGTACACCCAGCAGGGAAGATATCCATGGGGTTGATGTTGCAAGCTATATTCCCAGGCACATCAAGAGGGATACCCGTGGAGGCGAATACATATTAAGGAAATACAATATAGAGAAGTTGAACGACCTGCTTTGGGGAAGGATGCTCAACAGACCACAAAGTGCATTGTCCAGAAGGTTGATTCAGGACACCGTCCTGTGTGTGGGAGACGAAGGGCGCCTGGAGAAAATCATCAGCCTGGCAGCTGGTGGTGCGGCGATACTCGGTAGTAATCGCTCTGACGTCATACACAGGTTCAAGCTAATTCTGCTGGGCATCAGGGCCCATGTCATTGCCGATACCTGGGCTCACCAGGACCACTGTGGCCTTGACAATGTCATGAACACCTATTGGGATGTGAATTATGACCCGGATTCCTGGAACCCGTTAAAGTTTGGGCTTGGGCGACAAAGCATCGACTACAATGACGGCTCGTTCAAGGGGTGGAATAACACGGTTCTAACGGTGGGGAACAGCACGGTCGGGTATGTGTTGAATGCGCTGCCAGGTCACAACCCGCTCGATATTCCAAATTCAAACTTCGAAGCCACGCCAAATTCGACCAGTTATCTGGGGCACGGCTGGCTCGGGCATTTCCCCGATTTCAGTTCCGTCAAGTTCCGCTACAAGCCTTGCTGGTCAGATCCGCGCAATACGATTGAGCGGGATAATCCGAAGGAGTACGAGGCTGCATGGGTCGAACTGACCAGTTTGTTCTACCAGGCTAAAACGGGGCGCAAGCTGGAAATAAACGAGCAGGTTAAAAGCGATATCAGTAAGGCCAGGCAAGCCATTGAGACACCTTGCGATCTCGCCAAGTTCATTCCCATTCCTGGTAGGGTGACTTCGCAAAAAGCGTGGCAAAAGATTCTTCCTGAACAACCGGGTGCGCAAATAGATACACTGCAGGAACCTGATAGCAAGGCTGTATTGGGTGGTGTCATTGAAAGGAAAGGCACCAGCTACGTAAACATTCAAAGCGATCTGTACCTGTTCCAGATCGCCGCCGACTATCACTTCCACTTCATAAAGCATTACTTGAAGGCAAATGGTATCTATCAATTCACCGGTGAATGGTCAAAGCAGAGAAGTACCTTGTCTGACGCCATCGTGAATCTGTTCGAGTAACCAGCAAGCAGCGTGATTGTCCCCGGCCTCTGAGCCCAGGCCGGGATTCCGGGAAATCCGGTGCCAGCTCTGGTATCGGATTTTTCATGCCGACCGGCAGTGGTTGATCGACCTCTGCACGTTTATCGGCGTATTTCTGTGGAATGGGACATACATGGCCTAGAGAAAATCCAGGTCCAGCTGCTGCGCCTGGGAAAATCCCTTGAGCCACGACGATTGCATTGCCGGATGCTGGTAGGGGCA
The DNA here is from genome assembly GCF_014268755.2 of Pseudomonas vanderleydeniana. Classification (NCBI taxonomy): domain Bacteria; kingdom Pseudomonadati; phylum Pseudomonadota; class Gammaproteobacteria; order Pseudomonadales; family Pseudomonadaceae; genus Pseudomonas; species Pseudomonas vanderleydeniana. The sequence continues at coordinate 4,425,911 of NZ_CP077093.1, read as the reverse complement.
ATGAAAGACCTTCCCGCCCTTGCGTGCCGCATCGGCACCGGCGGCCCTGATGGCCAGGTGTGGGTTGTTGAAACGACGTCTGTCCAACGGTTTCGGAACGCTTGCTGTTTGACTCACCGGCGCAGTCTCCCAAGGCAGCAGGTGAGCCAAACAATAGCATCAGTGTGTTGCAATAGTGAGGGGCTGCGTTTGTACTTTTGACAGGGCTGCGCTGCCGGGGGAATTGATATATCCCGTTGACATATCCCATGATCAAACTACTATGGGATATACGTTTGAGATATCCCGCGAGGTGACTATGGAACAAGGTTCTGTTTTTCAGAGTAACCGCAGCCAGGCAGTGAGATTGCCTAAAGCTGTCGCACTTCCTGATGAAGTAAAGCGTGTCGATGTGGTCGCGATCGGTCGTACCCGAATCATTACGCCGGCTGGCGAGTCTTGGGATAGCTGGTTCAATGACAGTGGCGTCACTGCCGATTTCATGACTGATCGAGAGCAGCCTGCCGACCAGGAAAGAGAGGCGTTTTGATGCTCAAGTTCATGCTCGATACCAATATGTGCATCTTCACGATCAAGAATCGCCCTGAACAGGTTCGCGAGGCATTCAAGCGGCACCATGGGCAGATGTGCATCAGCACTGTCACATTGATGGAGCTGATCTACGGCGCCGAGAAATCCTCGAACCCTGAGCGTAATCTGGCTGATGTCGAGGGCTTCGCGGCACGCCTGGACGTGCTGGCTTATGATCAATCCGCAGCGGCACACACTGGCCAGGTTCGTGCAGAGCTGGCCAGGGCGGGCCAACCCATTGGCCCCTACGATTACATGATTGCAGGGCATGCCCGCTCCCAGGGACTTATTGTTGTCACCAATAACCGTCGCGAGTTTGACCGTGTACCGGGTCTGCGAGTTGAGGATTGGGCTGCCAGTTGAGTCTCAGTGTATTGCAATCGTGAGGGGCGTTTCGTCTTAAAGCGCCGCTTGCGGCGATCGACCCAAGGTCCGGGCATACTCCTCACGGGCGGTCTGCTCCACGAACTCACCCGCCCACTTCGCCACGACCACCGTTGCCACGCTGTTGCCGATGGTGTTGCAGGTGGCAATCGCCATGGACATGAAGCGGTACACGCCAAACAGCAGAGCCAGGCCTTCCACCGGCAGTACGCCAATGGTGGTCACGGTCGCGGCGAACACCACGAAGCTGCCACCGGATACCGCCGCCGCGCCCTTGGAGGTCACCAGCATGATCGCCAGGATCCCCAATTGTTGTTCCCAGCTCAGCGGCACGCCGTAGGCGTTGGCGATGAACAGCACGCACAGCGACATGTAGATCGACGTGCCATCTAGGTTGAACGCGTAGCCGGTGGGCAGCACCAGGCCGACACTCTGCTTGGAGCAGCCGAAGCGTTCGAGCTTTTGCAGCAGGCGCGGCAGGGCGCTTTCCGAAGACGCGGTACCGAGTACGATGAAGATCTCGTCCTTGATGTACAGCAAAAAGCGCCACAGGCTGAAGCCCGATAGCCGGCACACCGCGCCCAGCACCACGAACAGGAAGAACGCCACCGCCACGTAGAACATCAGCACCAGGTTGGCCAGGGATATCAGCACCGCCGAGCCATTGCTACCGACGGCATAGGCCACCGAACCGAACGCGCCCAGCGGGGCGAACTTCATGATCAGGTTGATGAACTCGAAGAAACACTCCGAGACGCGGTTCAGGCCGTTCTCGATCACCTCGCGACGCTCGTGCTTCAGGGCCAGCAGGGCGAAGCCGAACAGAATGGCGATCACCAGCACTTGCAACAGCTGGCCACCAGCGAAGGCGCCAACGAAGTTGTCCGGGAAGATGCCGTAGATGAACTCCATGGTCGAGGTCGGCGCGTGGCCCTTGGCGACTGCGGCACTGGCGGCCGCCGCGGCGGCCGTGCTGGCGTGCGCATCGTGCATGCCCGAACCGATGCCGATCAGGTTGCCCCACAGCAGGCCGATGGCCAGGGCCAGGGTCGACAGCACCTCGAAGTAGACCAGGGCGCGCCAGCCGACCTTGCCGACCCGCTTGATATCACCAGCCGAGGCAATCCCGTGGACCACGGTGAAGAACACCAGCGGTGCGACAGCGGTCTTGATCAGCTTGAGGAAGATGTCCCCGAGTATCTTGAATTTGGCAGCGAACTCGGGGGCGATGAAGCCCAGGGCGATGCCCAGCAGCATCGCCGTGATGACCTGGAATGTCAGGTCCTTGTACAGCGGTTTTTTCCGGGTGGAAGACATGGCGGTGTTCTCATTGTTCTTGTTGGAGAATCAGCCGGGGCCCGCACCAGCGCCGGGCCCCGGATCTATCAGCGGGCGACTGCGCCTGGACGTGCCAGGGCCAGGTCGACCATCTGCGGTGCCAGGCCCAGGTAGTTGGCCGGGTCGCACAGGCGCTCCAGGGTCGCCAGGTCCAGGCGGGCCGTCGCTTCGCCCTGGGCCTGCAGCGCCTGGAGCAGGCTGATGCCCTGGTCGTTGGCGAGGCGGCAGGCGGCGTAGACCACGTCGTGGGCGACCTGACGGCCCAGTGCCGGCGCCAGGCCCATCATCACCGCTTCGGCGACGATCAGGCCCTGGGTCATGTCGAGGTTCTTGCGCATGCGCTCAGTGCGTACCTCAAGGCCGGCGAGCATAAAGCGCGCCTGTCCGAGGGAGGCGGCGGTGAGAGCGAAGGCCTCCGGAATGGCGATCCACTCCGCCTGCCAGGGGCCGGTGGAACGCTCGAAGTCCTGGATCATTGCGTCGAGCATCAACCCGGCCTGCTGGCGCACACCCTTGGCCGCGGCGTACATCAGTTCGCAGGAGATCGGGTTGCGCTTCTGCGGCATGGTGCTGCTGGCGCCGCGGCCCTTGACGAAGGGTTCGTACACTTCGCCCAGTTCGCTGGTCATCATCATCATCACGTCCAGCGCGACCTTGCCCAGCGAGGCGCTGACCAGGCCGAGGAAATTCAGGGTCTCGGCCAGGCCGTCGCGGGCCACGTGCCAGGTGGCTTGCGGTTCGCCCAGGCCCAGCTCGTCCATCAACGCGGCTTGCACCTCAAGGCCTTTGTCACCGAGGGAGGCGAGGGTGCCGGCGGCCCCGGCGAACTGGCCGATTTCCACCCGTGGACGCAGTTCGACCAGGCGTTCGGCATGCCGGTCGAACATGCTCAGCCACACCGCACACTTGTAGCCGAAGGTGATCGGCAGGGCGTGCTGCAGGTGGGTACGGCCGGCCATCGGCGTGTCGCGGTAGCGCTGCGCCAGCTCGGCGAGCAGGCCGCGCACGGCCTGCACGTCACGTTCGACGATGGCCAGGGCGGCGCGGACCTGCAGGACCACGGCGGTGTCCATGATGTCCTGGGTGGTGGCGCCCCAGTGCACGTAGCGCCCGGCCTCGCCACACAGTTTCGACAACTGCTCCACCAGCGGCAGGATCGGGTAGCCGACGATCTCGGTCTCGTGCTGCATCAGCGCCAGGTCCAGGGATTCATAGCGCGACAGCTCGGCGATCTGCGCCGCCGCCTCGACCGGGATCACCCCACAGCGCGCCTCGGCCTTGGCCAGCGCCACCTCAACCTCGATGTAGCGCTCGATCAGCGCCTGGTCGGAGAACACCCCGCGCATTTCGGCGGTGCCGAACATATCGCGGAACAGGGTGGAGTCGAAAACGGTTGTAGACATGAGCAGGCGTCCTGAAATGTTTGTTATTGACCGGACATATTTAATATGTACGTACATAATTCTTGCCCTGCCACTGGTACACTGTCAACCGGTGCCATTGACGAGACTGACCGAAGGTATGAACGAAGCGCGATACGCCGTGGTGGCGCGTGACCTGATGGAGGGCATCGCCAGCGGCCGATACCCGGTCGGCAGCCTGCTGCCCACCGAGTTCGAACTGTGCGATCTGTATGACGTGAGCCGGCACACGGTGCGGGCGGCGATCAACCAGTTGCTCAATCAGGGCATGGTGTCGCGCCGCAAGCGCGTGGGTACCCGGGTCGAGGCCAGCAGTCCCCACGGTGGCTATTCCCACTCGCTGGCGACCGTGGCGGATCTTGCGCACCTGGCCGAAACCCAGCAGCGGGAGATCCAGGACGTGCGCCACTTCGTCGCCGACCTGAGTGAGGCGGCGCGCCTGGGGCTGGTGCCGGGGGAGCATTACTTCTGCGTGTCGAGCATTCGGGTCGACCGCCAGCACAATGCCGCGCCGCTGTGCTGGACCGACGTGTATGCCCAGCGTGACTATGCCGAGATCATCGAGCAGGCGCGTGAGCAGCCGGACCAGTTGATTGCCAGTCTGATCGAGCGGCGCTACGGGCGGGCGATTGCGGTGGTCGACCAGCAGGTGCGGGCGGTGTTGTTGCCGGCGGAGCTGGCCCGTGCACTGAAGGCCGAGCCGGGCTCACCGGGGCTGAAGATTCTGCGCCACTATCGGGATGACGACGGCGCGCTGATGGCGGTGTCCGAGACGGTGCACCCGGATGATCGTTTTACGCTGATCACCCAGATGAGGCGTAACGTCAGTTGAGTCGGATGAGGCGGTGCAGCGGGCGCCACCTGCGGAACACAACCGATCAGTAGACCCCGCCACCTGACGTGGCAGGCTGTTCGGTATCCTTGAAGCGTCCCGCCAGCGTCTGCAATCCACGCATCAGCACCGTGGTATCGACACCCACCGCGACGAACAGCGCACCCAGCTCCAGGTAGCGTCGCGCCAGTTTCTCATCCGCACTCAGGATCCCTGCCGCCTTGCCGGCCTTGCCCACCCGCAGGATGGCATCTTCGATCGCCGCCTGGACTTCCGGATGGCCCGGATTGCCGCGATGGCCCATCGATGCCGACAGGTCGGCCGGGCCGATGAACACCCCGTCCACGCCTTCGACCGCCGCGATTTCATCGAGGTTGGCCAGGCCTTCGCGGTTTTCGATCTGCACCAGCAGGCACATCTGTTCATCGGCCTTGTCCAGGTAGCCGGGTACGCTGTTCCAGCGCGAGGCGCGGGCCAGGGCACTGCCCACGCCACGAATGCCGTTGGGCGGGTAACGGGTGGCGCGAACCAGTTCGCGGGCCTGTTCCGCGGTTTCCACCATCGGTACCAAAAGGGTCTGCGCGCCGATGTCCAGCACCTGCTTGATCAGCGCGGTATCGCCGATCACTGGGCGGATGATCGGCTGCGATGGATACGGCGCGACCGCCTGCAACTGGCCGAGCAGGCTGCGCAGGTCGTTCGGTGCATGCTCGCCGTCGATCAGCAGCCAGTCGAAGCCGGCATTGGCGGCCAGCTCTGCGCAGTAGGCGTCGGCCAGGCCCAGCCAGAGGCCGATCTGTGGTTCTTTCGCCTGGAGCCGGGCCTTGAAGGTATTGATCAGCATGGTCAGGTCCTCCGGTTCAGACGAAGCGGCAGGCGATGCTGCCGAGCAGGTCGTAGTCGACGTGGAAGGTGTCGCCCGGGTTGGCGGCGACCGGGCGGGTGAACGAGCCGCCGAGGATGATCTGCCCAGGTTGCAGGGTGACGTCGTACGGCGCCAGCTTGTTCGCCAGCCACGCCACGCCCTTGGCCGGGTGGTTGAGCACGGCGGCGCTGACGCCGGATTCCTCGATCACGCCATTGCGATACAGCACGGCTGGCACCTTGCGCAGGTCGATTTCGGTCGGGCGCACGGCGCGGCCGCCCATGACCACGCCGGCGTTGGCGGCGTTGTCGGAGATGGTGTCGAAGACCTTGCGCGTGGCCTTGGTTTGCGGGTCGATCTGCTGGATGCGTGCGTCGATGATTTCCAGGGCCGGGATCACCCACTCGGTGGCGTCGAGTACGTCGAACACCGTGCAATTGGGGCCTTTGAGCGGTTTGCCGAGGATGAACGCCAGTTCCACCTCGACCCGCGGGACGATGAAGCGCTCGAAGGGAATGTCGCTGCCTTCGTCGAAGAACATGTCGTCGAGCAGCGCGCCGTAGTCCGGTTCGGTGATGTTCGACGACACCTGCATGGCGCGCGAGGTCAGGCCGATCTTGTGGCCGACCAGCTTGCGCCCGGATGCGATTTTCCTGGCGACCCAGGCCCGCTGGATGGCATAGGCGTCCTCGATGGTGATGTCGGGTTGGTCGAGCGAGAACTGGCGAACCTGTTCGCGCGAGCGTTCGGCCTGGTCGAGGCGGGCGGCGGCTTGCTGGATGAAGGTGGCGTCGAGCATGGGCAAAATCTCTCTCAAGGGTTGACGGTGGCAGCCTGGGTGCGCAGCACCAGCAGGCCGCCGAAGGCGATGAACAGGGCCAGGATGTGCAGGGCCAGGCTTGGGCTGTGGGTGGTGTCACGCATCCAGCCGATGAAATAGGGGGTGAGGAACGAGGCAATGCTGCCCAGCGAACTGATCAGGGCGATGCCGGTGGCCTGGGTGCGGTCATTGAGGTAGGCCGGTGGCAGTTGCCAGAACATCGGCAGGGCGGCGCTGGCGCCCATGCCGGCGATGATCAGCCCGGCCAGGACCGGCAGCGGTTGTTCCGGGGCGAGACCGGCCAGGGCAATGCCGACGGCGCCCATCAGCAGCGGCACGCACAGGTGCCAGCGGCGCTCCCGGCGGCGGTCCGAGGAGCGGCCGCAGGCGAGCATGAACACGCAGCCGATCAGGTACGGCAGGGCACTGAGCAGGCCGACGCTGGCGTCGTTGCCGATGCCGGCGCCATGGATCAGGCTCGGCATCCAGAAGGCGAGGGTGTTGACCGCCAGCATCACCGCGCAATAGATCGCCACCAGCAGCCAGATGGCAGGATTGGCCAGCAGGCCACCGACGGAGGTCACCACCTTGCGTTGTTCTTCGCGGCTGAACGCCTCGCGCAGGGTGGTTTTCTGCTGCGCATCGAGCCAGGTCACGGTTTCGAAATGATCCGGCAGCCGCGCCAGCACCAGCAGGCCGAGGGCAATCACCGGGGCGCCCTCAAGCAGAAACATCCACTGCCAGCCGGCCAGGCCCGCCGTGTCATGCATCAGGCTGAGAATGGCGCCGGACAGCGGCCCGCCGACCACACCGGCCAGGGGCACGGCGATGGCGAACAACGCGGTGACCTGCGCGCGGCGCCCGGCCGGGTACCAGCGGTTCAGGTACACCAGGATGCCCGGGAAGAAGCCGGCTTCAGCGGCGCCCAGGGCAAAGCGCAACAGGTAGAACACGCCACTGCTGTCGATCAGCAGCATGCTGGTGGACAACGCGCCCCACACCACCATCAGCGTGGCGATCCAGCGTCGTGGCCCGACCCGTTCCAGCGCCAGGTTGCTTGGCACGCCGAACAGCGCGTAGGCGATGAAGAACAGCCCGGCACCCAGGCCGTAGACCGTGTCGCTCAGGTGCAGGTCGGCGGCCATCTGCATCTTGGCGAAGCCGATGTTGATCCGGTCCAGGTGCGCGAACAGGTAGCACACCAGCAGCAGCGGGATCAGTCGCCAGGTCACCTGGCGGTAAACGCGGGCAGCAGGGTCCTGTGCCGCGCACAGGGTCGAGGCGGAGTGGGTCGTGCTCATGGTCTTGTACTTTTTATTGGATGAGACGGGATAGGCTCAGGCGCGGCCGTTGAACAGCGGGTGCAGGCTGCTGTGCTTGCCGTCGTAGACCTGGGCCTGGCTTTCGTCGATCTGCAGGGTGATGCCGATCGGTCGTCGTTTTAGCAGTGGGTCCAGCACCTCTTTCAGCACCGCCAGCAGGCTGTCGCCGACCGCGCTGTGCACGGCGCCGCTGCGGCCCAGGCCCATGCGCAGGTTGGCGTAGAGGAAACCGTAGTCGCCCTGGCCGTCGGCCACCGCGCAATGCGCGGCGGGGTAGGCCAGCACCCGGGTACCCCCGGTGGGGAAGACCTGCTTGCCGCTGTCGTCGCGGGCCTGGAGCATGGTGTCGGCCAGGCGGTGGCACAGCGCCGGGATATCGGCCTCGGCTTCAAGGTCCGGGGTGTACAGCAATACCAGATGAGGCATGGGGGGCTCCTCGTTTCAAAGGCGGTTGGCGAGGCCCGCCGACGCGGGGTTGGAGGCCTGGGCGGCGGGAATGGCCGAACCGTCCTGCGGCGTGACCGGGAACACGGCGTTGATCTGTCCGGTGCCGGAGGAACCGAAGTAGGGCGTCAGTACCTCGACATGGCCGTCGTAGGCCGACCAGCCGAGCGCGCCGAGCAGCATCGCCGTGTCGTGCATGAAGCCTTCGCCGTGACCCTTGGCGGCGTATTCCGGGAGCATCGCGCAGAAGTCCGCCCACTCGGCGTCTTCCCACATTTTCACCACACGGTTGTCCAGGGTTTCCAGGAACGGGCTCCAGACCTTGGTGGCGAAGTCCGGCGCCTGGCCGTTCTGGGCGAAACGGTGCGACAGCGAGCCGCTGGCGAGAAACGCCACGGTGCCGTCGTAATGGTCCTCGACCGCCTTGCGCATGGCCCAGCCCAGGCGAGCGCTGTCGGCGAGGAAGTGCGAGGTGCACAGGGCCGAGACCGAGACGACCTTGAAGTGCTGGTCCTGGTTCATGTAGCGCATCGGCACCAGCGTCCCGTATTCCGGGCCCAGGGTGGTGGCGTGGTGGGCCATGGTCTCGACACCGAAGCGGTTGCAGGTGTCGGCCAGCAGCTTGCCCAGTTCGCTGTTGCCGGGAAAGGCGTAGGGCATGTTGCTGATGAAGTGCGGCAGCTCGTTACTGGTGTACACGCCCTCGAAGCTCGGGCTGCAGAGCACGTGGTAGTTGGCGTTGACCAACCAGTGGGTGTCGAACACGACGATGGTGTCCACGCCCAGTTCGCGGCAGCGCCGGCTGATCTCGTAGTGCCCGTCGATGGCGGCCTGGCGGAAGCCCTGGCGCGGGCCGGGCAGTTCGGACAGGTACATGGAGGGCACGTGGGTGATCTTGGCGGCCAGAGCGAGCTTGCCCATGGGATTCTCCGGTAATTGATTGTTGTTGTCGGTCCGCGTCTGCGGTAGGAGCCGGCCAGGCCGGCTCCAGCAGGGTGCAGCATTGTGCCTCGGGTTTATACACCCCAGCGCGGGATGTGATGGCTGCCCATGGAGATGCACACGTTCTTGATCTCGGCGAACACCTCGAAGCTGTACTGACCGCCTTCGCGACCGGTACCCGAACCCTTCACGCCACCGAATGGCTGGCGCAGATCGCGCACGTTCTGGCTGTTGATGAACACCATGCCGGCCTCGATGCCACGGGCCAGGCGATGGGCCTTGCCGATGTCCTGGGTCCAGATGTAGGAGGCCAGGCCGTACTCGGTGTCGTTGGCCAGCTTGAGCGCTTCGGCTTCGTCCTTGAACGGGATCAGGCAGACCACCGGGCCGAAGATTTCTTCCTGGGCGATGCGCATGCTGTTGTTCACGTCGGCGAACACGGTCGGCTGGATGAACTGACCTTTTGCCAGGTGCGCCGGCAGGTTGGCCGGACGCTCCAGGCCACCGGCGAGCAGGGTGGCGCCTTCCTCGAGGCCGATGCGGATGTAGCCGGTGACCTTGTCGTAGTGCTGCTGGGTGATCATCGAACCGACCTGGGTCTTCGGATCGGTCGGGTCACCGACGATCAGGCGCTTGGCCCGCGCGGCGAACTCGGCGACGAATTGCGGGTAGACGCTTTCCTGGATGAAGATCCGGCTGCCGGCGGTGCAACGTTCGCCGTTGAGCGAGAAGATGGTGAACAGCGCGGCGTCCAGTGCACGCTCCAGGTCGGCGTCTTCGAAGATCAGCACCGGCGACTTGCCGCCCAGCTCCATGGAGTACTTCTTGAGGCCCGCTGTCTGCATGATCTTCTTGCCGGTGGCGGTACCGCCGGTGAAGGAGATCGCCCGCACGTCCGGGTGACGGACCAGCGCGTCGCCAGCGGTCGCGCCGTAGCCCTGGATCACGTTCAGCACGCCGTTGGGAATGCCGGCCTCGACGGCCAGGCGACCCAGCTCGTTGGCGGTCAGCGGCGACAGTTCGGACATCTTCAGCACCGCCGTGTTGCCCAGCGCCAGGCACGGCGCGGTCTTCCAGGTGGCGGTCATGAACGGCACGTTCCACGGCGACACCAGGCCACAAACACCCACCGGCTGGTACAGGGTGTAGTTGAGCATCTGGTCGTCGACCGGGTAGGTGTGGCCGTCCATGCGGGTGCAGACTTCGGCGAAGAAATCGAAGTTGTGCGAGGCACGGGGGATCAGCACGTTCTTGGTCTGGTGGATCGGCAGGCCGGTGTCCAGGGTTTCCAGCTCGGCCAGGTGCGGCACGTTCTGGTCGATCAGCTCACCGAGCTTGCGCATCAGGCGGGCGCGTTCCTTGGCCGGGGTGTTGGCCCACTTCGGAAAGGCTTCCTTGGCCGCGGCCACGGCCTGGGCGACTTCCTCGGCACCGCCGCTGGCGACTTCACCGATCGCCTCGCCGGTGGCCGGGTTGTAGTTGACGAAGGTGTCTTTGCTTTCGACCTCACGGCCGTTGATCCAGTGCTTGATCATGCTGCTCATGCCTTGTTGTGCTTGACGTTGTTCTTGAAGAAGTCCGCTTCGCTGACGATCCGGTTGACCAGGCGACCGACGCCCTCGACTTCCACCACCACTTCATCGCCCGGCACCACGTCGGCCAGGCCCTCCGGCGTGCCGGTGGCGATCATGTCGCCCGGCTGCAGGGTCATGAAGCTGGAGAAGTATTCGATCAGGCAGGGGATGTCGAAGATCATGTCCGCAGTGGTGCCTTCCTGTTTCAGCTCGCCGTTGATCCAGGTGCGCAGTGTCAGGTTCGACGGGTCCGGCACATCGGCGACATCGACGATCCACGGGCCGACCGGAGTGGTGGCGTCGCGGTTCTTCACCCGCAGGTTGGGGCGGTAGTAGTTTTCCAGGTAGTCGCGGATGGCGTAGTCGTTGCACACGGTGTAGCCGGCCAGGTACTGCAGGGCGTCTTCGCGCTTGACGTTCTTGGCCGGTTTGCCGATCACCGCGACCAGCTCGCACTCGTAGTGCATGTAGGTCACGCCGTCCGGGCGCCAGGTCTGCTGGTGGTGACCGGTGTAGGTGCCCGGCGACTTGATGAACGCCAGCGGCTCGGTCGGCGGGGTGAAGGCCAGTTCGCGAGCGTGGTCGGCGTAGTTCAGGCCCAGGGCGAACATGTTGCCGGTGGCCGGAGGCAGCCAGGTGACCTGCTGCTCGCCGAGCACGCGGCCATCTTCCAGGCGCACGCTGTGGTCGTCGTTGACCTGCACCGCGTGCACGACGCCTTCGAACAGGATACGGGCGTGTTTCATGGGCGAGGCTCCTGTTCACTGACGATGTGGTTGGTCAAACGGCCCAGGCCGGTGATCTCGACATCCACCCGGTCTCCCGGCTGCACGTCGACACGACCTTCCGGGGTGCCGGTGATCAACACATCGCCGACATCCAGGGTCATGAACTCGCTCAGTTCGGCAATCAACTTGGCCACGCCACGCACCTGGTTGGCGGTGGTGTTTTCCTGCACCACTTCGCCGTTGACCAACAGCTTGAGGGTCAGCGTCTGCGGGTTAGGGATGTCCTGGGTCGGCACCAGCACCGGGCCGAGGGCGCAGAAGCCATCGCGGCACTTGGCCTTGACCGCCGGGCGGTAGTAGCTGTCTTCCGGCAGGCTGAATTCGTTGGCGATGGTGTAGCCGGCCACGTACTCCAGGGCCTGGGCCTCGCTGACCCGGCTGGCGCGCTTGCCGATCACCACGGCCAGGGCCGGGCCCGGCTGCAGGCGTTCGCCAGTCGGCCGCTCGACGGTGCCGTCGTGCTGGTTGCGGGTGTTGGGCGTCTTGATGAACAGCACCGGCTTGACCGGTGGTTCCTTGTAGGGCGCCGCGTTGAACTCGGGCAGGCGCTGGGCAAGCAGGCCTTGGTAGTTCAGGGCGATGCCGAACAGCGTTCCGTGGGCCGTGTCGTACAGGCTTCGGGGCATCTCGATCTCCTGGAGGGGCCTGGGGCCCGACATTGTTAATGTGTTAACGTTATAATTAAGATGTTAACGATCGTCAAGCCAGGTTGCGTTCGGGCAACTTTCCAAAGCCCGGGAAAACGCGCAGCATGCGGCCATAACAACAAGGAATTCCCTGATGCGCAGCGAACGTTCGCCCATCCCCAACATCAACATCGGGCAGGTCTACGACCAGCGCTACAGCGATGCCGAGATCCACTACGACCGCCTGAGCAACCTGGCCGGTTTCTTCGGCCGCAACATGCCGGTGCACCGGCACGACCGGTTTTTCCAGGTGCATTACGTCAAGAGCGGGGCGGTGCGCGTGTACCTGGACGACCGGCAGTTCGTCGAACGCGGGCCGATGTTCTTCATCACGCCGCCGACCATCCCGCATTCCTTCGTCACCGAGTTCGACGCTGACGGGCATGTGCTGACCGTGCGCCAGCAACTGGTCTGGCAACTGCTCGAAGAGGACCCGGCGCTCGCGCCACCGCCGCCGATGGCGCCGGTGTGCGTGGCCCTGGACCGCCTTGACGGTGACCAGCTGGCCGAAGCGCGGCGCCTGGAACTGATGTTCGAGGCGCTGCGGGAAGAGATCGAGGGCCAGGCCAATGGCCGTGCGCCGGCGCTGCACGCGCTGACCCGGCTGGTGCTGATCAGCCTGCTGCGGTTGTCGGCGCATGCGCTCAAGGCACGGCCGGCGCGGCACGAGGACCTGCAGGTGTTTCACCGCTTCAACGCGTTGATCGAGGCCCACTACCTGGAGCACCTGCCGCTGGCCGGCTATGCCGAGCGCCTGGGCGTGACTGAGGCGCGGCTGAACGACATCTGCCGACGCATCGCCGACCTGTCCTCCAAGCGCCTGGTGCTCGAGCGCCTGATGCAGGAGGCGCGGCGCCTGCTGCTGTTCACCGGTCATTCGGCCAACGAGATCTGCTACCAGCTCGGCTTCAAGGACCCGGCCTATTTCAGTCGGTTCTTCCAACGGTATGCGCAGATGACACCGGGGGAATACCGGCAGCGCCAGGGCGGTTTCAGAGGGTGACGGCATGGGACGGCCTTGGGGTGAGAGCCTGTTGTGCCGTTATCGTGGCGGCGCCCGGAACGACGGCCAATGCCTTTTCCGGGCAAGCGCTGGTACTTTCCATGAACGGCGCCGGTGTCGCTTGCCACCGTGTATCGCCGGCTCGTAAGCTGATCGGCCTTTCACTGACCTTGTCCTGAAGATGCCCGTGCCACGTCCCTCACTGACCCTTTCGTTGCTCCAGGCCCGCGAAGCCGCGATGGCCTTTTTCCGTCCTTCGCTCAATGCCCACGACCTGACCGAGCAGCAGTGGCGGATCATCCGCATCCTGCGCCAGAACGGCGAGCTGGAGAGCTACCAGTTGGCCGAGAAGGCCTGCATCCTCAAGCCGAGCATGTCCGGTGTGCTGGTGCGCATGGAGCGTGACGGCCTGGTGCGTCGCTTCAAGTCCAACGAGGACCAGCGGCGCATGTTCGTCGCCCTGACCGACGCCGGCCAGCAGCGTTTTGTCGAGATGGCCGACGACATGGAATTGAACTACCAGCGCCTGGTGTCGCGCCTGGGCGAAGACAAGCTGGCGCTGCTCACCGAGCTGCTCGACGAGCTCAAAGCCATCGAGCCGTAATCGTCGGCAGGACACCTGCAGGGTCGTGGAAAGTACAATCGGCCCTGTGGAACGTCCATTTTCCAAGTAGGGGCTGCGGGAAATACTGGAGGGGAATCCAATAATAATTCGGTACCCCCCATGAAACAGCCCAACCCGCTGCTCGAAGACCTCAAGGCCATTCTGCCGACCATCGCCGCCAATGCCGCGCAGGCGGAAAAGGACCGCCAGGTCCCTGCTGAAAACATTGCCCTGCTCAAACAGATCGGCCTGCATCGGGCATTCCTGCCCAAGGTCTACGGTGGCCTGGAAATCTCCCTGCCGCAGTTCTGCGACTGCATCGCGCTGCTGGCCGGCGCCTGTGCCAGTACCGCCTGGGCCATGAGCCTGCTGTGCACCCACAGCCACCAGATGGCGATGTTCTCCAAGCAGATGCAGGACGAAATCTGGGGCGAAAACCCCGATGCCACCGCCAGCAGCTCGATCGCGCCGTTCGGCAAGGTCGAGGAAGTCGAGGGTGGGGTGATGTTCAGCGGCCAGATGGGCTGGAGCAGCGGTTGCGACCACGCCGAGTGGGCGATCCTCGGTTGCCGCCGGGTCAACCAAGAAGGCGGCCAGGACTACGGCTTCGCCGTGCTGCCGCGCAGCGACTACGAGATTCGCGATGACTGGTTCTCCGCCGGCATCAAGGGCAGTGGCACCAAGACCCTGGTCGTCGACAACGTGTTTGTGCCCAACCATCGTATCCAGAAAGCCAAGGACATGATGGAAGGCAAGTCGGCCGGTTTCGGCCTGTACCCGGACAGCAAGGTCTTCTACTCGCCATACCGTCCGTACTTCGCCAGCGGCTTTGCCACCGTCAGCCTGGGCGTGGCCGAGCGCATGCTCGACGCCTTCAAGGAAAAGACCCGCAACCGCGTACGGGCCTATACCGGCGCCCAGGTCGGCGCGGCCACCCCGGCGCTGATGCGCCTGGCCGAGTCCACCCACCAGGTTGCCGCAGCACGCGCCTTCCTGGAAAAGACCTGGGCCGAGCACGCCGAACACAGCGAAGCCCATCGCTACCCGAGCCGCGAGACCCTGGCCTTCTGGCGAACCAACCAGGGCTATGCGGTGAAGATGTGCATCCAGGCCGTCGACCGGCTGTTCGAAGCCGCCGGTGGCGGGGCGTGGATGGAGTCCAACGAACTGCAACGCCTGTGGCGCGACTCGCACATGACCGGCGCCCATGCCTACACCGATTACGACGTCTGCACGCAGATCCTCGGCCGCGAGCTGATGGGCCTGGAACCCGACCCGAGCATGGCCTGAAACCGCTCCATCCATAACAACAATCGAGGGGCTGCCACCGAGGCGGCTCCGGGAGTCTTGCATGTCTGCTGAATTCGATTCGCGCGCGTTTCGCCGTGCGCTGGGTAACTTCGCCACCGGCGTGACCGTGGTCACCGCCGCCACCGCCGACGGTCGCCGGGTCGGCGTCACCGCCAACAGCTTCAACTCGGTCTCGCTGGAGCCGGCGCTGATTCTCTGGAGCCTGGACAAGCGCTCGGGGAGCCTGGAGGTGTTCGAACAGGCCAGCCATTTCGCCGTGAACATCCTCGCCGCCGACCAGATCGACCACTCCAATCACTTCGCCCGCAGCAAGGACGATCGCTTCGCCGACATCGAGCATGAAGTGGGCGAAGGCGGGGCGCCGCTGCTGGCCGACTGCTCGGCGCGCTTTCGCTGTGAAAAGTACCAGATGGTCGACGGCGGCGATCACTGGATCCTGATCGGCAAGGTGGTGGCCTTCGACGACTTCGGCCGCGCACCGCTGCTGTATCACCAGGGTGCCTACTCGATGGTGCTGCCGCACACCCGCATCACCCAGCCGGACCTGCAGGAGCGCCCGAGCAGCCACTTCCAGGGCCGCCTGCGTGACAACCTCTACTACCTGATGACCCAGGCCGTGCGCTGCTACCAGGGCACCTACCAGCCACGGCAACTGGCGACCGGCCTGCGCACCAGCGAAGCACGCATGCTGATGGTGCTGGAGAACGATGCGGGCCTGAGCCAGGCCGAACTGCTGCGCGAAGTGGCAATGCCGCAGCGTGAAGTGGAAGAGGCCATCGCCAACCTGTGCCGCAAGGGCCTGGTCACCGAAACGGAAGGGCGTGTGCGACTGTCCGTAGCCGGCATCGACCAGACCGAGGCGCTCTGGACCATTGCCCGTGAGCAGCAGGAGCGGGTGTTCAGCCAGTTCGATGAGGAGCAGGTGGCGAACTTCAAGCAGGTGTTGCAGGCGATTATTTCGGCCTGAGAAATGGACCGACGCCACGTAATGACCAGTGTTCTGCGGTGAGGCGACTGGCCTATTCGCGGGCAAGCCCTGCTCCTACAGTGGGGTGGCGTTCACAGGCGTTGTGGTTGCCTCTCTCTCCCGTAGGAGCCGGCTTGCTGGCGAAGCTTTTGATCTTCAGGCACAAGGGAGCGACGCTGCCTGGTTCGACGCTGAACGAGTGGACGCTGCCTCTGGTGGCGACCCAAGGCAGATACTCAAGTATCGACTAAGCTTGGGTCGGTTCAGCCCCCTGCCAGAAGGATCTAAGCCATGGGAAACCTGGTTGTTGCTCACGTGATGAAGGTAATGCCGGATTTGGAGTCACTTGGTGCCTTACCGATGAGTTTGGGTTGGTCATTGCATCACGATGAGAGCGCCAGTTCGTTCTACCTGGATACATTCAAGGCCGGTGCAGAACAGAAATGGCCCTTTACGTCTATGCCTCCGAGCAAGGATTTCCCGCTTGAGCTTCCTCCAGAATTGGACGTTCTTTCTCGGGTGTACAAGCTGCTTGTGGACGCTCAGCTAGCCAACCCCTTCAAGAGGGCCTTCTTGAATATGAGTTTGGCGCTGAGCAAGAGCCTTCAGTTACACATTTGCAGCTTTTGCACAGATGACAATGGGCTGGATTTTGTGTGCATATCATCAAATGGTGAGCTGAAAAAGCTGCATTGCATTTGCGGTGATCTGGACATCAGCTATGAGCTTGGGGAGATCACGATACAGCCACTTTTGCTCGATGGCACCGAAGGTACGGAGGCAAGCAGTCTGCATGATCCAGAGAACGGCATACGTGTCTTGGATCGAAATGTCGCGCCATCGCCATCGTTACATTCGGTGGCCTCAGCAGAGACCACTCGCTTTCTACAAGTAGAAATCCCACCGCTGGGACTCGGTAGTTTTGATGGGATGGATGTTGTCCCGATAAAAATTGCCGGCTCCGAGATCGCTTCACTGACGCCTAGGGTGCCAGTGAAGAAGGAATGGTGGAGATTGTGGTAACAGTGCCCACCCAGGGCTATTAGGCTATGTATGAAATCGCTTGAAACTTGGTTATGCGGCGTTAAAAACCGGCTCGGAATGCTCATTGACAACCAGTCAAGTCGGGCGCGACCCCGGTCGTTCCTCGCCGGTTTTTGCCTTGCCTAACCTGCGTTTCAAGCAATTTCATACACAGCCTAGGACACTGAAGAAACCAAGCAGGAGATGACCAGTTTCCTATCGATGCAGCGGATGCGTTCGTGGCCGGCCCGGTCACCGTCACGCCGACCGGAGGCCGGCGTTCGGATAGAGGGCCTGCTGCCTCCAGGACAACGGCGTCATCCCCTCGGCTTTCAGGAATGTTCTGGAAAAATGCGCCTGGTCACAGAAGCCGCACTCCAGCGCGATATCGACCAGCAGCATCCGTGAACGGGTCAGTAGCTCCTTGCTCTTGCTCAGCCGCTGTTCGCGCAGCCACTCCTGGGGAGGGAGCCGAGTGCTTTCCTTGAACATGCGTGAAAAGTGACTGCGTGACAGTGCGCAGGCTCGTGCGATTTCTGCCACCGATATTCCTCGATCCAGATGATCCAACATCAATTGCTTGGCCGTGCGGACTTGCCAGGGCTTGAGCCGCTTGGGCAAATCCACTTCAACAGTCGCCAACACGATGCAATCGTTACTGTTCATGGAGTTCCATTTCCCCTGGGTGTTAGGTGTTTGGGTCAGGCAGCGCGCCGTCCTGAGACCTCGGGTAGTGAGAGCCTTCTCAGCGGGTTGTCGCCAGGTGCCGGCAAAAGATAGCGAAACATGCGTCGAAATGAAGGCGCATTTTTGCCTCTTTGTAGGCGCATTAATGCGCCATGAGTAGCGCTCTGGCGGTGCTAGCATCTGTGCCACGCGGATCACGTCGATCCCACTCGCCAGGAGAACCCAATGGCAGCTTCACGACCTTTCAACGACGACACCGCCTACTGGGGTGTTCCATGGGAAGACAGCTACGGTTATCCGCAGGCGCGGCGGGTAGGGAACGAGATCTTCGTGTCGGGGCAGTTCAACCACGACGAGGAGGGCAACCTGGTCGCCCCCGCGCCGCTGGATGCCGACGGCAGGCCGAGCGATTACTCCTCGATGGGAGAGCAGATGCGGGTCTCCTACGACAACATTTCCAAGCTGCTCGCCCTGTATGGCGCCACGCTGCAGGATGTCGTCGAAGAGACGCTGTATGTGCTGGACATGGACGCGGCCTTTGCCGTTGTCGGCAAGGTGCGCAAGGCCGCCTACGGCACGGAACGCCCCCAGGCTGCCAGTAACATCATCGGGGTATCGCGACTCGCGCAACGGCCGCAACTGATCGAGATCGTGTGCAGGGCGGTGATCGGCGCGCAGAGCCGATAATCAGCACTCGCAACCTATGAGGCCTGTAAAGGCTGATGCCCTTCCACCAGAGGCTTGAGGTCGGCCACGGCCGCTGCGCAGAAGGTCATGAAGGCTTTGACCCGCCAGGACTTTCTGATGTCCTGGTGGGTGAGCAGCCAGAGCTCGTCCTGCAGCTCGCGCACCACGGGGCCGACGCGAACCAACCCGGGCGTGATGTCGCCGAGCATGCAGGGCAGAAAACCAAAGCCCAGGCCGGCCGCGATGGCCGCGCTGGCGGCGGCAACCGAGTCCGTGCGGTACGAGATACGCTCCGGGGCCACCCGGCACTCGACATAGTTCGTCGCCTTCAAACCCTGTAAGCCGCCTGAGTAGGACACCCAGGACTGTCCTTCCGCGAAGGGATCGGCAGTGACCGCCTGCTTGGCGGTGCCATAAGCGGCCCAGGCGATGTTGGCCAGCTTGCGACCCACCAGCGTGTCCGCCGGCTTTCGGGTGGCACGCACGGCGATATCCGACTCATCCCTGGCCAGGCTCAACGTCTGGTTGCCCACCAGCACTTCGATCGTGATGCCTTCATTGAGGGTTTTGAAATTCGCGATGATCGGGGTGAGAAAGTACAGAAGCAGCGAGTCGCTGGTGGTGATCCGCAGTTTCCCCAGGGGGCCCTGGCCGGCCCGCGAAACCCTGCGGGTGACACTGACGATGTCCAGCTCGACGCGCTCGGCCAGTGCACGCAACTCGGCACCCTCGGCCGTCAGCAAGTAGCCCGCCTTTCGATGATCGAAGAGCGCCACCCCGAGTGATTTCTCAACCTGGGAGAGGCGCCGCGACACGGTGGAGACATTGATGCCGAGCTTCTTGGCCGTGTCAGCGCGATTGCCACAATCGCTCAAGGTCTTGATGATCCGCAAATCGTCCCATGAGAGCTGGCCGACAGCCTCGCCAGCATCCCATTTGGGGCCTTGGGGAGCAGCAGGGGCGGGCGGACGGCTTTCAGGTGACGACTTCACGTAAAACATTCCAGATAGGGTGCGCTGATGATACGAGAAGGGGCCGGTTCAACCAAATATGGCGAGAACACCCTCAGTAGAAGTCGTAGTAAAGCTGCCATTCCCCTGTTGCCGTGTTTTTCCAGAACATGAGGCTACCGCTGTCGACCACGTTCAAATGGATCTTTGCATCTGACGAAACCTGAAACACGAACTCAAAACCATCACCCGGATCAACACCCGATTGGCAAAACGAGGGATAGCCGCCGATCTTGTGCTCGTAAACATGGGTGGTCAGGTCGTAGTAGCTGTCTATCGTCCCGGCTCGTTCGAGTTTGAGTATCTCGTCCTCAAGCTCTGCGGGAACGCCACCGCCATCCCATAACGGAAAGTCGTCCATCAACTCGGCCTTCAAGGGAAACGCCTTGAGGGGCGAGTCCGCCACGGAAAGTGATTTGTTGACCAGGGTATCGGTATCGCCGTACTCCCTGATCAACCAATTGGCGCCCATGGGCTCGAATGGCTCTGGAAACTCCCTGGACATGAAGAGCGTGAGTACCCGAACGTTCGCCAGTGCCGGGCAGGTGTAGGGCAGGCTGGGCAGGTAAAACTGCGCATAGGGCAGTATCTGCTCACCCGCGGCGTTCACCGGAATGGTTTCATCAGGTCGAAACAGGAAGACCTTGCCCAGCCAGCTTTCATCGTGCTCATGGGTAGGTCGAAACCCGCCGGCGACAAATTTTGTCGCGGGTCGTACCAACTGCAACTTGATCTCTTCGATATCCATTCGGGCGTTAACTTGATCGGGAAATGAGTCGATGGGCGAGCATACCATGGGGAGGGGTGCCGCTATTTTGAGCATGCTCAGACGGGCGTGTGGGAACGATCATGGCTGCCTGGCTCGGGTCGATAGCTGCCGGGCCCGAGCAGCATCGTGCCTTCAAACTAGCACTGTCCGCTGTGCCCCAACGCTCACTCAGTCAAAGTGATGGGCATAAATCTCTACTTGGTTTGGGAACAACTCTTCGTAAAGGGGATGAGGCACTCCCAGAACGCTGACTTCTATACTGCCATCTTTTAGGTCTTTCGAATAATCCGAAATATTAATGCCTGCGCATGGAATCGTAATGCCTGTAACAGTTCTAACGGAAAGGCATAGAGACGATTGGTCTCTGAGGCTGGATTGGCACTCAACTTGGATGGCAGCGTAACCATTGGCTGGTTTGAACTCGCCAGAGGCGACGCCCATCGGAGGATCGCCGTCTTCGAGCGCTGACCAGCCCACCAAAGTTGACCCGCTGTAGAAGTGAAATAGCTCCATGTCTCCGCCCGCTGCTTCTTCGAGGGCGGCGTGCGCCCTAGTTTTGATTTCATCCAGTAGCAGGAAGGTAGAGTATTTGCGAGGCCAACGGCAACCCGACGCGGTCTCGTCGAGCGGTAGCTATCGGCTAATGACAGACATTCTTGCTTGTCTCTACGGATCTGGCTCGCGACATACGTGTGGTTCCGGATTTTTCGTAGTGGGCATCTATGGTGCCTGTCAGCAGTTGTACTTGCCCAGGTAAGTGACAGTAGCTGTGCTTTCTGGCAAGCGAGTTACGGGCTCGACTTGAGATGAACGCGAGCGACGATCGTGCCATATAGCGTTCGGATTTGCACCAATCATTATGAAATGAGTGAACGGGGATCCTTTGGCGACCACCTCTGCCCGCTCTGCCGGGCAGCTTATCTGAGAGACGACACTATCGAGCCCACCTGACAGTTCCACAAAGTCGGAGTCGATATGGAATTCAAGCTCGGCAGCCATTCGCCACGTTGGGTTGCGATCTTCCCAGTCATTCCATTCGGTATCGGTAGCCGCTGCGGGAGGTTCTGGTTCCCATTGTTCAAAGGCGTATAACTCTGCCTCTTCAACACTTGCGAAATTCGCACCGAACAGGTGAAATCCCCAACGTTCTTCATCCATGGGCCACATCTCGCTTAGAGAAAAACACATTGTAAATAATCAAAAGATGAACTTACAAACTCACCAAAATCGCATTTCTCACACATCAGTTCGGGGCTAAAGAAAAGCTGGCCCGTGGCCCCACTCCGTCCTCTATGGATCAAGAGCTGATATCCCGGCATCGACGAAGGTTCACGACTGAACGCAATGACTTTGCCGAAACTTCCAGGATGCATTCGCGCGGTGGTTACAAATTCATACTGATCATTCCTTATCCTCACGCGCGACAAGGATTGCCGCCATGCTTAGACCCAACAAGCCCATCCTGGCTTCGTTCCTACTGCTAGTCTCGACCGTTTGCACCGCCGACGATGAGATTACTCAGGAGTGGGGGCGCTTGATAAAAGCTGATTTTCCCCAAGGATGTGTGATCCGGCTTCACAAGTACCTGTCAGCCAATGGAGTCAACGGCTCGCGAGGCGGTGCGTGGCTTGTGCAGAGCTGCGAGGGTAACTTTGAATACGGCACCAGCTACTATCCACGTGGGGTGCACATGGACAAGAAACGGATCAGCGCGAGTCGCAACCGCAAGCTTGACGACCTGACCCCGTTGCAGTTGAAGCGCATGTACTCGCTCCCGGACTAAACCAGATTCGATTCAGTCAATGTCCGCAATGGGTCGATAGCGGATTCGTCATTGCCGCCATCGACCGTGACACCGTCAACTACTGGCGGCTACTACCTGCTGCTCCAGCAGGCCCATTCTCAACTGTGCAAGCTCAATCAGGTGCACCACCCCCATCGCGACCTTGCGATTCGGGCCGGTCTGGTTGTCGGCGTTCTCATAGGCCGTGGCGGCCGCTGATTGCAGGATCGAGTGAAGGTCGAGCAGGGTGTCTTCGGGATTCGGCGAGGTCGGTGGCTGGTTTGTCGGTGCGGCGGCAGTGACAGAGGCGGGTGCAGGTTTCGGTACAGCATCCGGCCCCAGATCATAGTGGGCCAGCGCCTGGTCGACTAGACGAGGATCAATGATTCCGGCACGAGGTGTAGCCGGCGGATTGGGGGTGGGTTTGAACATGGCTTGCGATACTCCTAGTGCAAATTAGGAAGCCGTCACCATCGCTACCAAACGATTTAAGGTGGCGGCCGTACGCAGGTTGGTAGACCGGTGCACTAGGAACCCGGCGCGTCCGAGGACGCCCTGCGCACGGCCACCATGAAACGGAGGCCGAAAAAAAGCGCCTCGCTCAAGGTGGCGCTTTGCGCCTAGTGACACCAGGGCTACCAAACCCTGTCACTGATGTGCAGTGACAGGCCGAAGATAGCCACCGGCGATGGACCGGCGCAAGCGGTCAGGATTTTCTAGGAAATTTCACTCAAGGGAAAGGGAGTAGTCTGGTTGGGCGCTGAGTGGACTGGGACTGCCGTCGTGAAGGGCAGGAGTCGACCCAGCCGTTAGCCACTCACCAAGCACCCATCGCCAAGGGCGTCAGCACCCGTCAGTTGTGAAATGATTGCGCCAGAAACTCGGTGATCAGCGAGGCAATCTGCGATTGGATCAACGCCCGCGGTCGGGCGTTATCGCCGTCCCGACAAATGACTCCATCGCCGGGTGCGTCTTCTTCGAGCAACGCCATTGCGCCAGGTTTGCACCTCGACAAGAAACTGAAGTGGCTGGCATCGCCGATCTCGACATAACGACTGATCGCCGGTGGCAGCCGCTTAGCCAGATCGGCCGACTCCAACCGGGCAGGGAGATCTTCGGAAGGGGCGCCTGCCGCAATCACCAGTGCCGGCACCGGCAATCTTGCCAGGCTTTCATTGGTCAGGCCGCGTGACAGACCCAGGTCCAAGGTGACGATGGCGGTGACGCGTTTGTCTCTCAGGTCACTGCTCAATCGAGCTTTCGATGACGGGTCGCTGTCAGGGTTGAGCTGTTTGTAGACGCTGCAACTGGACAGTTGCGGATAGGTGACGCATTCCTGGAGGAAACGCTTGGAGTCGAACCGGGCACCGGCCATTTCCAGTGCGGTCCAGCCACCGAGGGAATGTCCCACCACCGCAATCTGATCTTTCGCCACCCGCCCATACGGGCTCGGCTCAGCCACGACCGCATCAATGGCACGCTGCAGGTCGATGGGCCGCTGCCACAACTGGGCTGCAGCTGCTGGATTGCGGTCGCGGGTGGTCGTACCGGGATGGTTGACCGCTGCCACGATGTAACCCTGGTGAGCCAGGGCACTGGCGATCCATGACTGGTTCCCCCAGTTACCGCGAAAACCGTGGGAAAGCACCACCAATGGATGCGCGCCTGCGGCCGGAGGCGCATCGCGTACGGCAACGTCACCGACAAATACCGCACTGTCAGCGATCAACTGCGGTGTGGCGGTGGTTTTGCTCGGATACCAGACGACCAGTTCCAGCGGGCGATTGTTTTGCTCGTCCGGCAGCGTCTTGTTCTGAAAGCCGATGCTCTCGTAGCTGGCGAATGCCGGTACGTTCAGGCAGGTAAGAAGCACGAAGCCGAGTACTGTTTTCATTGTTTTTCTCTTCCTTGATGGGACTGCATCGATTGGACGCGACCAGGCGCGCGAGCAACCTATCCGTCCTCGTGACAGGTGCTCAATAAGATCATTAACCTAGAGAGAGTAAAGGCGTTTCAACTGCGCAGGAGGCATGTTGAGCTTGCGCCCGCGACTGACGCTGATCAGTTTTCCATTTGAACGCGTGGCCGCTGGACGGTAGCTTGCACCGTATTCGTAACTGCCCTGGCAGGTTTGCACCAGCCATGCACTGGTGCGCACGCCGTTCGCCCCGGTGGTCGATAAATAGGGGGTCAACTGAGTCACACAACCCTTGGGGAAGTCTGCCTTGATCAAATGCATCCATTCCTGAGTAACCGCGTCGTTCTCGGTTGAATAGGCGGCCGAGCTCAGCGCCAGGGCAAAGCCCAGCAGGAGTGTGTTGAGTGTGCGCATGCCGGCAATCCTTGTCGTGCGTGAGGGGTGGAGAAGGGTGGGCATTATGCTGATCGGATCAAGAAGCGGATAGCATTGACGAACGACCCTCATTGACCCAAAGCGGGTTTCCTCGCGCCGATCCGATGCCAAGTGGTCTGTCGATGGGTTGCCTTCAAATCTACGCGAGGGTTTCGCACAAGCGATTGCACCTGCTGGCGATGGCTCTATCAATATCCGTCGTATTGGATCTTTTTCTTATGATCTGTCGCTCTAGACTGGCTCCATTCTCACGATTCGCCGGGAAAGGAAACCATCTTGTGCGTGACTTCGACTGCCAACCCGTTTTGTGTGGGAGCACACTAAGGCTCAGGCCTCTCGCCGAACATGATTTTGAAGGCCTGTTTCTGGCGGCCAGTGACCCGTGCATCTGGGCCGGCCATCCCGCCAGTGATCGCCATGAACGGGAGGTATTTGCAGCGTACTTCGCCTCTCGACTGTCCACCGGCAACGCGCTCACCGTCATCGATATCGACTCGGGGCAGATTGTGGGGACGTCGAGCTACTACCCGCCGCCTGACCGGCCGGAGAGTATCGCCATCGGCTTTACCTTTTTAGTGCGGGCGAAATGGGGTGGCGATACCAATCGCGAGCTGAAGCGATTGATGGTGGAACATGCATTCAAGACCTACGACACTGTCTATTTCCACATCGCGCCTTCGAACATTCGCTCACAAAAAGCTGCCTTGAAGATCGGCGCCGTGCATTTGTATGACGCCGAGCTGAAAGTGTCGACTGCGCCTGCGGTGTGCAAGTGCTACGGACTCACCCGGGCACAATGGGCTGCGTCGCAACAAAGCACCTGAAACAGCGGCGCCATGGATGCCCATGAGGGGCAGCGTCCATCGCTACCAAACGATTTGGGGTAGTGGCATCGAGGACCAGAACCGGCGCGCACGGCCACCATAGAGCGGGAGCAGACGATGACCTGGTCTGCATTTTGAGTTGTTGAGCGTCTGCGAAATCTGGGACGATTCAGGCTGCAGAACGAATCAGGGCACGACCTCGTTTGCCGATCTCGATGTCACGACGCTCTGCATGGCCTCATCTAGAATCACCGGTCTTGTGACCTTATTCCTGTGTAGTCACGAGTTGTCAGCCCACCATAGGATGAGTAAGCTGCTGTCATGAATCAGCTATCAATACCTGCCTCCTCGTCGAACACCCGTGGCCCGGCCGAGCACGACATTCGTGACCAGATTGTCGCCGCGGCCAATGAGCACTTCAGCCAATATGGCTATGCAAAAACCACGGTTTCCGACTTGGCCAAGGCCATCGGTTTTTCCAAGGCGTACATATACAAGTTTTTTGATTCCAAGCAGGCGATTGGCGAGGCCATTTGCGCCAACTGTTTGGGTCAAATGGTTGCCGCCGTTGAACAGGCCGTTAACACCGAACCTGTTTCGGCGACCGAGCGTTTGCGCAGATTGGTAAAAACCGTGATTGCCACGGGTGTGGACCTGTTCTTCAACGACCGCAAGCTCTACGACATTGCGGCGTTTTCCGCTTCGGAGCGTTGGCACAGTGCCCAGGTGTATGAAGCACAGATCAAGGACTTTATTGTCGACATCGTGCGTCAAGGGCGAGAAGCGGGGGAGTTCGAGCGCAAGACGCCACTGGACGAGACCGTCGATGCGATCAATCTGGCGCTGCGACCTTTCGTCAATCCCTTGCTGTTGCAGCACAATCTGGATTTTATCGAGCAAGTGCCCACGCTGACCACCAACCTCATCCTGCGCAGTCTCATGCCCTGACTGTCACTGATCCAATGGGTCAGCGATTCGAGTCAAGCCACATCCCCACATGACGTTTTCCGTTCCCGGCCGAGGAGGGCTGGGGGTGCGCACTATTTTGTTTTTTGTGACCATTGACTGAATTGGTCACATGGATAATATGGCTTCGCTGTAGTGCTCTATGTTTTCTTTCAGTGATCTCCATAGAGTCCCGACAATGAAAAAAATAATGCTCAACAGTCCTGTGGGGCTGGCCGTCGTGCTTGCGTCTTCCAATGTGCTGGCTGGTGGCTTTGCACTCAACGAACAAAGCATCAGCGGGATGGGGTCCGGTTTTGCCGGGAGATCTTCATCGGCCGAAGACGCCAGTACGATCTACGGCAACCCGGCGGGTATGGCCCGGTTCAAGAAAGAGCAGGTCAGCGTGGGGGCGGCTACATTGTTCGCCAAGTCTGATATCAGCCGGACTCGCAGTACGTTCGGCGGTAAGGAGGATGGCGACATGGTGCCCACGACCACCGTACCGATGGGGTATTACGTCAAGCCCGTCGATGACCATTGGGCATTTGGTGTCGGATTTTACGTACCTTTCGGGTTGATCACCGACTACGGCAGTGGGTTTGCCGGACGCTACTACGCCAATAAGAGCGAAGTCACCACGCTGACTTTCCAACCGACCATCAGCTACGCCTTTAACGAAAACGTGTCGATTGGTTTCGGTCCAACTATCAACCGTATCGGCGGAGAGATATCGGGCATGGTGCCCAATCCGTTGAGCCCAGGGCGTAATGACGGCAAGCTCAAGAGTACGGGTGATGACACCGCACTGGGGTTCAACGCCGGCGTGCTGGTGCAGGCGACAGATCAGACCCGCCTGGGGCTGACTTATCACTCCAAAGTCAGTTACCACCTGGATGCGAAAACCAAGGTCACCGATGGCATCTTCAGCGTGCTGGGCGTCAGCGGTCGTAGTTATGACGCCTCTCTGGATGTGAATACGCCGGAGTCGGTGGACTTTTCGGTCACGCATCAGTTCAATCACGACTGGACGCTTTATGTTGGCAGCACTTGGACGCGCTGGAGCCGCTTCAAGGCGCTGACGATCGAAAACAGCGGCCTACCGTCGTTGCTGAGCGGCCAGTTGGGTACGATCAGCGAAGAGCAGAACTGGCATGACACATGGGCTCATGCTATCGGTGCAGCCTATCAATTGAATAACCAGTGGGTGTTGCGTAGCGGGTTTTCGGTTGATCAATCACCCACCAACAATACCGATCGCGGCCCCCGCATCCCTACGGGCGACCGAAAGGTCATCAGCTTCGGTGCGGGTTGGACGCCGGTGGAAAATGTCACGATCGACTTCGCTTACTCCTACCTCTGGGAGGAGAGCGTGAAGGTCAACGACACCTCGCCATCCAGAGGTGCCTACAGTGCCAGGTACAAGAACAGCGCGAGTGGGCTCGGTACGGCGGTCAGCTACCGTTTCTAGTTGGGGGCTGTTCTTTCTCGATGTCGGCTCGGGAGTGCGTGTTGCCTCCCGAACCCGCATGCACAAGACAAGGCGTATCGGGTCGACTCTTGCAGAGACGCTTGCCCTTTTTGTACGTCAAACCCCCATCACTTTCGCCATTAGGCTCTGATGGAAGCGACGTGGAGTCGCCCACGTCAAGACAGCAATGAGCTTATTGGCAAAGCCCGGCACGACACTCATACGTCCAGCGTGCAACGCGTTGATTCCAGCCCTCACGACAGGTTGAGGCTGCATCATCACTCCTTTGAGTGCGGGCGTGAGCTTTTGCCGAGCGCTTGCCGCAAACCCGGTGTCCGACATTCCGGGGCAAAGCGCAGTGACCACCACGCCGTCGTGCTTGAGTTCACGATGCAGTGCATCGGAGAATCTGAGCACAAATGCTTTCGCTGCGGAATAAACGGCAAAATTCTTCACGCCCTGAAAGGACAGCAGGCTGGCAACCATCAGGATATGGCCTTTGCGCCTGGCACGCATGTCGTCTGCAAAGAGCCGCGTCATCGCGGTCAGGCTGGCAATATCCAGGTCGATCATAGCCAGAGAGCTTTCAAGGGGTTCGTCCAGGAACGCGCCCTGTAAACCGTACCCTGCGTTGTTGATCAACACGTCGACGACAAGATTGTGATCGTGCAGATACTGATGCAGACCCACAATCACATGGATGGAAGAGAGATCGGCCTGCCTGACGATCACGTCTACGGCGAAACGGTTGCGCAACTCATCCGCAAGCGCCTCGAGTTCGGCCAGCCTGCGTGCCACTAGAATCAGCGATCGACCTTTTGCTGCGTACTGTCGAGCGAACTCTTTGCCGAATCCGCTGGAAGCGCCAGTAACGAGCACCCAGGAGTTCTCTCTATCAGTCATTTTGTTAACCTCTGCTTGAATGGGAGGAAAGGTGTCTGGCCTTGCTGCGAACATAAGGTCGAGCAAGGCTGAAACCTGGCCCGTGCAAAGCTGGCGAACATCATCGCGACACAACCGGTAGGGTTTCAGGAACGTGCCAGCCCCCGCCGAGCGCTTTGAATGCCGCAACCGCGGCGCGCGCCGATTCCGTCTGCGCTTGCGCACGGGCATCGCAAGCCTGGAGCAACGTTTCGTCGGCGTGGAGCACCTCGATCAGGCTCGCGGTGCCTTTTGTGTAGGCGATAAAAGAGGATTGCCGAGCCTGCGTCAGAGAGGCCTCGCCTCCCGCGAGCGTGGTCGCCTGAGCGCTGCGGTTTACCAGCGCGGAGAAGGCGTTCTCGACATCCTCGGTAGCGCGTAACACCGACTGACGATAAGCGGCCAGCGCTTCGGCTTCCTGCCCCTTGGCCTGATCGATTTGCGCGTTTATCCGACCAACGTCAAAGAGTCTCCAGCGCAATCCAAGGACGGCCCCCGACTGACTGGCACCGCCGGTGAACAGGTTGCCGCCGGAAACAGTCGTTGCGCTACCGAGCAATGCGCTGAGCGAGAGTTTCGGGTAGTACTCGGCAATCGCCACGCCGATGCGTGCATTGGAGGCTGCCAGGCGGCGCTCGGCCACGATCAGATCCGGCCGGCGGCGCAGCAGATCGGCCGGTGTTCCCGAGGCGTTTATCGGCGGCACAACAGGAATGCTCCCGGTACCAGCCAGTTGCGTGCGGTGAGTACCTGGCGGAGTGCCGAGCATGACGTCCAATGCATTCATGGCGGCATCCAGGCCGGTCTGCAGCACGGGTACGGTCGCCTGAACCTGCGCCAGCGCTCCCTCAGTCTGTTGAACCTGATAGCGGGCAGCGAGGCCCTTGCCGTAGAGCAGGCGGACTTTCTCCAGCAGCCCCTGCTGCGTTTCGACTTGTCGGTTGGCAATCTCCAATCGCGCCTGCAAGCCACGAAGGGCGATGTAGATGTCGGCCGTTTGCGCCGCAATGGCCAGGCGTGTGGCGATTGCGCCAGCCTCGGAGGCCTGGTACTCGGCGAGTGCGGCTTCGCGCTCGCGTCTCAGACCGCCAAAGACATCAATCTCCCAGCCTGCATTGAGGTTGAGCTCGTAGGAGCTTCCATGGCGATCGTAGCCAGGCGTTGAGTTCAACACCTGGCCGAGTGGTGTCTCGACGGATTGATAGGCGCGCGCAGCCTGACCATCAATGCTTCCCGAGGGCAACAAGGCCGCATTGGCGGCGCCCAATCCTGCCCGTGCCTGTGTGACCCGCGCCGCTGCTTGTGCCAGATCGAGGTTCTGTTCCAGCGCCTGGGTGACGAAACCGGTCAACACCGGATCGTTAAAACTCTCCCACCAGCTCACCAGCAGGGGCGGCACCTCCGCCGACGCCTGTTCGGCCGACTGACCCAGGTAACGATCAGAAAGCGGGAGAGCAGGCCGTTGATAGTCGGGACCGACCGCGCAGCCAGCCATCAAACTGGCGGTCACCAAAAGCGTGATAGGGCGAACAGGAGACATGGAGGTACCTGCAGGAAGAGGGTATGTGACTTTATTAAATGATGGTCACAGCCTTTAGGTCAATAATATCTGCTTATTTCGCATTTTGTCTTGCATGATTTGTGACCATTGACATTAGTGGTCACTGAAATGAGAATGCCGGCATGTCCTATTCTTGAGTAACGGAACCTATGCGCCGGCCTCTAGCTATCCCGATTGCCGCTTGCCTGTTGCCGCTCGTCCTGACGGCATGTGGCGACTCGAACGTCCCTGATGATCCACGTCTGCATGCACCGTTGGTGAGGGCGGCTGCAGTTCAGGCGGCATCCGAAGCCTCACGTTCCTTCACCGGTATCGTGGTCGCCCGTGTCGAGGCTGATCTCGGATTTCGGGTCTCGGGCAAGATCCTTGAGCGCCTGGTCGATACGGGCCAGGCGGTCAAGCGGGGTCAGCCACTGATGCGCCTGGACCCGATTGATCTCGGGCTGCAGGCGCGGGCACAGCAAGAGTCGGTCATGGCCGCTCGGGCGCGAGCCAAACAGACGGCGGATGACGAGGCCCGGTATCGCAACCTGGTCGCCGCCGGCGCCATTTCTGCCTCGGCCTACGATCAGATCAAGGCCGCCGCAGATACCGCCAAGGCACAGCTGAGTGCGGCCCAAGCGCAGGCTGACGTCGCCCATAACGCGTCGGGTTATGCGGTGTTGGTTGCTGATTCCGATGGCGTGGTGGTGGAAACGCTGGCCGAGCCAGGACAAGTGGTGAGCCCGGGGCAACCCGTGGTTCGACTGGCGCGGGCAGGGCAGCGCGAAGCCATCGTGCACTTGCCCGAGACGCTACGTCCGGCGATAGATTCGACCGCGCAGGCCACGCTTTACGGCAACCCCTCGGGTGCCGTGACAGCCAGGCTCAGGTTGCTGTCTGATTCGGCCGATCGCATGACCCGCACCTTTGAAGCGCGGTATGTCCTGGAGGGCGCGTTGGCCAGTGCGCCATTGGGCTCGACCGTTACGCTGCAGATCGCTGGCAGCCGCGCAGAGGCACAGCGGTTGCAAGTGCCGCTGGCGGCGATTTACGACCCGGGCAAAGGCCCCGGCCTGTGGGTGATCGCCGGCAACCCGGCCAAGGTGACCTGGCGACCCGTGCGGATGTTGGGCGTGAGTGATGACACGGCGCGAGTCGACGGTGAACTCAAGGTCGGTGAGCAAGTTGTTGCTTTAGGCGCTCATCTTTTGCGTGAGGGGGAGGAGGTGAGGCTGGCTCAACAGGGTGACGTTCAGGTTGCCGGGGGCCGTCCATGAGCCAGGGCCGTTTCAATCTTTCGGCGCTCGCTGTGCGCGAGCGTTCAATCACGGGGTTTCTGATCTTCCTGATCGGCGTTGCCGGGGTCCTGGCGTTTTTCCAGCTGGGGCGCGCGGAGGACCCGCCGTTTACGGTCAAGCAACTGACGGTCATCACTGCGTGGCCGGGCGCGACCGCGCAGGAAATGCAGGACCAGGTCGCCGAGCCGCTGGAAAAACGCCTGCAAGAGTTGAAATGGTACGACCGCACCGAAACCTACACTCGTCCGGGTCTTGCCTTCACCGTGGTGACACTGCTTGATCGTACACCGCCCTCCCAAGTGCAGGAGGAGTTCTACCAGGCGCGCAAAAAACTCGACGATGAGTCCATCAAGCTCCCGGCCGGTGTGATTGGCCCGATGGTCAACGATGAGTTTGCAGATGTGACCTTTGCGCTATTTGCCTTGAAAGCCAAAGGTGAGCCGCAGCGACGGCTGGTGCGTGATGCCGAAT
Source organism: Pseudomonas vanderleydeniana (assembly GCF_014268755.2). Classification (NCBI taxonomy): domain Bacteria; kingdom Pseudomonadati; phylum Pseudomonadota; class Gammaproteobacteria; order Pseudomonadales; family Pseudomonadaceae; genus Pseudomonas; species Pseudomonas vanderleydeniana. Next base: position 4,394,255 of record NZ_CP077093.1, on the reverse strand, counting down.
CGCTGCGCCAGCGTCTGTTGCATGTGCCAGGCGTGAAAAAGGTCAACATCATCGGTGAGCAGAGCGAGCGTATTTTTGTCTCCTTCTCCCATGATCGGCTGGCCACGTTGGGTGTAACCCCGCAGGATATTTTTGCCGCGCTGAACAATCAGAACGTACTGACGCCAGCCGGCTCGGTTGAAACCAAGGGGCCGGAAGTCTTCCTGCGTCTCGACGGCGCCTTCGATAAGGTGCAGAAGATTCGTGACACACCGCTGGCGATTCAGGGGCGCACCTTGAAGCTCTCGGACGTTGCGACGGTCGAGCGTGGTTACGAGGATCCGGCCACCTTCCTTGTGCGTAACAACGGTGAAGAGGCGCTGTTACTGGGTGTGGTGATGCGCGAGGGCTGGAATGGCCTTGACCTGGGTAAGGCACTGGACGTGGAGACAACCAGGATCAACGAAGGCATGCCACTGGGCATGACACTCAGCAAAGTCACCGACCAGTCGGTCAATATCAGCTCAGCCGTCGACGAGTTCATGATCAAGTTCTTCGTCGCCTTGCTGGTGGTGATGCTGGTGTGCTTTCTCAGCATGGGCTGGCATGTCGGTATTGTCGTGGCGGCGGCGGTGCCACTGACGCTCGCCGTGGTATTTGTGGTGATGGCGGCCACGGGTAAGAACTTTGACCGCATCACCTTGGGCTCGCTGATCCTGGCCCTCGGACTGCTGGTGGACGACGCCATCATTGCGATCGAGATGATGGTGGTGAAAATGGAGGAGGGCTACGACCGTATCAAGGCGTCCGCCTATGCCTGGAGTCACACTGCCGCACCGATGCTTTCCGGCACGCTGGTGACCGCTATCGGCTTTCTGCCCAACGGCTTCGCGCAATCGACAGCGGGTGAGTACACCAGCAACATGTTCTGGATCGTGGGCATTGCCCTGATTGCCTCATGGGTGGTTGCAGTGGCCTTTACCCCCTATCTGGGGGTGAAGCTGCTGCCGGACATCAAGCAGGTCGAAGGTGGTCACGCTGCCATTTACAACACGCCCCACTACAACCGCTTTCGCCGGATCTTGACGCGCGTCATCGCCCGTAAATGGCTGGTCGCCGGTACGGTCATCGCAACGTTTGTCCTGGCCGTTGTCGGCATGAGCCTGGTCAAGAAACAGTTCTTTCCCACCTCCGATCGTCCCGAAGTGTTGATCGAGGTGCAAATGCCCTATGGAACCTCCATCGAGCAGACGAGTATCACCACGGCCAAAGTCGAGGCCTGGCTGCAAAAGCAGACGGAAACAAAAATCGTCACGGCCTATATCGGACAAGGGGCGCCGCGTTTCTACCTGGCCATGGCGCCGGAACTGCCGGATCCGTCATTCGCGAAGATTGTGGTGCTGACGCAGAGTCAGGAGGCACGGGAAGTGCTCAAGTTCCGCCTGCGCGAGGCCATTGCCGAAGGGCTTGCTCCAGAAGCGCGGGTCAGGGTTACGCAGTTGGTGTTTGGCCCGTATTCACCGTTTCCTGTCGCCTACCGGGTGATGGGCCCCGATCCCTCGACATTGCGTGAGATTGCCGGTCAGGTGCAGGCCGTGATGCAGCAGAGCCCCTTGATGCGAACCGTCAATACTGATTGGGGGCCGCTGACACCCACGCTGCATTTCGCCTTGGATCAGGACCGTCTGCAGGCGGTGGGGTTGACCTCCAGTGCGGTCGCGCAGCAGTTGCAGTTCCTGCTTGCCGGCGTCCCGATCACGGCCGTTCGTGAAGACATCCGTTCGGTACAAGTGATCGGGCGGGCGGCGGGTGATATCCGGCTCGACCCTGCAAAAATACAGGGCTTTACGCTGGTGGGCGCGGCGGGCCAGCGGATTCCGCTGTCTCAAGTGGGGGCCGTGGACGTGCGCATGGAGGATCCCGTCCTTCGACGTCGTGACCGCACGCCGACCATTACTGTACGGGGCGACATTGCCGAAGGCTTGCAGCCTCCGGACGTTTCCAGCGTGATCACGAAGGCGCTGCAGCCGGTCATCGACACGCTGCCCGATGGCTATCGTATCGAGCAGTCAGGGGCCATCGAGGAGTCGGGCAAGGCCGGACAAGCGATATTGCCGCTGCTGCCGATCATGATTGCCGTCACGCTGCTGATCATCATTGTGCAGGTCCGTTCGGTGTCGGCAATGATCATGGTGTTCCTCACCTCGCCACTCGGGCTGATAGGTGTGGTGCCGACATTGCTGCTCTTCCAGCAGCCGTTCGGTATCAACGCCCTGGTCGGGCTGATCGCCCTGTCGGGGATTCTGATGCGTAATACGCTGATCCTGATGGGACAAATCCATCACAACACACAAGAAGGGCTTGATCCGTTTGAGGCCGTGATCGAAGCCACGGTACAGCGGGCGCGCCCGGTGTTGCTGACGGCACTGGCGGCCATCCTGGCATTCATTCCGCTGACGCACTCGGTCTTCTGGGGCACTCTGGCTTACACCTTGATCGGTGGCACATTCGTCGGAACCATCGTGACGCTGGTGTTCCTGCCGGCGATGTACTCCATCTGGTTCAAGATCAGTCATGTCAATCAGAGGCAAACTGAAACAGCAGACCTGAAGTAAGCACGCGGATCTACGACAGAGAGGGCTCTACAGTGCCCTCTCGTTTTTCAGCTGTCACAGCGCTTGAGTTGTACGCCATCGCTCGATTCGGGGGGAGGGCGACTGAAGGATCAACCTCGAAGCTCACAAGCGAATCGTAGTGATGGGTGCTGGCATTGTCGGGCCTCTTGGTTGCGGAGTGGGAGAGGTCTCGCAGCGATTGCTGGATGGACGCTCTGGCACCCGCAACCTGGTCTGTCCCGGGCTGAGTGGACGCTGAACCGATGGCTGACGCCGGATAGGCTGGTACTCAGCGCCGCCATTATTTTTTCTTCCACTGCCACCAAGCACGTTTGGTCGCAACGGGAGGTGATACTGGAACCTCTAAGGCCTGGACACCCATTAGCGTCTGTGCACAGATTGAATTCCACACCTCGGCATTTAGCGGTAAAACGCGTGACCAATCTATTTCGCCTACCAGCGCGGGGTGGGGAGCAAATCCGAAGAACTGTCCGGCATCACGAAGGATGCCCCTCTCATGGAGCAGCGCGACTCCTTGGCTCAGGAGGTTCTGTTCCTGCCACTCCTGCGAGTTCATCAATTTGGAAAATTGCTGAAAGCTCTCCGCGACAAAGTGCAGTCCGCCCTCGAGCACATCTAGCTTCTCTACTTCGCCCGTTTTTCGCTCAAAAAAAAGATCGCCAAACACCGACGCGCCGATTGGGCGGATCTGCTCAGCTATCACGCCGGGCCATTCCTGGAGTAAGGCGTCAAAGTCGAGATTCGCGGCTTCTATAAATAAATCGTCCCAAGTTAATACGCTCACGCTTATAGACTCCATTCTATCCACAGCTAATGGTTAAGGCGCATCAGCGCCAACTCTGCCAATTGGTAATCCGAGTGCCGTAGGTAAAGGCCGTTCAAGTCATGATGGCGATATCTTTTGAGGTGAAATTGATCTTGTTGCGGCCATTGTTTTTAGCTGCATACAGCGCCTTGTCCGCCTCGTCGAGCCAGGCGCAAGGGGCGACCATTTCACTGCGGTAAGGCGCAAGGCCGATACTCAGACTGACCTGCAGCCCAGGCAATTTCTCATTGCGGAAGTTGCCCATCACCTGCCGCAGTCGCTCCATGACGTCGCAGGCTTTGCTGAGTGAGCTGTTGAGCAAGATCACGCAGAATTCGTCACCCCCATAGCGACCCGCCAAGTCGCCTTCGCGAAGGTTTCTTTTGAGCTCTGCGCTTATCTCACACAGCACGCTGTCGCCGGCAATGTGGCCATAGGTGTCGTTGATTTTCTTGAAGTGATCGACATCGATGATCGCGATGACTGCTTCGCCTTGTTCCCGCCGACAGGTGTAAAAGTGCAAGTGAAGCAAGTCCTTCAACGACCCATGGTTGAGCAAACCGGTAAGGCCGTCGGTACGGCTCAGAACGCTGAGCTTTTGCTTGTGTTCGGCGAGCTTGATGGCCAGGCGGTAACAGACTCCACCTAAGGCCAAGGGGTAGAGCGTCAGCATCGGCAGGCAGGCATAGAGCTGCAGATCGGTGATCGCAAGCACCAGTCCCGGGCCGAACAACGCCATTGACACTATCATCCCGGCGCCTTGGGCCAATGCCCCTTGCACAAGCAGGCGCTGGCCGCCGGCAGCGATGTTGTTCATCGTCATCATCGAAAGAATGGTGACTGTGGGCAGCGGGTTGAAATGCATGGTTGCAGCCCAGAATCCACCGAGCAAGGAATCGTAAAGCAGGTTGCGGCGCTCTGCCTGATAGGGCTCGCGTGTACGAGTGGATAATTGATAGGCCAGGTGTGGCCAGGCTAGACCGTTGAAGAACAGAAGTGCCCACACCCATCCGGGCAAACCGAGCGGCGCGATCGCGGCCATTACACTGAGCATGCCTATCGCCAATCCGATGGTACGCGGCGGGTAAATCCGCTTGGCGAACGATAGCCCTTTGCCGACCCTATTTTGCTGCATCCCCAACTCCAGTCATGCTTGGCGTCTATCGGCCTTGCAGTTATCGTCCTTCCAGTTCGTTGGGAGGATATCCTTATCGTATGTCCAAGCTGCACTCTTGTGCAGCTCAAACCTTGATCCGTTTAAGCCACAGATTTATGCGCTATAGAAAAACCAGCCTGATTGAGGGCTGTGGTGCGCATGCCTGATTGCCGAACTAATCCTCAAGCTCGAATTGCTGAAACCCCACACGCGTAACATGAATCCAAAAGTCATCTCCTGGCTCATATTGCTCCATGCAAACGCTGTGTTCCTGGCCCAGTTCATCTACGTCGATCAGAGTGCGATCCCAATCGAAATCATGGTTCCTGGAAATGGTATAGCTTGGGTACGGCTTGTCGAGGTCGAAGTGGATCGAGTACACGAGCAGCGGCGACTCCCAGGGCATGTGGGTTTCGTAAAGCCGCATGAGTTCGGGCATCTGCGCCTTGCAGTGCTCTTCGGCAAACTTGACTGCCTGGGGCAAGTCATCCCATACGGCTTGAACTACGCGTTGCGCGGCGGCGATTCTGACGTGGGGTGACTCGTTATCGCGGTGCTGGACATAAATCAATCGGCTGCCGAACTGGAACTCACATTGCCAAACACCCGAGGAAGCAGGCCAGTGGCCAAGCATGGATTCGGTCATTAGATTGATGTCCATATCGGTACTACACAGATAGAAAGATGCTCAGGTTATCCCCTCAAGCACCCGCTTGGGAATGCCATAAGTGCTTGGGCCATTTGCCTGATACTCATGGGGACTAACCAGTTGCTTTGGGTCGAAAGTGGTTGCTCACGATCGGCAGCTACCAGCCAAAAGCGGAAATCAGCTCCACGCCTGATAGGTTTCCCTACGCTGAGCTGATACCGGGTGGCAAGGTTGGTCTAGCGGGAGTATTGGCGCTACTGGTTTCTGGTCAAAATCCAGAGAGAAACATAAACCAAGGTAAAAACACGCTAACTTTATGCCCTTTGTACTTCGCTTCTCCCCGCAGATCCTTTAGGCACAGGCATAAACTGATCGTGGCTGGGATAGCCAGAGCGTTTAGCATCCACAAAAAGGGATTGCTGGATTCGAACATCACCAGCGCGATGATGTTGATGACCAGGACGCTGATTATCAGAATATTGTATTTGAGGTGTTGACGTCTGACGGAGGCAAAGCTATCCCAGTCATAAATCAGCCAGTCATGAGAAAAAACTCCACATTCTTGGCACTTATGGGTGGGCGAGAGCCTGATGGGGACATGCCCGCAATTGGGACACCGAACCTTCATATCCTTATCCATGGTGAGATGATGTTCCTGGCTACGCTTTCTTGGCGATGTCATTGCGGGAGGCGTCAGGCCTATTGAGGAGGGCCCGACCTCGGCGGCGAGACGAACACAGCATGTTGTACCAGGTAGCTGCTTTCAGCCTCGCACCGTTGTCGCTGTAAGGCTTTACGGCCGCTGTCTCCTACGGCTCCGCATACTGCTCGTAATCCAGCGAAATCCGATCGCTGGCCGCATAGCTGACGTAAACCACGATATTGTCACTGGTAGCCACGATTGCGTACGGCCATTTCCCATTGGCCTTGCGCATTTCCTCGTACAGCGGGAGGAAAAAGCTTTTCGTCTGCCCAGTGGGATCGTATGGCACTTGCCCGGTGAAGATAGGGTAGTGGTCCCCGTTGCACAGCTGGACTCGTTCCAGCTTGATGTCATGTTTTTCCAAAACAGTGCGGGCCGGATGTTGCCAAGTCTTGAGATCCACATCATGACAGTCCGCCGCCTTGCTGCTGTACAGCTCGGTGTCCTTCAGCGCCGGCAGCGCCCACGCCAGAGACGGCAGAATCAACAAAAGCACGGAAAGAAAGCGCATCACACGGGCATCCTTGAACGTTGGGATGCCGATTGTAGAGGTTTCCATGTGCAAGCGACTATCGGCACAGCACCCAGCCGAGCCTTGGGCGTGACTTGATCGGTAGCCTTGTCCTGATAGCCGCTATCGCTCGCGACGCTAACGCTCAGCAGCCGAAGCCAACGCGGCGAACGCCGCCATCAATGCAGGATAATCCCGTGGATCGGGAAAGGCCTCGTAACTAGCGCTGGCTCCGGTACTGGCCCAGGACAGTTTTTCTCGAGTCCAGGTCTCCATGTAAGGGGCGTAACGCTCGGGCTTGTCGAGCAGGCTGCTGCGCACACCCACGAAGGCATCGCTTTCGGCAGGCCGGGTGAACAGCCAGGACAAACAGTGGGGACAGAAGAAATGCCGGGTCGGGCCATGCAGGCCGCCGATCACGGGTGAACCCCGCGTGACGGAAAAGGCATCAGCCGCAAACAGCGCCGTCAGGGAAAAGGCGCTCCCCGACATTTTCTGGCAGCCGACGCAGTGGCACGCGCTGGTCATCACGGGTTGTGCGCGCATTTCAAAGGTCACCTGGCCGCAGCGGCAACTGCCGGTTGCACAGAAGTCGTCAATGCTCATCGATACCTCCACTCGGTCAGGACTGACCCGCATTCAAGACGGCCGCAAATTCTTCAGGCGTTGGGCTTTCCGGCCAGGTTGCGATGTTGGCGGGCAGACTCAACCAGGGTTGCTTGTGCTTGACCCAGATATGCGCCATCGGGCTCAACGAGCTGCGTTCGTCCAGCGTACCTGCACGCAACACCCACAGGCCAGGGGCCGCGGTGGTGGTGTTGTAAATGCGCGTGTGACAGGTCGCGCACAGGTGGTGACGCGAGGTCTGGCCCTGGTCTTCATAGGCATATTCCACCGTCAGCCCCTGCAGCACGAAAGCGTCACCGGGCAGCAACGCATGCAGCGCAAAGCTGCTGCCGCTCCAGATCTGACAGAACTGGCAATGACAGGCGTAAACGGCGACCTGCATGTCGCGCTCTGAACGATAGGATACGGCGCCGCAACGGCAACCACCGGCAAGTTTCATAGGTCAATTCCCTGGTTTTCGACACTCGATGCTTTATGCCAAGCACCGATCGGGTTAAGAATGCCCAATCTTCATACTGATGAAAATTAATCAAACCTGACGACCTACTCATAGGAAATGTATGAATATCCCGCCACTTCAGTGGGAAACCCAACGCGTATTCCTGGCCGTCCTGCGAACCGGCAGCCTGTCGGCGGCGGCGCGGGCACTGGGCATCGCCCAGGCGACTGCACGACGACGCATCGACTCGCTGGAACAGAGCGTGGGGACCAGCCTGTTCGTCCGCTCGCCGGCGGGCTTGATGCCCACCGACACCGCGCGGGAACTGATCGAGCATGCACAAGCGATGGCCTTGGCCGCCGAAGCGTTTACCCGCGCCGCGTCTGCGCAGGCCAACGTGCAAGGCGGAACCGTGCGCGTAACCAGTAGCCAGTTGCTGGGCGTCGAGGTGCTGCCTCCCATGCTGGGCGAGATCCGCGCTGCCCAACCCCAGCTGTCGATTGAACTGAGCGTGTCGAACCGGCTGGAAGACCTGGCCTTGCAGGAAGCCGATGTGGCCGTACGCATTCGTCGTCCCTCCGAGGCGGCGGTCGTGACCCGCCATGTCGGCGACTTGCGCATAGGCCTCTATGCCACCGCTCAATTGATAGAGCATCGAGGGCTGCCTCGTTGCGCAGAGGCATTGAGCGAATACCCGGTGATCGGCCCGGACCGTAACCTGACGGAACAGACCTTCCTGAAAGAGCGGGGGTTTTCCTGTACCGGGGAAAACGCCGTCATGCGCAGCGATGACCATCTGGCCCAGTTCGCCTCGCTGCGGGCTGGCCTGGGCATCGGCGTATGCTCCAGCCAACTGGCGCGACGCCATGGCCTGGTGCGCGTGCTGCCCGAGCTCGTGGACTTCCCGGTCGACGTCTGGATCGCGATGCACCACGACCTGAAGCGGGTACGGCGCGTCACGCTGGTGTTTGATGCGCTTTCGCAGGCGCTTTCACGATTTTTGGCCGACGTTTGATTATCCGCTCTCGGCCAACTGCTGACATTTATGAAGTAGGGAGAACTATGGCAACTGAGCGCGTCTATAGCTACTTTGGCTATGATGGAGAGATCGAACTGCCGGAAGAAGGAGTGGCAGATTGCGGAGGCGTGCCACACTACTTTTGGCTCCGTGAAGGCAGTTCAACACCTGAACATGGAATTTATGACCTTGCTCCCATCGATGTCATCCTACTGGACAAGGTAGTCGAGGCGGAAGCAATCTGGCGCGCATGGGACTTGGACTACCATGCAGGGAAAGTGGAACTGGATAGTCATCCAAGGCGCCCCGGTGTCAACCTTCGTTTCGCGAATCTCATACACGAAATCTCAGCAGCCTCCTCGCGGCTTCGCGCAGACGCGTTTCGGCGCGGTGCGATTTTCAGGCCTACCCAAGCGTATCAAGTCCATGCGAGTCAGTTCCAAGGCAAGCGGTGGCCTGCACCAGGACTTTACTCAGCTACTCTTGAAGTAAGCTGGATGAACGCCTGGGTTTGATTGCGAATGCGGTTGAACGGCCATTTTTCGGCGAAGCGAACTTCCGCTTCGTGTCGTTAGCTGGCAGCCATGGGTCGAAAACGGTCAGTCACGAATGGTCGCTTATGGCCGCCCTCTGTCCGTCACTACAGACGGGAATCGGCCAATAGCTGCCCGATAGCAGCGTCCAAGACTCCACAGTCACTCAGGTTGAAAAGCGACTTGAGTCACCGTCAGCCCGTGCTTGCGCTAGCGAGCCGACTTAGAAAGAAAGGAGTTCAAGTGAGCGAAAATAGCACTTAAAGGAAGATGAGAGCGACCCATGTTTAATGACTGGTTGGATCTTTCTTCGCGTAAAGCACGACTAAGATAGCGCGGCGGGGAAAATGGCCCCATAATCTCTCAAGAATGCTTTTTCTGAAAAAATAAGCTCGTTCCGATTTATATATCAGGTTTTTCCATGTTCAACAGAAACGATTTTGATCAACTCACTGGGGAAGAAAAGTCTTTTTGGAGAGCGCTCGGTGGCTGTCGCGGTCTCTATTTTGTGACGTATCCATCAGTCGCCTTTCAATACCCCGATTCTGAGGAAACCATTCGAATAACCCGCGCGCCTAAACAGCAAGGCGAAAACGGATTGAAATTCTGGCTTCATGCCGAATGTGTAGATTGGCATCACGAAAGAGCAAGCTACTTCGTGGGCTACGTGTCTGACGCCAAGTTTGAGGATATTTCGGAAGCTGTTTTTAATAAGATGGTCGCGGGCGCGGCGCATTATTTGATCGCTCCCCTCAAGCAGCCGCTGCATGAGCCCAACGGTTTCATCGGAGCGTTGTTGATGTATTCAATGAAGACGGAGTTCACCATTTCACTGTTCGCGGAGTATGAAGACGAGTACATCCATTTCTATTGGGACACGACTGCATGAGCGGTAGCCAAGAGCCGAAAGCGAATTAAGCCGAACGCCAGAATGTCGACGAGAAGGGACCGTTGCGGACGGCACCTATTGGCCTATAATTGTCGTGATTTATACGATTATTTATCGTCCGGTTTGGTTGCAAAATCGGCGGCTAGCGCGGTTGAGCCTTATAGACAGGGAGTTAAGATGGAAACTTTCGAATTGGATGACTTGACCCATGAGCAGATCAAGGTGTTTTGCCAATTGGGTGATGAGCATCTGGAGGGTGGTAATTTCAAGGCTGCCATCGATCAGTACAACCTAGCGTGGGAGTTGATTCCAGAACCCAAAAATAACTGGGAAGCGGCGACATGGGTGCTTGCCGCTATCGGCGATGCCTGTTTTCAGGGAAAATTCTTTACCTCCGCAAAAGAGGCCCTTGAGTATGCGATGACTTGCCCCGATGCGGTCGGCAATCCATTTTTGCATTTGCGCTTGGGCCAAGTGCTGTACGAAAAAGAGGAAACTGATCGGGCTGCCGATGAACTTATGCGAGCATACATGGCGGCTGGAGATGAGATTTTTGACAACGATGATCCTAAGTATTTCGCGTTCCTAAAAACGCGGGCCGTGATTTAAAATTTGGAATAGCCGATAAAAAAGCTCGACGGCGGCAGTAATTGGCCGATAGCTGCCCATCGTGACCCACTGCACTCGGCCATAGGCGATTGTCGGTTTTCCAGGAAATCCCAAGTGGCTCACTGACGACCGTGACGATTGATCACCGCTCTGAACTCAGTGAGACGGGCCAAATGCCCTTGAGTCTTCATCGCGCTCAGGATGCTTGACCCTGAAGTGGCTACAGCCCTCATGCTGGCGGCAAGCCCGTCTCTTCCCGGAATTCATCATGGACAATCGTATTCCTCCGCCGTTGGTTGCAACCCTGTTTGGCCTGCTGGCGTGGCTCGCTGCCCGGTACCTACCAGGCTCCTTGGTACTGACGATGGAATGGCGCGTTGGCCTGGCGCTGATCGTGATGCTGGCCGGTGTGGCCATCTGTCTGGCTGGCGTATTTTCATTCCGCCGCGCACGGACCACGGTCAACCCGCTGAAGCCGGAAACGGCTTCTGCCCTTGTCAGTTCGGGTGTCTACCGATACACCCGCAACCCCATGTACCTGGGTTTTGCCACCGTCCTGGTCGCCTGGTCGATCTTCCTCGCCTGGCCGCCCGCGCTCCTGGGCGTGCTGGGCTTCGTGGTTTACATGAACCGCTTCCAGATCGGGCCGGAGGAGCGAGCCCTTGCCAGCCTGTTCGGCAGCGACTTCAGCCAGTACTGTCGCCAGGTCCGGCGCTGGCTCTAGCAACGGCGCCGTCTCTCAGCCCCGAGCTGGCTCGCTCAACTGAGCAACTCGATCACCGTCTTGCCTTGCCCTTGGGCAACCTGGCGGAACGCCTCGTTGACGTCTTGCAGGGCATAGCGCTGCTGATCGACCCTGATCCTCAGTTGTCCGGCGTCCGCCAGGGCCGCCGCCTCGCGCAGAATCGCCCCATGGTGTTCTCGGCCTTTGCCAGTGAGTAGCGGCAGCAGCGTGAACACCCCCGAGTAGGTCGCGCTTTTGAACGACAGCGGCGCAAGGCGGTGCTCCCCCCAACCCAGGCAACTGAGTACATGGCCGGTGTAGGTCTTCACCGCCTGGAATGAGGCATCCAGGGTTTGACCTCCTACCGTGTCATAGACAATGTCGAAACCTTCGCCTGCGGTGTACTGCTCAAGGTAGCTGTCGACGCTCTGAGCCCGATAGTCGATCGCCGTCGCCCCCAGCGAACGAATGAAGTCCAGGCTGTCGGCGGAACCGGTGGCGAAGACCTCGGCCCCTCGGGCCTTGGCCAGTTGCACGGCCACCTGGCCGACGCCGCCTGCACCGCCATGCACCAGCACGCGCTGGCCGGCGCGGACGTTGGCACGATCCACCAGGCCTTCCCATGCCGTAATGAACGCCAGCGGCAGCGCCGCGGCCTCACGTTGGGTCAGCGCCTGCGGCTTTGCTGCAATCAGCCGGGCATCGACCGCGATGTATTCAGCCATCGCGCCCTGGGCACCGCCAATCCCGCCGGCCATGCCGAAGACCTCGTCACCCGGCGCAAAGCCGGTCACGGCTTCTCCCACCGCGACGACCGTCCCGGCCAAGTCCAGGCCGAGTATCGCGGGCAGCGCCTGGCGAGCGTGAGCGGCTGCGCCAGCGGCAATCTTGGTATCGAGCGGGTTGACCCCGGCGGCATGGACCTTGACCAGCACCTGGCCCTTGCCGGGAATAGGGCGGGCGACTTGGCGCAAGGCGAGGGGGGCTTGGGCTGATTCAGCGATGGCGGCGAGCATGGTGTTGTTCATGACGGAAACCTCTGATGGGGTGGACGCTTTCAGGTTGCCGCACCCCAGGTATTCCGATAAGAAGCTAAATTTGAATATCACCTATTCCTCGAAAGGACCTAATTTCCCATGGATCTGTTTGACAGCATGCGCACCTTTGCGCGCGTGGTAGAGCGCGGCTCGTTTTCCGCCGTGGCTCGAGAGCTGAACGTGGGGCAGCCGGCCGTGAGCAAGCAGGTTCGCGCGCTGGAGCAGTACTTGGGCGGACCACTGTTTGCCCGCAGTACCCGCCAGCTGTCACTGACTGACCAGGGGCAACGGTTCTACCAGCACTGCCAGGAGATCCTGGGAAGCCTTGAGACGGCTACACGCAGCTTTGCCAGTGGCCAGGAGCAGATCGCCGGCCCCCTGCGGATCACGGCTCCGGTCAGCTACGGACGATCCTGCATCGCGCCGCTGATCCGGGTTTTTCTGCAGCGCTACCCGGAGGTGCGGATTGACCTGCGGCTGAGCGATCACAACGAGGATCTGCTCAAGGAAAACATCGACCTGGCGATCCGCATTGGCAAGGTGAAGAACGAGGGCCTGGTTGCGGTGCCCCTGGGCACCACGACACGGCGGGTCTATGCCGCTCCCGAGTACCTGAAGCAGCACGGCGTGCCGCATGAACCCCAGGAGCTGGCCGGCCACAACTGCATCGGCTTCACTTTGCTGGAACACTTCGACACCTGGCACTTCACGCGCGATGCACAGGCGTTGGCTATTCCGATCAAGGGCAATGTCACCAGCAACAACAGCGAAGCCATTCGAGAAATGGTGATCTCCGGCCTGGGGATTGCCCTGTCTCCCGAATGGCTTTTTGCCGCGGATGTCGAGCAGGGCAGGGTCGTCACCGTGCTCGACTCTTACCAGACAATAGCGTTGCCGGTGAACGCCGTACTCAGCAGCGAACGGCGACGTTCAGCGCGCACGATGGCGTTCGTCAACTTTCTGCGGGAACACGTGTGAGTGGTGCGTTCAAGCGGGTGTTGCGGGCGACCATCTGTACCCAAGAAGCCCGCCACCACAGCGAAATACTCAGATGTTTTGTTGAGACGACTGGCCTATTCGCGGGCAAGCCACGCTCCTACAAGATTGAGGCGACCACCACCCTGATGACCACCGCCGTACTGTAGGAGCCGGGCTTGCCCGCGAAGCTTTTGACCATCAGCCAGCCATCAGTTGTTGGTCGCCACAACCTGCTGCTCCAGCACACTCATTCTCAACTGCGCCAGCTCAATCAGGTGCACCACGCCCATCGCCACCTTGCGATTCGAGCCGGTCTGGTTGTCGGCGTTCTCATAGGCCGTGGCGGCGGCTGATTGCAGAATCGAATGGAGGTCAAGCAGGGTGTCTTCGTGAGCCAGGGAGCTTGGCGGTTGACTTGGAGGTGCGGCGGCTGCGATGGGCGCGGCGGAGGCGGGCGCTGGTTTCGGTACTGCATTTGGCCCCAGGTCATAGTAGGCCAGTGCCTGGTCAGCGACACGAGGATCAATGATTCCGACACGGGATGTGGTCGGCGGATTGGGGGTAGCTTTGAACATGATCGAACTCCGATATGAGGTGGAGCTGTCACCGTTCGCTTGCACACGAATGAGGGTGGCAGCCGTACGCAGGTGTGCAAGACCGGGCATATCGGACCCCGGCAGACTCGAAAGTCTCCCGCGCACGGCCACCATCAAGCTGGAATCGAAGAGGGCAGAAGCACCCGTCGAAACGGCTTGTTTGAGGGCGCGTGACGCACCGATATGAACGGACTTGCACATCCGTGTCATCCGTTGGGATGACCGAGCCAAGACTATCGGCGGCGTATGGCTCAAACAAGCGGTTGCGATTTTCTAGGAAATTTCACTCAATGGAAAGGGAGTTGTCTGGTTGGAGCTAAATGGGCGGAAGCTGCCAGTCACAAACGGCAGCTTTCGATCCACAGCAGTCGTTCGTCAAGGGCAGAGATCGGCCCGTATCTGCCATATGTTTTTACCGCGAAAAAAGCTGGGGATGTGGTACTACATACGCTGGGTAGAGCAAGAACTCCGTCACCATCAACAAGATGATAACGGGTTCATATGAGGGGGTTACGGCTGTTTTTTTCTAGACCTAGTTTTCGATTTTATGGTGCCTCGAAAACTACAGCGGGTCAAATCGGCATTTTCAAAATTTGTAAATTCAAGAGTGGCTTCTGCAAAATTGCTGCCGGAAAGTTTTGCATCTGCAAAGCTTGCAAAATCAGCTTTGACGTATGAGAAATTAGATAGCTCCAAGTATGATCCGGCGAAGTTCGCATGCTTGAGGAACGCTGAATTTAGATAGCTCTCCTCCATATGAGCGTTTTTGAAAGAGGTTTTATAGGCTCTGGCGCGGCCTAAGACAATCCTGAAAGCTTGAATGTTGTCAAGGATCGAATGAGCAATATCAGCACCATAGAGATCCGCAAAATCCAAGCTTACCCCAGAAAGATCAAGCCAAGAAAGGCAGTTGAGCGCGATACCTGACTCCGGGCCGCTTCGTTGCTTCTGAATTCGCTTTAACCAAGTACCGAATGCAGTACGGTCAGGATGGTCGATTTTGGAAACCGTTTCAACTGCTATCGCGCATGCATTCAGAGTGGCGAGCAAAGTCTCCTCAGCATTTCTAGCTTGGTGAGCGCAGTCGTGGAATGTTATCGCAGATGCGACTTTTTCCATAGGCATGCCATGGCGTAACACGTGATTGAATAGCGAGATTAGACAATCTTGTGCAGCCAGAATCGCCTCATGCTCCATGAGTAAAACTTCCGACTCAAGAAATTTGTGTATATTTTCTGAAATTGCTGTTGGCCCGCACACCTCACCCCAGTGTGTCAGCGCATCAACATCACTCCAGCCTCTTCCACGAGACTTGCCAATACTCTCACGTCTGCTTTTCTCCTCTATGATGTCGCACATGGCCCTGACAATTCGTCTTGCAGCTAGGTATTCACCGAAGCTTTTATGTGTAAACACGAAAGTTGGATCACCTTTCGGGCGCGAGCCGTGCTGACGAAAGAAAAATGCTGCAAGCAGAGACGTGATACCAACCTTTGCACCATCTTGAAATGCGTCAAGTTGTTCTCCGAAACCTCCTAAGCGGCAATACTGTTCAATTTCGCTTACCGTCGTAGTGCGTCCATCTCCGTGCCAGGCAGCCAGCCCAATTTCTTCCAGGATTAAATAAAAGTCGTCGATATCAATACTTCGGATAGATTCATGTTTTCGACCATTTTCATAGCCTCGCTCGTAAATAGCTTGCACAAGATCATTGTAAATCTCATTAAGATTGACATGATCAGTAAAATCTAATTTTCCTCGGCAGTAGCTAAGTGCCAGCAAGTAGTTTAATAGGGGCTGGGCGGTAATTTCATTGAGATCGGGACGGTCTAGCTCTGGAGGGATACCATCATAAGTTCTTCCGGTGAGTGCCCCATAATTCCTCCACCAATCTGACCTAAGATCACTCTCAAGAAGCTTGTCCGGATCATAATAATCGCTCCGGTCTTGATAGTTAACTACCAGCGGGTTGTGAAAATACGGCATGATTGTAAGGACTTGATGAGGGCGCCGAAATTCAGACTCGCTTTCTTGGACCACAACCTCTCGCCCGCTGAATAGAACTCTCAGGGCAAGAGAGTGCATGTTTAAACGATCGACAGTCTGCTGGACGCTTCTCACGAAATTTCTAGCTGTAGTTGCAGCTGCGCGGCCTTGGCTTGCCAGTTCGTCCAAGCCGTCCAGTATGATCAAAAGCTCCGGAAAGCTGTAATCTTTTTGCAGTGGATTATTTTTTAGTATTCCTTCATCTCGTACGAAACGCCCA
Organism: Pseudomonas vanderleydeniana; assembly: GCF_014268755.2. NCBI lineage: Bacteria > Pseudomonadati > Pseudomonadota > Gammaproteobacteria > Pseudomonadales > Pseudomonadaceae > Pseudomonas > Pseudomonas vanderleydeniana. The sequence continues at coordinate 4,378,100 of NZ_CP077093.1, read as the reverse complement.
ATTTCATCAATAAAATCTCTACTAGGATCGATGAAGTGCAAAGGTACCAGAAGGACCTTTATTTTATTTTGGCTGGCGATATGCGCGCTGTAAATTTTAGAAAAGGAGGATTTACCGCTACCCGGGCCACCACTAATTGCACGAACAGCATCATCTTTTTTTGAAGAGGCTAGCCAGTTATCCAGCTCATCTATCAAGCGCACTACTACTCGCTGTTTGGTTTTCGATTCTTCAAGTGATTCGTTTTTGTCGCCTTTAGTTTCATAGTATGCGTTCAGTGGGATGTATATCTGGCGCAAGCCGAATGGCTCTCCGAATACTGGTTCCTCCAGTCGCATTTGAAGTTGGGCGCTGTACGCATCCCAACTATTTATATGCTCTATAGTGCTTGTGAAGGGAGAAGATAATGCGCTTTTTATCGTCTCGTATTCAGCTTTGTTACGCTGCCACTCTTTGTGAAGGGAATAAGCTATGTAGCCGGGCAGCCTGGAAGATATTGTGCATGCTATGCTTTTCGAATGCCCTTGGCGGACAAGCCATTCAATTATTGCTTCTTGAATAGAATTGACTATTGGTAGGTTCTGGGGTGCCAGGAAAAAGTCTTCAGTAATTTCGAAGTTGCCGATATGCTGTTCTAGCAGTATTTCAAAGCTGCCGAAGTAATCTGTTTCACCTATTACCTCCTTGGTGTCTTCAAGCAACGCCTTTATAGCGGTAATTAAAGAGTTTTGTAGTAGCGTATACGCCATGATCTCTGGGCCAGTTTCGGCAAGGCCGATTGCGGCCATTGCATCAAGCCCATCGTCGCCTAGATCGTCAAACTTCCCTAGCAAGGCATGTCCGGCTCCTTTCGCCAGCGCGATCGCGAAAGATTTTACATCCAATGAAATAGGTCTTTTTATTATTGGCGTGTTTTTTTTAACTTTTACTCTTGGTCGCTGACTTGCCATGCAGAACGTCCTGTTATGTAGATATGCTTGGTCGGCTTGTATTTTTATGTTTTTTCTTATTAGTTTCTAATGTGTTAGGCGATTCGAGAAAATAAATCCGTCCCGAATGGCAATATTTTAAAGTAAATGGCGCGTGAGTTAAGTTTTTGATGGAGCTGGTGACCCAGCTCCATGAGCGATTTTAGTATATTTCCTGCTCAGTCCTTTTCGTGAGTCCTGAGCGTTCGAGGTACCTGCGGAGGAGGGGGGAGAGCCGGGCAGTATTGTATTTTTGTAGCCAGGCTTCAACATTTTCCACGTTCGTTGGTAGATCCTTACGTAACTTAAGCGCAATGCTTCTATTAATGCCAAGTGACATCAGTTCAAGAACTCTTGGATCGTAACTGCCGAGCTCAATCATTGAAGGCAGACTCAGAGCATATGCATGTTGCTCATGCTCTGACTCTGGTAGACATGCCTTTGTTATGTCTGACCAAAGAGAAAAGTATTTGACGAGTTTGAATGTAATGTTGCTACTTATATTCTTTGTTACATGGCTGGCTGCCCTGTCAACGCTTCGGGTTTTAGTGCTGCCTTCAGAGTCATCATCTTTATCGGAGTCGTCAGGGTTTGCGGTGAGCTTTACCAGGAATTTGTCAATAAAGTACCGGTGCGGCTTTCCGGACATCCACTGGAAAGCATCATAAACTAATGGGCGTATGCCAATGTATTCGCCCCATTTTGAGTTGACTTCTGCCTCTATATGGAAGATTGAGTCCAGTCTCCGGGCAATGTCATCGAATTGCTCATAGAAGCTCAAGTCTTCAAAGTCAATTTCTTCAGTTGGCGTTGTTGAACGTCGAGAGTTAGGAAAGCTTGTAGGAATCCATGCATATGGATCTGAATGAATTTTTAGGTAGAGCTGATTTTGAAGCAGAGGATCTACATAGGGGTTCTGGCGGAGGAGTTCCAAAGGGATCGAGAGCTGATTTTTGATCTCGGAGAGCTTCTCTTCAAGAAGAACTCGATTCTGAGGATTTATTTGTGCCGTATCTAGGAGACGCTCAAAATGCTTTTGGTCGGATACGAATAGATGCCTAAGATAACAAATGGTGGTGTAAAGGGCTCCACCCTCTTCGTCCTCAACTATCTCACTACGTGTTGCAGTGGCCAGGCGGATTAAGGTATCCGTGTGTTCCTGCAGAATAGAGGTGGTGTTAGGCTTGATCTTGGTTTTTTCATCATTTGTCAGTCTTTCTTCACCCCACTCTTCGTCTTTAACCTCTAGGCAATAAACTTCGCCATAGAGGTTTGTGCTAATGCGTCCAGCACGGCCAATCAAGTTTTTGAACTCGAACGGAGTTAATGGGGTTGTATCATTTTTTGGGTTGATGACAATAAGCTTGTCTGCAGGAAGGTTAACGCCTTGTAGAAGAGTAGAGGTGCATACAAGGCTGGTAATCGCCTCTCGTGAGTAAAGTTCTTCGATCTCAATCCTGGCGATGTCAGGAAGCCCAGCGTGGTGAAACGCCACGCCATTTTTCAAGGTTCTGATGAGCGAATAATCGGGATGGATCTCCTCTGCCAGAAAGTCAATGAGCTCGCCAATTGCTTCCGTTTGCTCAAGGTTAGCCTTGTTCGAAGGAGGCAGTTCAAGTGCCCAGCTTTCAGCTGTGGACTTACGAGGAGCGAAGATGATGCAGCTTTCATCCTGTTTGAGATTTTGCAGAAAGATTGAAATTGCCTCTCCCTTTTTCCCCTTCGCCTTTGAATACAGCTTCTTATTCAAGACGGTCGTGCCTGATATGATGTTACCAGTCTGACTGAAAATGCGATATTCGGCTGTAGCTGTCCGAGGAAGAAACGTGACGGTAGCTCTAACTTGGAACACTGGCGTGGCGACGGTCGTCTCATCAATGAGATCTAGTCCCGAAAGCTCTTTTAAAGGAGTGACTATGTCTTCAATGAAGGGGCCCGCAAAGATAAATTGGCTGTTCGGGAATCGTGCAACAAGGCCATAGAGGCAGTTTTCGAAAACCATTCCTCGACCTTCTGCTTCAAGGTTATGGACTTCGTCAATAAAGATAATTGAAGGTGGTCTCGTAGTTTTATCTTGCAGTAGCTTGTTGCACCGCTCTGGAGTCAGAACGTAGATGATGGATTTATCGTCCTCATCCTGAGGGCGGTATGTGGTGTATACGTGAGCATTGTCTTTGAGGTCTGACTTGAAGTCCATGCTGACCTGGTTGATTAGCGCTTTAGTCGGTACCACAAAAATTGCGGTTTCAGGCTTGGCTTTCAGTTTTTCAACAATATATCGTCTGATGATGAACGACTTGCCCGCAGATGTAGGCGCGGAAATGGCAACGTTAGATCCGTTTCGAATCGCTGACCAAAGCCTTGCCTGGTAATCTGTAAATACGAACTCTCCAGCGCCTTCCAACTTGTGGGTTAACCTTCCCCTAGTAGCACCTAACTCAAGGTCTAGAAGAGCACCAAAGCTATTCAGGTATTGACCATTTTCAAAAATGTTGGGGATGTGTTTGCTTGATAATAAATTCCCAGATCTGGATTGAATAATGTAGCAGGCGCGTTGATATGCTGCGTTGTCGGGGGAGTAGAGGTGTAATAATGCCCCAAACGAGTTGGCTAGGTTTTTCAGGGCTTCAGACTTGCTGAGTGAAATGATAGATGCAAGCCATGTGGCATTCTGAAGTTTTTGTAATGATATCGGAACTCCTTCCTGGGTTCCGGCCTGCTTGCTGAGAAATAGATGCTTCAGCAAGTTGTCGTAAGTCTCTACAAAGTCCTCATCCCTAGACGCCTCTAGGGGTAGGCTTTCAAAATCTCTGTTCATTTGCTGGCCTTCCTAGCTGCTTTCTTAGGCTTTGGATCCTTAGGTGGTTCTTTGAATTCAATGCCGTGAATTTGTTTGAAAAGAGTCTTTTTGAAAGCTTCAACGCTGCTCATTGGTATGAGGAAGAATTCGAGAAATAGCTTTCGTAATTCTGATTTGTTGTCTAGTCTTGATCTTATGCTCTTGACCGCTTCTGTGGTATGCTCTTTAATCCACTCGGCAACAAGTTCTTCTGCATGATCTTTGCTGCTCGCTTCCTCCTCAATGCTGTCAATTTTCTTTTCGTCATAAATGAGGAGTATTGGAAAGATTTTGTTGCAGGCTTGATATTCTTCTGTTCCAGGGCGAAATGCTTTAAGTAGGGCTTTCACTTGGTCAAGAGTGAAGTTTTTTGAAATATTAGATCGGGCGATAAAAAGCTCATGGTCTAGCGAGCTTGGTAGGTAGTTTTGGTTGAATCTGTCGATTGATTCTAATGAGCTGCCAATCGCTCCGCCTAGCTCTTGGTATATTTTGGATTCGCCGATTAATATAGATATATTGCTGTGCCTTTCTCCAAAGAATATACCATCTCCACCTTTTACTTGATCTTTCACGTTGGTGAGCAAGCTTAGTTTGTGGCATACCATCGGAGTTTCGAAAATGGCTTCGACTAGCAGATAAAGTATTAGCTCGCCGTACTTTCCATCGAACACTGGATCGGTGTTTGCGAAAAAACTAGACGCCATCGGGAACGGGTTTTCGTCTCTGGCTCTGTATTCATCCAGTTCGTTTTTATCGAATACATAATGCTCGATTCTGTTTCCGACATACTTTGCTAAGGCTAGGCTTTCTTGGCGATTCCCCGAGAATTTCAGGGACAATGCGTGTGCTCGGACTTTGAGGTCCAGAACCTCAGGGATCCGATGGAAGAAGTTCTCGACCCAATCAGTTTTGACGGTGAGGCAGTCACTCCAAGTGATACCCTCGAACAGCTTTTGCATCTGAATCCCTTCTGGATGGCTGTGTAGTGCCAGAATGATACTACAACCGTTTCGCTTGGTGTTTCTCCTGCGACAAACGAGCTAGGTGGGGGCCTCGTCGGATGAACTTTATTTCGCGCTTGGCCCCTAAAATGGCCCAATTGACTAGGAGGTTCCACGAGGAAATGCACAGGTACATTGGGTGTATAATGTTCAGTATCGCGGCTCTAGTCCTACCTCCACACAAGGAAAGCCACCCCATGTCCCGCCTGGCAGAATTCCGCCAACTCGAGCAGCAACTCGCCGCCCAGCTCGCTGAGCTCGAAGTACTCAAGGGCAGCTCAGAGCTGTAGAAGGAAATTGAGTTTGAAACCAAACTGCGTAACCTACTCGTCGAGTATGGCTGCAGCCTTCGAGACGTGGTCAACATTCTGGATCCGCAGGCGAACCGTCGTGCAACTGCTCCTAACAGTGGCTGAAAAGTAGCCGCGCTGCGCCAGCCAGGCCAAGCAGTATAAGAACCCGCATAACGGCGAGAACATCGAGACCAAAGGCGGCATCCACAAGCTGCTGAAGGAATGGAAAGCCGAGTACGGCAGCGACACTGTCGAGACCTGGTTGACTCCTAAATTGCCTTGAGAGTCCGGCTCCAATGCAACGGTCGTGATTGCAGGGCTCTGGGGTGGAGCTGGATACGAAAAGGCTCCGGTGACCTAAGTCTTCCGAGGCCCTATCTAAAGCCGAGCTACTCAGTGGTTTTGGAAGTCTGTGCCGTGGCTTCGCACGGCGTCCTGCCCCCTAGCGCTTCATGTTACCTAGCTTCTAAGGTCAAGGTGGAAGGGTCTTCCTAAAAATCTAATATTTCCCACACGATTCAGGCGTGGGACAATATTGTGTGCGCCAAAGGTCATGGCTACAGTCCCAAGGTCGCTGCAAATTCAGCGATACGGGTTTTGCAGCCCGGGACAACAAAGGCGCACAACGCCGCGATCAGCGGCATTTTTTCGTTCGCGTTATGGCGAGCTGTGCGCAGGAGGCTTCGGCCTGCCGGTTCCTTTGTTGCCGGTCTGCAAACCTGTGTACGGCTCGCCACCCCTCGTTTTGCAGCGTAGGTGACGGGCTCCTGACCCAACAAAGGAACTCCACCATGACCAAGAAAATTATCCCTGATCCGCCGCCTGCCAACAGGGCTTTCGGCACAGACAACACAGCATCCAGCACCCGCTTACTCGACAGTCTCACATTCACCCGTTTCCGCCCCGTTGCTCCAGAATCCGTTAATAAACCTTCCTTGTTCGTCATCCAGCAGGGCGTCACTGCCTATGACGCGCTGGCCCACGTCTCGCGCCTGCTCGAAACGGCAGAACTCAACGGCGACGAACTCAGCCTGCACACCGATCCTTTCGAGCGGGCATTGTTCTGGAGCATGCTGCATTCCGTGGAGATGGCACGGGCAGTGGTCGATGCGCTGCTGGATGGCGTCCCTGTAGCGAACCAGATATCCCCCGAAAACTGAAGACCCTCAGGGGGAGGTCGCTCCTCCCTTCAAGCGGACATGCACCGCTCCGGAAATAAAAAGCCCCGCCAAAGCGGGGCTCTCTCTACCAACGCCGCAATCAGATCGCCGCATCACTCTACTGCCCATTCACCAGGCGACGCAGCCCCAACGGGTTGCCATCACGCAGCGCCTCAGGCAGCAGCGACTGCGGGTAGTTCTGGTAGCACACCGGACGCAGGAAGCGATCGATCGCCAGGGTACCCACCGACGTCCCACGGGCATCGGAAGTCGCCGGGTACGGACCACCGTGAACCATCGCATCACACACTTCAACGCCAGTCGGGTAGCCGTTGATCAGGATACGGCCGACTTTCTCTTCCAGCAGTGACACCAGCCAGGCGAAGGCTTCGAAGTCTTCCGCTTCACCGATCAGGGTGGCGATCAGTTGACCACGCAGGCCGAGCAGGGCAGCGCGCAGTTGCTCGCTGTCCTTGACGGCGACGGTGATCGGGCCGAAGACTTCTTAGAAAATAGATCCGTCACCTTGTCTGCTTGAATTGCTTCCCTCGTCTGCATCTCAGTTTGTTCTGGTTAGGGGGGGCTACCGAAAAGCTTTTCATACAGGTCATTTACCGTATTCAGCTTTTCGAACTGGCCTCTGTTCAACACTCGAATATTGGGCCTTTGCGCTTTTACGCCACCAGCATCGCCTTTCGTGTGCTTCGCGATTTTCAGATGATCCAGACTTGGCAAGGGAAACCCTGGAGCCGCCCCATAGAAATAATACGGCCCCAGCTCGAGGGTTTCATTGTTGAAATAGACCAGCACCACGCAACCAGATGGTTTCTTTGACAAGGCGATATGGATTTTCTGCGATGCCGTGGCAGACACCACGAACGCCGCCTTGAGCTGGGTATGCCTGATGATCCCATTTGACTCAGCAATAATGTCGTAGCCTGAGTTATCGACTTCCGGCTTAGCTATTTCGAGGGTGAAGTCTTTGTTTAGCCACGAAAACTTCAGTAGCTCGCCGATGAGCAAGTGCTCAATCAACTTTTCACGGTATGACGAATGCAGTGAGTGTTCAGACATCTCTATTTCTGCTTAGCATGTTTTTTAAACAAAGCCATTCGGCCCATGCCTGACTAGCTGGTCAGCAAAAAGCACTTCATATTTTTCAATATCTGCCGGAACCATAACTGTATGAAATAGCATTCCGCACTCTTCAATAGATCCTTCAAGCAAAGACTTAAGCTTGACAAAGGTTTTTTGCTCCATTGGATTTAAGCCTTTCAAAAAGAGTTTGACATCCTCAAGCGAAGAGTCTTCCAGATACGCCAACAAAACTCTAAAAATTCCTGCCACACAATCCGCAACTTGAATTGGCAGGCTCTCATTTGATTTTATAAAATCGTAGTCGTATGTGTCACTTTTTTCCATTGCAGCAAACACGCTGTCTATCAGAGGCTTAACCTTGTCCTCTTCATCGAGAATATGTTCAGATGCCGGAAACGTAGAAATTCTATTCACATAGAAATTTGAAAAATCACCTATAAGATATTTTTCATCATTCCCATAGACGAGAGTAAACTCTAATTCATCAGCATTAAGCTCAAGCCGTTTATACATGAACAAGCCTAACCGCATAAGATCGGCGCACAATCCATTTGGATCTGCATCTTTCAAATCTTTAGGGACCAATTTTACCCACGCATCTCGATTAAAGTCATGAAGTGCTTTAAGAAATGGGACGGCTTTTGGTTTCTCAATTTTGGGGTAGCCAAATTCATTAAGCAGATTTATAAATCCAACCTTGTCGTTTTTAATCAGCTTATACAAACAATCCTTGTAGTAGTGCTGACTTAGTGTTTCCTCCATAGACGCATCAAAACAGAGCAGGTCTTCCACAATATCAAGAGACGACCAGAAGGCGGTGTTTATTGAGAACACATGGATAGAAACATTGTGTTCGACAAGCCAACTCAAGATGTTCTGAACTCTGCGATTCCCAAGGGTAAATTTCAGAGCTTGATAAGGGGTAAAACCAGCTTTTAAAGCAACAATGCTTTTGAACTTCAACTCTTCAGCAGATTTATCAAGCCTCAGAGATTCTTGAAGCGCTACGAAATCCAAATCTGATTGGTGTTCTTTTAACGCAATACCAGCTAATACAAATATTGGAGATATTTTTTGATTGGGGTCGCTATCAATATTATACTTTCCCTCTCGCAGGGAGAAGACTCGCATGTTATTCGACTCATCGTAGTAAAGCTTGTATTTTTCAGGCACTTCGATGTTATGCATTCCGAGATTCCTTCCTCAAATTGATCAGCGCTTCTCTATTCCCTAATCTTAATCCTTTGTGATGCCTAATAGCCAGCACAGGTAGGGCAATAGTAGCCTCATCAGATTGCCCTACCCTGCTCGACCACAAGCCAGTGTGGTTGGCCTGAAAGCATGAGGTCGCATTGAAAGGGCTTCGTAGCTTCCTGCCTCGTAAAAACGCTACAGCACGCTCCTACATGCGTTTCCGTGAACGCTGCGGCCTGACGTCAAAGGTTCGGTGACACACACCACTACGAGCCGTAGCCCTTTAGAAGTCTGCACTCAGATAAAGTATTAGAGGTGCAGCACAAGGAGGGGAAAGTTTCGGGGTAAATGCAGGCAGGATGATTCAGACAGGCACAAAAAACGGCGACTTGTGCGTCTTGGGTAGCTACAAAAATTGCTACAAACTACTGCTACAAATCGCTGTTTCGCTAACTTTGTAACTAATTGATTTGAAAGGGATTTCCTATAATGGCAGAGAGATAGGGATTCGAACCCTTTCTACTCATATCGCATGCCGCCAGCGCAAAAAAATCTGTTCTTGAGAGAAAATTTTAACCCGTTTCAACGTCCGCTTCTGACCGATTGCTGCCGTTCGCGAGCGATCGCTATGTGCGCTTAGCGGATTTGTGAGTACAGCCTCGACCTTGATTTAACCATAGCGGCTGTCAGAACTGGCCATCACAACGTTTACCCTGCTCAGGAATATGGTGGTTGACCGCTAACGCCATTGGCGTTCACATCCATGAACTCCAGCCGATTGGTATCCGTGTCCTTCTCAAGCTCACACACGCCCCCCAACGAAAAAGCCCCGCCAAAGCGGGGCTCTCTCCATCAACGCAGCAATCAGATCGCCGCATCACTCCACTGCCCACTCACAAGTCGACGCAGCCCCAACGGGTTGCCATCGCGCAGTGCCTCAGGCAGCAGCGACTGCGGGTAGTTCTGGTAGCAAACCGGACGCAGGAAACGATCGATCGCCAGGGTACCCACCGAAGTACCACGGGCATCGGAAGTCGCTGGGTACGGACCACCGTGAACCATCGCATCACACACTTCCACACCAGTCGGGTAGCCGTTGATCAGGATACGGCCGACTTTCTCTTCCAGCAGTGGCACCAGCCAGGCGAAGGCTTCGAAGTCTTCCGCTTCACCGATCAGGGTGGCGGTCAGCTGGCCACGCAGGCCGAGCAGGGCAGCGCGCAGTTGCTCGTTGTCCTTGACCTCGACGGCGACGGTGGTCGGGCCGAAGACTTCTTCCTGCAGCAGTGGATCGGATTCCACCAGCAGGCGGGCATCAGCCTTGAACAGCTGGGCACGGGCCTGGCTGCCTTCCTGGGTTTGACCGGCCAGGTGCTCGATACCGGCGTGAGCCTTCAGGTGCTCCAGGCCGCCGACGTAGCTGCGCAGGCCACCGGCGTTGAGCATGGTCTGGCCCGCCTGCTGGTCCAGGTGCTGACCCAGCTCACCCAGCAGTTGGCTGTACTGTGGCGATTGCAGGCCGATGACCAGGCCCGGGTTGGTGCAGAACTGGCCGGCACCCAGGCAGACGGAGCCTGCCAGTTCGCGCGCGATGGCTTCGCCACGCTTGGCCAGGGCGCCCGGCAGGACGATCACCGGGTTGATGCTGGACATCTCGGCGAACACCGGGATCGGCTGTGGACGCTCGGCGGCCATGCGGCACAGGGCGTCACCACCTTTCAGGGAACCGGTGAAACCAACGGCCTGGATGGCCGGGTGCTTGACCAGCCACTCGCCAACGCCACCGCCGAAGACCATGTTGAACACGCCTTTTGGCATGCCGGTACGCTCGGCCGCACGCTGGATGGCGCAACCGACCAGGTCGGCCGTCGCCATGTGGCCGCTGTGGGCCTTGAACACGACTGGGCAACCTGCCGCCAGGGCCGCAGCGGTGTCACCACCGGCGGTGGAGAAGGCCAGTGGGAAGTTGCTGGCGCCGAACACGGCAACCGGGCCTACACCGATGCGCATCTGGCGCAGGTCGACGCGTGGCAGGGGTTGACGCTCAGGCAGGGCCAGGTCGATACGTGCACCGAGGAAGTCGCCACGACGCAGCACCTGGGCGAACAGGCGCATCTGGCCGCTGGTACGGCCGCGCTCACCCTGGATACGGGCAGCGGGCAGGGCGGTTTCGCGGCAGACGACGGCGACGAAGCTGTCGTCCAGCTCATCCAGTTCGGCGGCGATGGCGTCGAGGAATTCGGCGCGACGGGCTGGGGCCAGTTGGCGGAACTCGGCGAAAGCGGCGGCAGCGGCCTTGGCCGCCTGGTCCACTTCGGTTTCGGTGGCCTGGGCGAAGTGGTAGGGCAGGGCTTCGCCAGTGGTGGCGTCCAGGCTCTGCAGACGCTGGGTGCCAGCGGCGCTGCGCTGACCGGCGATGAAGTTGTGGCCGAGGATCTCAGGCATGGAATGCTCCTTTAGAGAGAAGTGAAGGAAGGAATGCGGATGGAATGGGCTGGCTCGATTCCCTGTAGGAGCCGGCGGTGCGGCGACCCGACTTGCCCGCGAAGCAGGTACCGCGGTGTAGGGCACCGGCTTTGCCGGTGTTCGCGGGCAAGCCCGCTCCCACAGGGGCCGCAATACAGGGATAGGACGAGCCAGATCGGTGCATCAGGTGATTGGCGCCGGGTTGAACAGGGTGATGTCGTTGTGCAGCTTGTGCTGCTCGGCCCAGGTCTGCTTGCGGCCGCTGGCGACATCCAGGTAGTAGTGGAACAGCTCCCAGCCCAGTTCCTCGATGCTCGAACGGCCGGTGGCGATGCGCCCGGCGTCGATGTCGATCAGGTCGGGCCAGCGCTCGGCCAGCTCGGTGCGGGTGCACACCTTGACCACCGGGGCCATGGCCAGGCCGTACGGGGTACCGCGACCGGTGGTGAACACGTGCAGGTTCATGCCGGCGGCCAGTTGCAGGGTGCCGCAGACGAAGTCGCTGGCCGGAGTGGCGCAGAAGATCAGGCCCTTGCGGTTGACGCGCTCGCCCGGGCCGAGTACGCCCTGGATGGCGCCGCTGCCGGACTTGACGATCGAGCCGAGGGATTTCTCGACGATGTTCGACAGGCCGCCTTTCTTGTTGCCGGGCGTGGTGTTGGCGCTGCGGTCGGCGGCGCCTTGTTGCAGGTAGCGGTCGTACCAGTCCATCTCACGGACGAGGGCGTCGGCGACGTCCTGGTTCTCGGCGCGGGAGGTGAGCATGTAGATCGCGTCGCGCACTTCGGTCACTTCCGAGAACAGCACGGTGGCGCCGGCGCGTACCAGCAGGTCGGCGGCGTAGCCCAGGGCCGGGTTGGCGGTGATGCCGGAGAAGGCGTCGCTGCCGCCACACTGCATGCCGAGGATCAGCTCGCTGGCCGGCACGCTTTCACGGCGGCGCTGGTCGAGTTTCTTCAGGCGCGTTTCGGCCAGGCCCATGATCTGCTCGATCATTTCGCTGAAGCCCATGCTCGCGTCCTGCAGGCGATACAGCCACGGCTCGCTCAGGTCGACCGAGGGGTCGTTGTCGTGCATCACCTGGCCGGCCTGCAGCTTCTCGCAGCCGAGGCTGATGACCAGCGCTTCGCCGCCCAGGTTGGGGTTGCGCGCCAGGTTGCGCACGGTACGGATCGGGATGTAGGCGTCGCGGGCGTTGATCGCCACGCCGCAGCCGTAGCTGTGGGTGAGGGCGACCACGTCATCGACGTTGGGGTATTGGGGCAGCAGCTCGGCCTTGATGCGCTTGACCGCGTGTTCGAGCACGCCGGTCACGCATTGCACGGTGGTGGTGATGCCGAGGATGTTGCGGGTACCGACGGTGCCGTCGGCGTTGCGGTAGCCTTCGAAGGTGAAGCCTTCCAGCGGGGGCAGGGCGTCAGGCACGGCATCGCAGCGTGGCAGGCTGTCCAGCTCGGGGGCGGACGGCATGGCCAGTTGGCTTTCCTGGACCCAGCTGCCTTGGCGCAGGTCTTCCAGGGCGTAGCCGATGATCTGGCCGTAGCGGCGAACCGGTTCGCCCTTGGCGATCAACACGGTGGCGACCTTGTGGCTCTGCGGTACGGCTTCCACCAGCGTCAGGCCGTCGGAGAAGCGGGCGCCTTCGCCCAGGCCGCCGTCATTGACCACCACCACGACATTGTCGTCGTCGTGCAGGCGGACGTAGCGGGGCGAGTCAGAATGTTCGATCAACTGCATGGTCGTGCCTTTCTTATGGATTCTCAGGCTTTGTACTGCGCTCATGCCCGGCGGCTGCCGGGCATGAACGGGTTCTTACTCAGTGACGCGCACCCGCGACCTGGATCGTGGGGTTGGCATCCTTTGCCGATTCATCCTTTGGGCCGTCACGCAATTCGATCCGCTTGATCGGGCCGACGATGACCAGGTAGCTGAGCACCGCGACCAGGGCGTTGGCACCGACATACACCAGGGCCCACTTGAACGAACCGGTGGCGCTGATGATGTAGCCGATGACGATCGGCGTGGTGATCGAGGCGATGTTGCCGAAGGTGTTGAACAGGCCACCGGACAGACCGGCGATCTGCTTGGGCGAGGTGTCGGCGACGACCGCCCAGCCCAGTGCACCAATGCCTTTACCGAAGAATGCCAGGGTCATGAAGCCGACCACCATCCATTCCGCCTCGACGTAGTTGCAGAAGACCATGGTGGTCGACAGCAACAGGCCGCAGACGATCGGCAGCTTGCGCGAGAAGGTCAGCGAGTTGCCACGACGCAGCAGCCAGTCCGAGATTACACCACCGAGCACACCACCGATGAAGCCGCAGATGGCCGGCAAGGAGGCGATGAAGCCGGCCTTGAGGATGGTCATGCCGCGTTCCTGCACCAGGTACACCGGGAACCAAGTCAGGAAGAAGTAGGTGATGGCGTTGATGCAGTACTGGCCCAGGTACACGCCCAGCAGCATGCGGCTGGTCAGCAGTTGCTTGATGTAGTTCCACTTCGGACCGTCGTTGGCGCGCTTCTGGTCCATGTCCACCAGGCCGCCGTTCTGCTCGATGTGCTCGAGTTCACCCTGGCTGATGCGTGGGTGTTGTTTCGGGTTGTAGATGGTCTTCATCCAGATGCCCGAGAACACGATGCCGAACACACCCATGACGATGAACACGTGTTCCCAGCCGAAGGTGTAGACGATCCAGCCCATGATCGGTGCGAACAACGCGGTGGCGAAGTATTGCGCCGAGTTGAAGATCGCCGAGGCGGTACCGCGTTCCGCTGCCGGGAACCAGGCCGCGACGATCCGGGCGTTACCCGGGAACGATGGGGCTTCGGCGAAACCGACGAGGAAACGCAGGGTGAACAGGGTCACCACCGACCAGGCCACCGGCATGCCGCCGACGAAGCCCTGCAGCATGGTGAACAGCGACCAGCTGAAGATACTGAAGGCGTAGACGTTTTTCGAACCGAAGCGGTCGAGCAACCAGCCGCCAGGGATCTGGCCAGCCACGTAGGCCCAGCCGAAGGCGGAGAAGATGTAGCCGAGGGTGACAGCGTCGATGCCCAGGTCTTTCTGCAGGCTGGAACCGGCGATGGCGATGGTGGCCCGGTCTGCATAGTTGATCGTGGTCACCAGGAACAGCATGAGCAGAATCAGGTAGCGCACATGCGTCTTTTTAGTCGCTTGCATGCCTTGTACTCCCACTAGTTATTTTTGTGCGGGCTAACGAATTGTGAACGGAGCCGGCGGTTAACCCGGCTCCGTGTGCGGCTGTGGCAGTCCGCGGGGTCGCGCTTATTGCGGACCCATCTTGTCCATCAGGGCCGCCAGGGCTTCGTATTCCTGTGCGGTCAGGTCGGTCAGCGGGGTACGCACCGGGCCTGCGTCGTAGCCGGCGATCTTGGCACCGGCCTTGACGATGCTCACGGCGTAGCCGGCCTTGCGGTTACGGATGTCCAGGTACGGCAGGAAGAAGTCGTCGATCAGCTTGCCAACGGTGGCGTGGTCGTCACGGGCAATGGCGTTGTAGAAGTCCATCGCGGTTTTCGGCACGAAGTTGAACACCGCCGAGGAGTAGACCGGTACGCCCAGGGCCTTGTAGGCAGCAGCATAGACTTCAGCGGTCGGCAGGCCACCCAGGTAGCTGAAACGATCACCGAGGCGGCGACGGATGGAGACCATCAGTTCGATGTCGCCCAGGCCGTCCTTGTAGCCGATCAGGTTCGGGCAGCGCTCGGCCAGCTTTTCCAGCAGGTCGGCGTTCAGGCGGCAGACGTTGCGGTTGTAGACCACCACGCCGATCTTCACCGATTTGCACACGGCTTCAACGTGGGCGGCCACGCCGTCCTGGCTGGCTTCGGTCAGGTAGTGCGGCAGCAGCAGCAGGCCCTTGGCGCCCAGGCGCTCGGCTTCCTGAGCGTATTCGATGGCCTGGCGGGTCGAACCGCCGACGCCGGCGAGGATCGGGACCGACTTGGCGCAGGTATCAACGGCGGTCTTGATGACCTGGCTGTATTCGCTGGCGGCCAGGGAGAAGAATTCACCGGTGCCACCGGCGGCGAACAGGGCGCTGGCGCCGTAAGGGGCGAGCCATTCCAGGCGCTTGATGTAACCCGCGGCGTTGAAGTCGCCCTGGGCATTGAAGTCGGTCACAGGGAAGGACAGCAGGCCGTGGGAAAGGATGGATTTCAGTTCTTGTGGAGTCATTGTTGTAGGTATCCAGTGGCACTTGGGTGGAAGGAATTTCTGTGGAGGTAAGTTATCGTACAACTTAACCGAAAGCTAGTGCCTTTTATCTCGATTGAGGGTGTCGAGGTGTTTGCCTCAGGGCCGTCCTCGTCCGCGGTAGATCGCCCCGTTATAAAGGGCGGGCTATGTGTAACCGAAGATTTCATGGGCCGTTGGGCGCACGGAGTACGGGCCGCCCTCAGACGAGAGAACGGTGGAGAGGTCATCGTACGATTGCGCGGCAGTGGCCGGTTCCCGCCAGGATTCAGGCTGCGCGGATGTCCATGATCCGTTCCACCAGCCAGGCCAGCGCCGGGTCGTGCTGGCGATGCGCGAGGTAGACCAGTTCCATCTCGAACGGCTCCAGCGCGAACGGCAGCTCGAACAGTTGTAGCGGCAGCAATTGCGCGAAGTGTGTGGCGAGCGATGTCGGCAGGACCACGCACAGGTCCGAGTCCGCCGCCAGGTGCGCAGCCTGCAGGTAGTTGGGCGTGGTGTAGACGATGCGCCGCGACAGGCCCTGTTCGGCCAGCCACTGATCGACCATGCCACGGGTCTGTCCGCCATGGACCCACAGGTGGCGCAAACCGAGGAAAATGTTCAGGTCGAGCGTGCCGTTGACCACCGGATGCTGCTTGCGCACGGCGATGCGCAGGGTTTCGTTGCGCCAGTGGCGGCGTTCGAACCGTGCTGGCGACTCATCGAAGCGCCCCAGCACCAGGTCCAGCTCGCCGCGATCGAGGGCCTCGACCGGCAGGCTCGGAGGCAGATGCACGACATCGACCCGCAGGTGCGGCGCCTGTGTCTGCAAGGTCGCGAGCAGGGCGGACATGCACAGCTGTTCGGCGTAGTCGGTCAGGGCGATACGCAACTGCCGGTGACTGCGGCTGGGGTCGAAGCTGTTGTCGCCGCCCAGGGTCTGTTCGATCTGTTGCAGCGCGGCGCGAATCGGTCCCTCCAGCGCCAGGGCGCGCGGCGTCGGGCGCATGTGCCGGCCGACCCGGACCAGCAGCGGATCGCCCAGCAGGTCGCGCAGGCGTGCCAGGGCGTTGCTCACGGTGGGCTGGGTGAGGGCCAGGCGTTCGGCGGCGCGCGAGACGTTCTGCTCGCGCAGGAGCATGTCCAGTACCCGCAGCAGATTGAGATCGAAGGTCGATATATTCATGGCTGAAATACATGGGATGCAAAATTAAAATTTCAAAAATACTAGGGCCCTGACTAGGGTTGCGGCAATCCCTTCGTTCATCGATTCAGGAGCGCCGCGAGTGAGCAACCCCTACAACGTTCAGCAGACCGCCGTCATCGGCGCCGGGACCATGGGCCGCGGGATCGTCATCAGCCTGGCCCGGGCGGGGCTGCCCGTGCTGTGGCTGGATAACGATCCGAAAGCCACCGAGGCGGGCCTGGCGATGCTTGCCCAGACCTGGCGCCAGCAGGTGGACAAGGGCCGTTTGACCGGCGAGGAGGCCGACGCTTGCCTGGCGCGGGTGCGCCGGGTGTCGGGCTATGCCGAGCTGGCCCAGGTCGACTTGGTGATCGAGGCGGTGTACGAGAACCTGGCACTCAAGCAGGAGATCTTCCGGACCCTGGACGCCACCCTCAAGCCCGAGGCCATTCTGGCCAGCAACACCTCGGCGCTGGACATCGATGCGATCGCTGCCGTGACCCAACGCCCCGCGCAGGTGCTGGGCCTGCACTTCTTCAGTCCGGCCCATGTCATGAAACTGCTGGAAGTGGTGCGCGGTGCCGCGACGTCGCCCGCCGTGCTCGACACCGCGCAGGCCCTGGGGCGGCGCATGGGCAAGGAAGTGGTGGTGGCGCGCAACTGCCCGGGCTTCATCGGTAACCGCATGCTCGCCACTTATGTTGCCGAAGCCCGCAAGCTGCTGCTGGAAGGGGCCTTGCCACGGCAGGTGGACGAGGCCTTGCAGGGGTTCGGTTTTGCCATGGGGCCGTTTCGCATGTACGACGTGGTCGGCAATGACCTGCAATGGCGTGCCCGCCAACTGGCCGGGCAGGGCATGGACGCGCCGCTGGTGCAGGTCGACAACGCGCTGTGTGCCCGCGAGCGCTTCGGGCAGAAGGTGGGCAAGGGCTACTACCGCTATGCGGCGGGCAGCCGTGAGGCCTTGCACGACCCGGAAGTCGATGAACTGGTGATCCAGGTTTCCAGGGACCTGGGGATGCGTCGGCGCGAGGTCGACGACGCGGAAATTCTCGAGCGCTGCCTGCTGGCGCTGGTCAACGAGGGGGCGAAGATTCTGGAGGAAAACATGGCCGCCAGCAGCCACGACATCGACCGCGTGTACCTGTTCGGCTACGGCTTTCCGCAGGCCACCGGCGGCCCGATGCACTGGGCCGACGAGCAGGGTTTGGGCTTGATCCTGGCACGGCTGGAGCGCCTGCAGGGGCTGTTCGGTGAACATTGGCGACCCGCCGGCCTGATCCTGCGGCTGGTGGCCGACAACCGGCGCCTGGCAGACGTGCGGGAGGGCCAGGCATGAACTACCGTGCCCCGCTGCGTGACATGCGTTTCGTGCTGCATGAGGTGTTCGACGTGGTGCAGCACTGCCACCGCCTCGGCCATGGCCTGGATGGCGAGACGATCGACGGCATTCTCGAACAGGGCGCGCGCTTTGCCCGCGAGGTGGTCGCACCCCTCAACCGCCAGGGCGACGAGCAGGGCTGCCGCCTGGAACAGGGCCGGGTACTGACGCCGGAGGGCTTTGCCCAGGCCTACCGGCAATACGTCGAACAGGGCTGGGCCAGCATGACCGGCCCGGTCGAATACGAGGGCCAGGGCCTGCCGCAGATGGTCTCGGCCAGTTTCCTCGAAATGATCATGGGCGCCTCGCTGTCGTTTCGCATCTACTCCGGCCTGACCGAAAGCGCGGTGCTGGCCCTGCATCGCCATGGCAGCGACGCGCTCAAGCGCGACTACCTGGGCAAGCTGGTCAGCGGGCAGTGGACGGGCACCATGTGCCTGACCGAGCCGCAGGCCGGCACCGACCTGGCGCTGTTGCGCACACGGGCCCGTCCCGAGCCCGATGGCAGCTACCGCATCAGCGGCAGCAAGATCTTCATCAGCGGGGGTGACCAGGACCTGAGCGAGAACATCGTGCACCTGGTGCTGGCCCGGCTGCCGGATGCGCCGGCCGGTGTCCGTGGGATCAGCCTATTCCTGGTGCCGAAGTTCGAGCCTGATGCCCACGGTGCCCCGGGGGCCCGCAATACCGTCGAGTGCGGCGCCCTGGAGCACAAGATGGGGATCAAGGGCGCGGCGACCTGCGTCATGCACTTCGATGACGCCCGTGGCTGGCTGGTGGGGGAGGCCAACCAGGGGCTGGCGTGCATGTTCACCATGATGAACGACGCGCGCTTTCAGGTCGGGTTGCAGGGCCTGGGCATTGCCGAGGTGGCGTTCCAGGGGGGCTTGGCTTATGCCCGTGAACGGTTGCAGTCGCGCAGCCTGGCCGGGCCGGTGGCCCCCGAGCGTGCGGCCGATCCGATCATCAGCCACCCCGATGTGCGCCGCATGCTGCTGACCCAGAAAACACTGGTCGAAGGCTGCCGCCTGCTGGCGGCGTGCGCGGCCCGTGAACTCGATCTGGAACAGGGCGATCCGGACCCGCAACGGCGTGAGGCCGCGGGCCGGCGAGCGGCATTGCTGATCCCGATCGTCAAGGCGTTCCTCACCGATGTCGGCCAGGAAGTCTCCAGCCTGGCCGTGCAGGTCCATGGCGGGCACGGCTACATCCGCGAGTGGGGCATGGAGCAGTTGATGCGCGACAGCCGCATCACCCAGTTGTACGAAGGCACCAATGGCATTCAGGCGCTGGACCTGATTCGGCGCAAGCTGATGGCGGACGGTGGCGAGCAGTTGCAGAGGCTGATCCAGGAACTGCGAGAAGACGCGGCGGCCTGTCGTGACCCGGCCCTGGAGGAGATGGCCCGGGTGGTCGGCCAACGCCTGGAACAGTGGCGTTCCCTGACCGGGCACGTGCTTGAGGTTTGTCGCGCCGATCCGCAGGAGATCGGCGCGGTGTCGGTGGATTTCCTCGCCTATTCTGGCTACGTGCTGTTGGCGGCGCTGTGGTTGCGCGCGGCCGGCCGTGCCAGCGCGGCCCTGGCCCGCGGACCGGACGATCGCGCGTTCTACCGGGCCAAGCTGCAGGCCGCGGATTTCTACTGGCGCCGGGTGTTGCCACGCGCCAGTGCCCATCACGAGGCGTTGCTCGGTGGCGCGCAGTGCCTGATGGCCATGAACGAGGACCACTTCGATTTCTAGTCTGCTTTCCCACACGGCCGTTCGTGCAGGCAGCGCGGCGGCCGATGCCCTGAATACAAGAACAAGAGGAACCTGGACATGCAGCCATTCAGCTTCGCCACCACCGCGCAATTGCTCTGCGAGTCGGGGGCCGCCACGCGCCTGGCGCAACTGTGTCAGCAGCGTGGCGCCCGTCGGGTGCTGATCGTCACCGACCCCGGCATCATCCGCCTGGGCCTGCTCGATGACCTGCTGCCGGCGTTCACCCAGGCCCGCCTGAGCGTGGCGATCTTCAGCGATGTCTGCGCCGACCCGAGCGACAGCTGCGTGCAGTCGGCCGTCGAGCGGGCTCGCCACATCGGTGCCGAGTTGATCGTCGGCTTTGGCGGCGGTAGCTCGATGGATGTGGCCAAGCTGGTCGCTTTCCTGGCCCACCCCGAATGCATCCAGCAATTGCCGGAGCTCTATGGCGTCGACCGCGCCCAGGGACGGCGCCTGCCGCTGATCCAGGTGCCGACCACCGCCGGCACCGGCTCGGAGGTGACGCCCATCGCGGTGGTGACCACGGGCGAGGCCAGCAAGATGGGCGTCGTCTCGCCGATACTGCTGCCGGACCTGGCATTGCTCGATGCCGAACTCACTCTCGGCCTGCCGCCGGCGATCACGGCGGCGACCGGCATCGACGCGATGGTCCATGCCATCGAGGCCTACACCAGCAAGATCAGGCGCAACCCGCTGTCCAGCCTGCTGGCCCGCGAGGCATTGCGCCTCTTGGCCAGCCACCTTGACCAGGCGGTGCACCAGGGCGACAACCTCGCCGCCCGCCAGGCCATGCTGCTGGGCGCCTGCCTGGCCGGACAGGCCTTCGCCAACGCACCGGTCGCCGCGGTGCACGCGCTGGCCTATCCCCTGGGCGCGCATTTCCATGTGCCGCATGGCTTGGCCAACTCGTTGGTGCTGCCACACGTGATGCGCTTCAACCGCGCCGAAGCCCTGGCCGACTACGCTGCCCTGGCGCCCCTGTTGCTCGGTGAGCGCCTGCAGGCCGGCGACCCGCAGACGCAGTGCGCCCAGTTCATTGAGGAGTTGGCACAACTGGCGCCTCGCTGCGGCTTGCCGACCCGGCTGCGCGAAGTGGACGTGCCGCGCGAGTTTCTTGGGCAACTGGCCGAGGATGCCATGCAACAGCAGCGCCTCTTGGTGAACAACCCGCGCGAGGTCGGCCTGGCCGATGCCTTGGCGATCTACGAAGCAGCCTTCTGAGGCGCGATGGGGCTGCGCCACACCGTCCGACGACGTCGGGCGGGTCCAACGCTTCATCCGCCTGCCATCCGTGCCTGGGCGTCGAATCTGCTGACGGTCCCGGGTGCTCCCTGCGATCAATCCCCCACAAATGACGCCTGCTTTTTCCGGCAGGCGGGACGCCTTGTCTTACAGAAAGCCTTGAGCGCAGCGACTACATAATTAGGGGCATCACAACATTGGGCGGTGTGGGAGAGGGCGGCGGCGCCGAATCACGGGTGTGGTTTCGCGAGCGGCCCGAGGAAAGTTCGCCATGCCTGCTCGACCATCCAGTCCGTCGCACCTGGCTGCGATCGCGATCACAGGGAGTACACACAAATGGATTTGAGTTCCGATACCAGCGCTGACCAGACCTGCATGGTGCTGCTCAGGATCAACCAGGCGTCATTGCGGCGGGACGGCTTTCTGTTCGAGCTGGCCAGCCACGTGGAAGGCTGGGCGGGTGTCGAGATCGTGAGTGTCGAGTTCGGCCGTTGTGATGAACACGGTCCGGGCTCGTCGGAGACCCTGGCGTAAAGCAAACCGGTCCATACGCGGATCGTCATCTGACCATGGAGTGGTAGAGGTTTATATGCAAGCGTTGAATCTGGCTGTCGCCTTTCAAATCATGAGCAACATCAAGAACGGGCAGCTGCGCAGTTGCCTGGCCATGGGGTTCGAGGAAAAGGACCTGCAGACGCTGATCGATCCCCGGTGCATGGGGGCGTTGGTGAACTCGCCGGTCCCCTGGTTCAAGGTGCAGGTCGATGGTGATGTCGTCCATCGACTGCTGTCGCGCACCCGTGACAGTGACGAGGAGGAACAGATCAGTCGGGCGCTGCGCCTGGGGGCCAGTTCACCGATGATCCTGGCGTTGTTCGGACTGTCGCCCAAGGAAGTTTCCACCCGTCGCACGATGTTGGGCATCCCGTACCGCAAGGGCCGTTGGCCGACGGTGCGGCAGGACGCGGAAATGCGCCTGTGGGGGCACTGGGTTCGGCTGACCCGGGAGCTGGGCACCGATACGCGCGACCCGCGTTCGGTGTTGCAGGTGGCGATGCTGATGACCGAGTGCGAACCAACCCTGAACCTGGCCATGGTCTGGAGCCTGGTCCAGGGCTGGATCGACGAGCAGTTGGTGTGACGCAGCCCTGAGCGGACGAGGAGGGGCGGCGGCTGTGGACCCGCCCCTCAAGCCTTGCGCGGACCGTCAGTACTTCCAGCTCAGCGAGGCCGTCACGTTGCGCGGTGCACCGTAGTTGCTGGCCGTGCCGCTGTACAACGACACCAGGTACTTCTGGTCGGTGATGTTGTTGACGTTCAGCGACGTACTCCAGTGGCTGTCGATGTCGTAGCTGGCCATCAGGTCGATCACGGCATAGGGGTTCTGGCGGATGCTGCTGTAGGTGTCGTTCTGCACCGCACTCTGCCAGCTCACCCGGGTGCCGACCTTGGCTTGCGGCAGGCCGGGCAGGCGGTAGGTCAGCAGGCCGTGGACGCTGTGCTTGGGCACGTACTTGCGGGCCCGGTCGCCCTCGTCATTATCGATTCGCACATAGGTGTAGCCGCCGAGCAAGTCCAGGCCTGGCAGCACTTCGCCGGACGCCTGCAGCTCGATGCCATGGCTCTTGTAGTCATCGGTGTAGTAGCGGTACTGCGAACCGACCTGGATGTAGTCGGCGGACTGCACGTTGTGCTGTTCGGTCTTGAACACGGCCCCAGTCAGTGTCAGGCGGTCGTCCATCAGGCTGCCTTTGACACCCGCTTCCAGGCTCTTGCCTTCCAGGGGCGCCAGGGGCTTGCCGTCGACCCCGACCGTGCCGTACTGCGGATTGAAGATCTGCGTCCAGCTGGTGTAGAGGCTCCATTGCTTGTCCAGGTCGTAGACCAGGCCGGTGTAGGGCGTGACCTTGCCGTGTTCGCGCTGGGAGTGGTCGGCGCCATAGCTTTCGCCCGAGCCGTCGACGCTGAGCATGCGCGCGCCGGCGATCCAGTGCAGGTCATCGGCCAGGCTGAAGCGTGCACCGGCGAACAGGCTCTTTTGCGTATCGGTGAAGTCCTGCGTGTTGCCGTCGCTGGTGTAGATGAACGGCGCAGGGGTGGCGGTACCATCCAGGATGCTGGCAAACGAGGTGTGGTAGTAACCCGTCGCCGCGGCATCGTACTCGCGAGCGGTCTGATGGGTGCGACCATAGCTGGCGCCGAAGGTCAGCTCATGTTCGAGCCCGAACAGGCTGAAGGGGCCGGAGACCTTGGCCTCACCGAGCAATTCGTGCGCCTTGCTGGTGGTGTGGGCGGCGAACGCCGTGGCGTCATCGCCGGTGACGCTGGACACGTAGAGCATGTTGGTGTCCTGGTCCTCGGTGACACCGGTGGCGGTCACTGTCGCGTTCCAGCCGTTGCCGAAGTCATGCTTGAGTTCGGCGAAGGCGCGCTGGGTGTGCATGTTCCAGTAGGTCCACGGCTGGCCGACGCTGGAACTGCGGCTGCTGTAGTGAATCGGGTTGTTGTTGCTGTCCACCAGCGGCAGGTTGCCCCAGGTGCTGCCGTTGGAGTCGCTGTTGTGCTGCGAGAAGCCCACGGTGAGGGTGTCGGCGTCGGACAGGTCGAAGGCGAGCAGGCCGGCGACCACGTTCTTCTCGTGGCTGTAGCGATCGAGCCAGGAGTTGCCCTTGTCGTGGGCGTAGATGAAGCGCCCGCGCACGTTGCCGCTGTCGGTCAGCGGCCCGGAGACGTCCACGTCGATACGACGGTTGTCCCAGGACCCGACGCTGGTGTCGATCTGGGCCTGGAAGGTGTCCGTGGGCCGCTTGCGCACGAAGTTGACGGTGGCCGAGGGATTGCCGGTGCCGCTCATCAGGCCATTGGCACCGTGGAGCACGTCGATCTGCTCGTATTCGGCCATGTCCTGGTCACCGATCAGGATCGTCTGGGCGAAGGGCATGCCCATGCCGTCGTATTCGAAGGTGCCGATGTCGAACCCCCGCGAGGTGAATTCGGTGCGGTCGGTTTCGCTCTGTTCCACCGTCACCGAGGGCGCGGAACGCAGGGCGTCCTTGACGCCATTGAGCTTGAAGTCGTCCATCTGGGCGCGGGTGATGGTGGTGATGGCTTGTGGCGTTTCCTTGTCCGTCAGTCCCAGCTTGGTGGTGCTGGACGAGGGCTGTCCCTGGTAGCCCTCGCTCTGGGCGTCGCCCGGAGTGACTGTGCCTTGAATTTGCGTGGCGGGCAGGCTGAGCTCGTCGGCATTCGCCTGCGGCAGCACACTGATAGCGCCCACCAGGAGCAAGGTGGTGGAAAGGCAAGGATTCAAAGTTGTGTTTCCTGATGTGTCCAAAGGAAACGCCATTCTTAATCAATATGATTATCATTACCAAATGTGTCTGGTTTGTTACCTGATACCCAGGTGATTTCATCGTGCGCGAGCCGTCGTGATAGGTGCAGCAGCAGTGCCAGAGCGGCGATCAGTGCTAGGCTTCGCCCTCCCGGTGGCCGGCTTCGCCCGAGCGGGCACCGGATGCCGCCCGCATCGGCAGGTTTCCCTTCCAAGGCTCGCTGCAACCGGGCCCCTGCACTACGAGGAACAATCAGATGAGGCTCTGCCGTTTTGGCCAACCCGGACAGGAACGTCCAGGTGTTGTGGATGCCCAGGGACGGATCCGCGACTTGTCGGCGCACTTGACCGACATCACGCCCGCCGATGTCACGCCCGCCGGCCTGGCACGCATCGCCCGGATTGATATCGACTCGCTGCCGCTGGTCGAGCAGGGCGTTCGCCATGCTGCGCCGGTGGCGGGGATCCGCAAGTTCATCGCCATCGGCCTCAACTACCGCGATCACGCCGAAGAGGCGGGCATGGCGATTCCGGATGAGCCGGTGATCTTCACCAAGGCGATCACCTGTATCTGCGGCCCGCACGACAACATCGTGCAGCCACGCGAGTCGACCCGGCTGGACTGGGAGGTGGAGCTGGGGGTGGTCATCGGCACCGAGGCCCGCTCGGTTGGCGAAGCGCAGGCCCTCGATTTCGTCGCCGGGTACTGCGTGGTCAACGATGTCTCCGAGCGCGCCTTCCAGTTGCAGTCATCGCAGTGGGACAAGGGCAAGGGCTGTGACACCTTTGGCCCCCTCGGGCCCTGGCTGGTGACCCGCGACGAGATTGCCGACCCGCAGAACCTGGACATGTGGCTGGACGTGAATGGCGAGCGCCGCCAGACCGGCAACACCCGAACCATGATCTTCACGGTGGCGCAGATCGTCTCCTACGTCAGTCGCTATATCACCCTGCAACCCGGGGACGTGCTGTGCACGGGTACGCCGCCCGGTGTCGGCATGGGCATGAAGCCGCATCCCCAGTGGCTGCAGCCAGGCGACACGGTACGCCTGTGGATCGAGGGCCTGGGTGAACAGCAGCAGACGGTGGTGTCGGCGCCTTGAGTGGCGCGGGCCGTCAGTCCTCGCTCCCCGCGTAAGGCCATGCAGGGGCCGTCGATGAAGGCTGCCAGTCGATGGCCTGCATGGCGCTGACGGCGTCCTCGAGTTTCCTCGACTCGATCAGGGCGGCATGGGCGATTTCGACATAGCCGGCCTCAGCCAGGATCATGGATTGCCGGGCCAGGTCGCTGGCCAGGGTACTCAGTCGTCCCGAGAGTCGTTCAGCCTGAAAGTGGATCGAGTGTCCCCTGTCATTCACCAGGTCGCTGGAGAGTGCGTCGGTTTCCACCCATGAGCCAGCCGACGGGGAGGCCCATGGGCTGCCGTTGGCTTCACAGGCCTTGCTCGAGGTTGTCTCGGCGCTTGGCTGCGGCTCGCAGGGTGTGCTCCGGTTCTTTTCAGCACAGGCCCTTTGCGCCTCGGCCTGGCTGGGAAATGACGCGACGATCCGACACTTCTCCTGGTTGTCATAAATGTCGAAGCCAGGCTGCGCGAGCCCGGCATCGAAGGCGTGGCCGTTGCGAGGATGGCAAGCCCTGTGTGGGGGCAGCGCCGGGATCACCACGAACCTGGACTTCATCGAAGGCCCCCTTTCATTCAGCTCTTGCGAGAGGTCGGAAGCATGCGCACCAGCGTGTTGTCCCTGACCCAGTAGTGGTGGAACAGGCCCGCTGCGGCGTGCAGGGCAATCAACCAGTAACCGGCGCTGCCGATGAACTCATGCCAATGCTTGAGCTGTTTCGCCAGGTCGGGGCTGACCTCGACCGGGGCCCACACGCTGAAGCCGAAGTAGGGAAACGGCTTGTCTGCTGCGGCAAGCATCAGCCAGGCGAACACCGGTGTGGCGATCATCAGTCCATACAGGGCCAGGTGCATGACGTGGGAAAGGTTTTCCTGCCATTTCACCAGCCTGGGGGTAATCGGCGGGCGTGGCGCCAGGCGTCCGAGCAGGCGAAGCCAGACCAGCGCAAAAATGCTCATCCCGAAGGCGCCGTGCAATCCCAGCAACAGGCTGCGCGCATTGCTTCCCCGCGGGAGAAAGCCCTTGATCTCTATGCAGGCATAGACGCCCACAAACAGGGCCAGCATCAACCAGTGCAAGGTGATGGACAGTGTTGCATAGCGCTGAGGCTTCGTATTGCTGGTCATGAAATACCTCATGAATCCGGGTGGGGAACGACGATGCGCTGAGCCTACTGACGAAATCTTAAGCCAATCTGAAGGCCCCGGCAGCTCTAGCTCAACAGTTTTCAAGTGATGCCCGGTCCGCAGCCGCTGTCACGCTCGATGCCTGGAAGCGCTGGAGCGGTTCTGCGGGCCTCATGTCGGCCTGTACTTGCCGGGTAATCACCTCTACCGTAAAGCCAACGGGGATACCCCGAAGAACCACTACTGAAGGGAAAGAGCGTGCGGCTATTGCTGATCGAGGACGATGTGGCCTTGGGGGAGGGTATCCTCCAGGCGTTGACCCGTGAGGGCTATACCGTCGATTGGGTCCACGACGGACAGGATGCGCTGCACTCACTGCTCAGTGAGACCTTCGACCTGGCCGTGCTGGATCTGGGGCTGCCGCGCCTCGACGGCCTGGAGGTGTTGCGTCGGCTGCGCGACAGCGGCTCGACCTTGCCCGTGCTGGTGCTGACCGCCAGGGATGCGACCGAGGACCGTATCGCGGGCCTGGATGCCGGCGCCGACGACTATCTGGTCAAACCCTTCGACCTGGCTGAGCTCAAGGCCAGGTTGCGGGCGTTGCTGCGGCGCAGCGCCGGGCGGGCCAGCCCGCTGATCGAGCATGCCGGTATCACCCTTGACCCGGTCAGCCAGCAGGTGTGCTGGGGAGGCCAGCCGGTTGCCTTGACACCCAAGGAATACCAGCTGCTTTACGAGTTGCTGTCACCGCCGGGACGGGTGATGACGCGCGAGCGCCTGACCCAGTTGCTGTACGGTTGGGGGGATGAGGCCGAGAGCAATACGCTGGAGGTCCATATCTACAATCTGCGCAAGAAGTTCTCCACTGATCTGATTCGGACCATCCGCGGTGTCGGGTACCGCATGGAAAAGACTTCATGATCTCGATCCGGCGCCGCACGGTGACGCTGATCATCGGACTGCTGTTGCTCGGGCGGCTGATCATCACGCTGCTCAGCCTGCACGATAGCAACCGTGAGATCGACGAAGTCTATGATGCGCAGCTGGCGCAGAATGCCCGCCTGCTCCAGGGGGTGATGCGCATGCCCCTGGCGCCGGGTGACGAGAACAAGCTCTACGAGGCCTTCAACCAGGCGCTGGGGGAAGGCGTGTCGAAGCCCGATGGTCACCCCTACGAGCGCAAGATTGCCTTCCAGGTCTGGAACCCGGCGGGCGACGTGCTGGTGAAAACCGCCAGCGCCCCGAGTTTCGAGCAACGGCCGTCGATCGCGGGGTTCAGTGACGTGGTCGACCTCAAGCACCATGCCTGGCGGGCCTTTGTGCTTGAAGACAAGCAGAATCATCTGCAGATCTGGGTCGGCGAGCGTGACGACGTCCGTTCCGACCTGGTCTATCGGATCATCCGCCACACCCTCTGGCCTAATGTCTTTGGCACGCTCATCCTCGCCGTCCTGGCCTGGCTGGCCATTGGCTGGGGGCTGGGCCCCCTGGCGAAGATGGCCATGATCCTGAGGGGGCGGCACCCAGGCTCCCTGGAACCGCTGCGCCTGGAGCCCTTGCCCTCGGAACTCGAGCCCATGCAGTCGGCCCTCAACCGGGTGTTGGTGCAGGTGCAGGAATTGCTGGGGCGCGAGCGCCGTTTCATCGCCGACGCGGCCCACGAAATGCGCACCCCGCTGGCGGTATTGCGGGTCCATGCCCAGAATCTGCTGGAGGCTGAAACCGAGCAGCAGCGCAGCCAATCCCTGCATCACCTGATCAGCGGCGTGGATCGCACCACCCGGCTGGTCAATCAACTGCTGACCATGGCCCGCCTTGAGCCAGTCAGGGACGTCACGGCGACGCAGTTGATCGATCTTGAGCAGGTCCTGCGCGAGAACCTGTCACAGTTGGGAGCCTGGCTGCTGGACAAGGGGCTGGAGTTCGAGTTCGACGTCGAGCCGGGCGAGTACCAGGCCCGGATCAGTGCCGATGCACTGGCCATTGCCTTGCACAACCTGATCACCAATGCGGCCAATTTTTCCCCGGTCGCAGGCTTGATCTCTGTCCGCCTGTCGAGCCGGGCGGGGCAATTCGAGCTGTCTGTGCAAGACCAGGGTCCCGGCATCGATGAGAGCCAGCGAGAGCGGCTGTTCGAGCGTTTCTACAGCCGTGGGAACGACCAGGGGGCGGGGCTGGGGCTGACGATTGTCCAGACGATTGCCCGACAGTTCGGCGGCCAGGTCCGCCTGGAGAACCGCGAGACCGGTGGGCTGTGTGCCACGTTGACGATTCCGCGTCCCTAGGCCCGTGCTGACCGTTCGATCAGGAACGGGCGGCAGTCTCGGTGCCCGACCGAGGCATCTTCAGATTTCATTAAGGTAATAATGTCATGGTGATATCACGGCTTCCAGTCGCCACGTCCATCACCAATGAGTGGCTGCTGCACTGATGGTCCGATGCGTTGATGACCTGTTGATCTGACGCATTAAAGGCCGCCGTGAGTCGGGCCTATATTGAAATCGGATAAACGGGTGAGTAGTGGACATGCGCAGACTAAAGGTTTCTACCCGGGTTGTAGCAGGCTTTCTCAGTCTTATCGTACTCATGCTGGTGATCGGGTTGGGGTCCCTGGTCCAGATGAAGAAGATGAACCAGAGCGCCCATGAAGTTGATAGCAACTGGTTGCCCAGCATTCTGGCCTTGAACGGCATCGATGAGGCCGTCATGCGCTTGCGAACCCTCACCTTGCGTGCGGCCATCGGGTTCACTGCCCAGACGCCCAATGACGTGACCCGTGCCCGGGAGCAACTGGATGAAGCCGCACGGACCTACAGCGCATTGATCTCCAGCCCCGAAGAACATGCGATCTATGCGCGTTTCCTCACGGCCCGCCAGGATTACGAGCAGACCCAAACCACCATCATCGGCCTGCTGGCCAATCATGAAACCGACAAGGCGATAGAGCTGGTCAACCATGTCCTCAATGCCAAGGGCAGTGCCGTCGTGGCCGAGGTGGATGCCTTGGTCAAGCTGAACACCGAGGGGGCCAGGCAGGCAACCCAGGCCAGTACGGCGGCCTATGAGCAGGCCAACCTGATGGTGATCGCCATCCTGGTGGCCTCCGTGATGGTCGGGGCGTTTCTGGCCCTGATCCTGTCGCGCAGCGTCGTATTGCCTCTGCTGCAGGCGGTGCGCGTTGCCCGGACCGTCGCCTCGGGGGACCTGACGCAGAGCATTCCCAATGAGGGGCGTGATGAGGCATCGCAACTGATGGACGCCCTGCGCGACATGCAAGGCAGCTTGCGCAGCACACTGGGGCTGATTGCGGACTCGTCGGCACAATTGGCCTCGGCTTCGCAGCAGTTGCATGCCGTGACCGAGGATGCCCATCGCGGAATTCAGCAACAGAGTCACGAAATCGAACAGGCCGCCACCGCCTGCAACCAGATGAGCGCAGCAGTCGACGGGGTTGCCCACAATGCGGCGACTACGCTGGAAGCTTCCCGGGAGGCTGACCGGGCCGCCAGTCAGGGGCGAAATCAGGTCGACGAGACGGTGGTCTCGGTCGGCAACCTGGCCAATGACGTGCATTCCAGCGTTTCTCGAGTGGAGGCCCTGGCCAATGAGATGCAGGAGGTCGGCAAGGTCCTGGATGTGATTCGCTCCATCGCCGAGCAGACCAATCTCCTGGCGCTTAACGCGGCAATTGAGGCTGCGCGGGCCGGGGAGCAGGGGCGAGGCTTCGCGGTGGTGGCCGACGAGGTTCGCATGCTGGCCCAGCGCACCCAGCAATCGACGCAGGACATCGAGAAAATGGTTTCCTCGCTGCAGCAGCAGGCGGTCGACACTGTCCAGACGATGCAAGGCAGCGCCAAGCAGGTTCGCGCGACCGTCGAGAGTGCCGAAGCCACCAAGGCGTCGTTGGGCGCCATCGTGCGAACCATTGCCGCCATCAACGAACAGAACGTGATGATTGCCAGCGCCGCCGAGCAGCAGGCCGCGGTTGCCAAGGAAGTTGACCGTAGCCTGGTGAGCATCCGCGACTTGTCCTTCCAGACCAGCGCCGGAGCCAATCAGACCAGCCATTCCAGCCATGACCTGTCCCGGCTGGCCACCGACTTGAAGGGCGTCGTCGCCGGGTTTCGCTTCTGAATCCGGGTGACAGAGCCCCGTCTCTGACGCATTCGACTATAACTGGGTGATGGCTTTTTGCTCTGTTGCTGACAGCGCAGTTGCCCACCAGGAGGCTTCATGAGACAGGCTGTCCCAAAAATCCGCTTGCGCCAATGGATCTGGCGCGCCTTCCTGAGCAGCGCGCTGATACCACTGATCCTGGTGGAAACGGTGTTGATTGCCAGCTACCTGCTGACCAACCAGGTCACGCGGGAGACACAGGTCGACTATCTCAAGCGCAGCGCGATCGACAGTTTGAGCGCCAGTGTCGAGCAGAATGCGCTCATCGTCGAGAGCAAGCTCGAGAGCCTGGGCGGCGTGGCCGGCTTGCTGGGCACCGTGACCTCGCAAGCACTGCTCACGCCGGCCAGCGGGCCGGGTGAAAACCTGGGGGTGACGCCCGAAGGGGCACGCTACAGCACGACCGACCTGGGCGGTGCGGCATCGTTCTATTCGGCGGCCACACCGTTGGCGCGTCAGGATCTGGGCAAGGTACAGCGGCTGGCCCGTCTCGATACCGTGTTCAAGCAGATCAAGCAGACCGATCCGATGATCGCCAGTCTCTACTTCAACTCCTGGGACAGCTACAACCGCATCTACCCCTGGTTTCCTACCAACGAGCAGTACTCGGCGGATCTGCGGATTCCGGAGTACAACTTCTACTATCTGGCGGACGCGACCCACAATCCCCAGAGAAAGACCCGCTGGACCGAAGTCTACCTGGACCCTGCCGGGCACGGCTGGATGATGTCGGCGGTGTCGCCGGTTTACCGTGGTGACTTTCTCGAGGGGGTCGTCGGGCTCGACGTCACCGTTGATGGCATCCTGAACGAGATTGCGCGCTTGCGGGTGCCATGGTCCGGCTACCTGCTGCTGGTCAGCGAGGACATGACCATCATGGCGATGCCGCCCCAGGCCGAGCACGATTTCGCCCTTCGTGAACTCAAGGCGCCCGACGCGAATACGATCGTGCACCAGGAGGTCCTCAAACCCAGGATATTCAATCTGGGGCAACGTGATGACACGGTTGCAATCGCCAATGCGCTACAGACCGCTGCTTCGGGGTTTAGCGAGACGGCCTTGCAGGGCCGCGCGCATCTGTTCGCCTGGAAAACGATCAAGAGCACGGGATGGAAGCTGCTGGCCGTGGCCGACAAGCAAGAGGTCATGGCTGAAACGGACGGTTTGGCCCGGCATTTTCGCAACATCGGCTATTTGATGATCGTCGGCCTGGTGCTGTTCTACGCCGTCTTTTTCACCGTCCTGTGGCGTCGTTCCCGCCAGTTGAGTGAACGGCTGCGCCAGCCCATTTCGGGCATCGTGCAAATGCTCCGCGAGATTGGTCAGGGGCGTTGGCAACCTGTCCGTGTCGAGTCCGGAATACTCGAGCTCGACGAGATGGCCGGCAGCGTCCTGACGATGGGCAGTCAACTGGCGACCAGTGAGCAGCAGCGTGACGTCGCCCAAGAGCGCTTGGCACTGGTCATGGAAAACGCCACCACCGGCCTGTGGGAATACCACCTGGATGACGACAGCCTGACCTTGCGTGGCGGGCTGGTCGCCAGGCTCGATCTGCCGGAAACGCCGATGAGTCGCGAGGCCTTCCTGACTCGACTCGACGCCAACGATGCACAGGCCATGTCCCAGGCGTTCGACTCGCTGCGCATGGGACAGACCAGCCGCATCGATATCGAGTTCAGGCTCAGTCGCCCGGATGGCAGTTTCCTGTGGCTGCTCGGGCGGGGGCGGATGATCAAGGGCATCCTGGACGGCGGGACGGTCGCGCTGGGAACCCTGGTCGATATCGATGCGCTCAAGCTGACGGAAATGGACCTGCGTGAGCGCACCTTGCAGACCCAGGCGGCCAGCCAGGCCAAGTCCCGCTTCATTTCCAGCATGAGCCACGAACTGCGAACCCCCCTGAACGCCATCCAGGGGTTTGCCCAGTTGATGCGCCTGGGGGCGCATGGTGAAGCCGAGGGTCAGCATCTGGACGAGATACTGAGTGCCAGTGCACACCTTGCCCAGCTGGTCGATGATCTGCTCGATTGGTCCAGCCTGCAGGCCGAACCCCAGAAGCTGACCCTCAAGCCGGTACCTGTTCACGCGATGCTCAAGGAGTGTGCCGATATGGTCCGCTCGCAGGCACTGTCGGCGGGGCTGGTGCTGGAACTGGAGCTGACGGCCGCGCCGAAAGAGGTGTATGCCGATGCGCGCCGTTTGCGTCAGGTCCTGTTGAACCTGTTGTCGAATGCGATCAAGTACAACCGTCCCGGCGGTCGCCTGCTGATCGGGGCAGAGGGCGCGGGGGAGTGGGCGCGTCTGTTTGTCGAGGATGGCGGATTGGGTATCGAGCCCGAACTGCAGGCTGCCCTGTTCGAGCCGTTCCAGCGGCTCGGCAAGGAAAACACCGCTATCCAGGGCACGGGCATCGGCCTGGCCCTGTGCCGTGAGTTGGCAGGGTTGATGGGCGGGCAGATGGGGCTTTGCAGCGAGCTGGGCAAGGGCAGCCGATTCTGGATCGAACTGCTACCCACGCACCTGATCGAGCCGGCAGGCACCGGGGAAAAACGACGAACTGCGATTTTTTATGCCGGGAGCGATGAGGCTATTTTGCCATTCATTTCTACCATTGCCGGAGAGCGTGTCGTGCTCAAGTCTGGAACGCTGGAGAGTTGTGTCAATGAATCCCGGCTTGAGGGTGCGCCTGGCATCCTGCTGCTCGACTGTGATGGCGAGGATCCGGATCGTTCGGCTCACCTTGGGCGGTTGAGGCGAAGTCTGAACGCCGAGTTCATGTCGGTCGTGCTGCTGGGCTCTGCCCCCAAGGCGTTGGCCTGGGTTGGCTTCGAATTTCAGGCCGTGCTGAAAAAACCGTTGGAAGTGGACGCGTTGCGCGAGGTGCTCGACGCGCTGCTGGAGAAGGAGAGCTCGGATGTTCACTGATATTCCTCTCGATACCCGCATTCTGATCATTGATGATGTCGCGGCGAACCTGCGCCTGCTGACTTCGAGTCTCAAGGCCTTCGGACTGAATGAGACTGTCAGCTTTTCCGATTCCAGGCAGGGGCTGGAATGGGCCCGGCATGAGGATTGGGACCTTCTGCTGCTGGACCTGGACATGCCTGAACCGGATGGGTTCGAGATTCTGCGACAACTCAAGGATCGCGACCGGTCACGGCAGCCGGTCATCATCCTGACGGCGTTGAGCGATGCGGACAGCCGGCGACGGGGGCTGGAACTGGGGGCCAATGATTACCTCATCAAGCCGCTGGATCTGCCTGAGCTGATCCTGCGTGTGCGCAACTGCCTGCGCCTGGCGCAGACGAGCAGGAAGTTGCAGCAGTTGAATCTTCAGCTGGAGATGAAGGTCGTGGAGCGCACCCTGCAACTGCAGGAAAGCTACCAGGTTGCGATCAGGGCTTTGTCTCGCGCCGCCAGCTATCGAGATAACGAGACTGGAAATCATATTCGTCGCATTGGCGACGCTTCGGCATTGCTTGCAAAGACCATTGGCATGTCCGAGTCCTGGTGCGAGCGGTTGCGCCTGGCGGCCCCCATGCATGACCTGGGCAAAATAGGCATATCGGACGCCATACTCCTGAAGGAAGGACCGCTCACGGATGACGAGCGCAGGACCATGATGCAGCACGCCGCCATCGGTCATCAGATCCTCCACGAGGAGCAGGGAAGTGACCTGACCCGCATGGCGGCGGAAATTGCCTACTGCCATCATGAAAAATGGGACGGAAGTGGCTATCCGCGTGGGCTGGCGGGCGAGGAGATTCCTCTGTCGGCGCGCATCGTTGCGTTATGCGATGTCTACGATGCGCTACGCATGCCGCGTCCCTACAAGGCCAGTTGGTCCGTTGACAGAGCCCAGTCCTACCTGGCCGAGCAGTCCGGACGACATTTCGACCCCTCGCTGGTCGAGGCCATCCAGACCCTCTTCAATGAAATAGAGAACCTGTTTCAGGACGCCCCGGAAGTGGCATTGCAGGGGACGGCCTAAGTGAACACCTTCATTCATGTGCAGGCCACACTGGCTGATGTAGTGGAATGATTTGATGTCAACGCGCAAACAGCCAAGGCTCAAGCTAAGAACACTTATTCTTTTGTTTGCCCTGCTCTCGGCCTGCGTGACGCTGGTGAACAGCCTGTGGGTTATCTACACGGTTCAGCGTGATGCGGTCATCAGTGATGTCCTTGAGGACAACACCTCCTATGCCTACCGGATATCCGTGAGCGTGGATCAACTGCTCAGCGCCGATTTGTCCAGGCTGGACTACAGCGCGGACAGGATTGCCGGCAGGTTCGCGGAACAAGGCCTGGTGAAGGAGGAAATCAGCCGCCTGCTGGGGCAGGACAAGAGTTTCAACTCGGTACTGGTGGCCGATGCAAAAGGCAATGTCTTGGTGTCCGTGCCGGCAAGCCTGAGACTCGATGGCAAGCCCCTGCGTGACATGGAGCCGATCTTGCGGCGCAGCGTCATGATCAGCAACGCATTCAGGTCGATTGCCGGGAACCTGGTCGTCTTCCTCTCTTGCCCGGTCACGGCGGCCGATGGCAGCTACCTGGGGCTGGTCGGCGGCAGTGTCAGGCTGGATGAGGGCAATGCGCTTCATGAGCTGATTGACCAGCATGTGCGTCACGATGGAGCCTTTGTGTACATCGTGGACCGTACCGGCAGGATCCTTTTTCACCCGGACCCGACGCATGTCGGGACGATTGCGGATGATGCCGTGACCCGTACAGCACTGCGCTCGACGCAAGGCAGCCTGCAGACCGAGGAGATGCTGGCAGGTTTCGCCAGCGTGCCGGCCGCGGGATGGGCCGTCATCTCGCAGCAACCGCTGAGCACGACGAATGGAGAGCTGCAGGCCCTGATGTGGAAGGTCTGCCTGGGCCTGATCCCCCTGGGCATACTGGCTGGGATCCTGATCATGGGGGCGGGCACCTACCTGTCCAGCCCGCTGGCGCGGCTTGCGACCTTTGCCCAGCAACTCGATAGCCGTGAGAGCTATGAGCAAATCAGGGCCATTCCCGTTCGGTTCATTGAGGAATGGCGCATCCGTCGTGCGCTCCTGCAGAGTGCCTCGCTGCTCCAGGAGAAAATCAGTCACCTGAACCAGCAGGCCCAGAGTGATGCGCTGACGGGGCTGTCCAACCGCAGGGCGATGGTGGACGCCATTGCCGGCTGGCAGCGCGCAGGTGTTGCGTTTGCCGTCATCTCCGTCGATATCGACCACTTCAAACGGGTCAATGACACCTGGGGCCACAGTGCGGGCGACGAGGCCTTGCGCGTGTTGGCCGGCCTGATGAGGCGCTGCGCGCGCAAGAGCGACCTGGCATGCCGGGTGGGCGGGGAAGAGTTCATGCTCCTGTTGCCGGCGGCCTCGCTGGCGGAGGCTGCCGAGGTGGCAGAGCGACTGCGGCACACGGTGGAAATCACGGATATCGAGACCGTGGGGCGCATCACGATTTCGGCCGGTGTTGCACGCTGGCAGCCGAATGGCGAATCCACTGCTACTGTGTTTGAAGCCGTGGATCGGCTGCTGTACCAGGCCAAGGAGTCAGGTCGAAATGCCGTCGTCGTGCAGGCCCCTGACTCTCCCATGTCATCCTTTCTGCAGTGAGCGCGGGTCGATGAAGGCAAACTCTTTCAAGTGGTCGGTGGGCTGGATGGCCCTGATGCTGCTGGCAGGCCTGGCAGCCAGCTACGTCGTCAGCTACCAGCAGGCCAAGACCATCGAGAGTCATGTCGGCTCGGCCCTCAAGGACGCCGGGGAAGCGATCGGCGATACCCTGCAGACACGCCTGAAACTCTACGAGTACCGCCTTCGCGGCATGCGTGGGGCGATCCAGATGCTGAACCTGGATTATGTCAGCAATCGCCAGATGGCCCGTTTTGGCCAGGGGCGCGACATCGAGAAGGAATACCCGGGGGCGCGTGGTTTCGGTTTCATTCGCCGGGTGTCGCCTGATGGCGAAGATGCCTTCATGCGCAACGTCAGGGCGGACGGTCAACCTGACTTCAAGTTCACCCGCCTGGGTTCCCATCCGGGAGACCGCTTCATCATCCAGTTCATCGATCCGCCGGCCGGCAACTCCCAGGCCCTTGGGCTGGACATCGCCTCGGAGACCCGCCGTCGCGAGGCGGCTGTCCAGGCGATGCGTACGGGGGCTTCCACGCTGACCGCCCCCATCACCCTGCAGCAGGATGCCCAGGAGAGCCAGCGCGCGTTTCTATTCCTGTTGCCGGTCTACAACACCCCGGAAACCCCGGTCGATGCGGCGCTGCGGGAGCAGAACCTGATTGGCTGGACCTATTCGCCCCTGACCATGCGCGAGGTCATGGCCAGCCTCGACCCGCCGAGTCACCGGGTGCATCTGAAACTCTACGATGTTGGTGATACGCAGCAACTGATCTATCAGACCCCGGAGAATGGCCGGGACCCCCAGGTCCTGCAAACCTATACCTTCGAGCGTGAGATCTATGGGCGGCACTGGCGGATGGAGGTAGGCGCCCACCAGGCGTTCGTCGACGCGCTGGACCCGGTACCGGCAAGCCGGGTCTTTGCCATCGGCGCAGCGGCCAGCTTCCTGTTGACGGGACTGGTCGGCACGTTGCTGATCTCGCGCCAGCGCAAGCAGCAATTCCTGGCCGGCCAGGCCCGACTGGCGACCATCGTCGAGAACTCCAGCGATGCGATCATCGGTGAGGCGCTGGATGGCCGGATCATCACCTGGAACCGCGCCGCCGAGCAGATGTTCGGTTATACCGAATACGAAGTGCTCGGGCAGCCCCTGGCGCCGCTGTTGGTACCGGTGGAACGCGTGCACGAGGACGAGCAGCTGCTGGAGCAGGTCGCCCGCGGTGATCGCGGCTCGACCCTGGAAACCCAGCGCCTGCACAAGGACGGCCGGCTGATCGATGTGACCATCACCTGCAGCCTGATCCGTGAGGCCGATGGCACCATCCTGGGCGCGGCGAAGATGATGCACGACATCACCGATCGCAAGCGGGTCGAACGCTACCTGATGGAGTTCAATGCCCAGCTCGAGAAGCAGGTCAGCGAGCGCACGGCCGAGCTGTCCAGGCTCGCCGGGTTGATGCAGGCGGTGCTGGATGCGTCCTCGGAGGTTTCGATCATCGCCACCGATACACAGGGGCAGATCGTCGTGTTCAACCGCGGCGCCGAACTGCTGTTGGGCTATCGCCATGCCGAGATGGTCAAGCGCAAGACACCGACGGACTTCCACCTGCCTGAAGAGGTTGCGGCGCGTTCGGCCGAACTGAGCCAGGAATACGGCATCCCCATCGCAGGCATCGATGTCTTTTGCTACAAGGCCGCCCTGCAAGGCTCCGAAACCCGGCAGTGGACCTATGTGCGCAAGGATCGCTCGCAGGTGCAGGTGTCGATGGTCATTACCCCGATTCGTACCGCCGATGGTGAACTGACCGGTCATCTGGGCATCGCCCAGGACATCACCGAGCGCTTGCGCCACAGCGCGGAACTGCAGGCGGCCAAGGCCAGCGCGGAGGCGGCGAATGCGGCCAAGAGCCTGTTCCTGGCAAACATGAGCCATGAGATCCGTACGCCCATGAACGCCGTGATTGGCATCGCCCATCTCTTGCAGAACAGCCCCTTGAACGAGCAGCAGCGCCAGTTGCTGACCAAGTTGCAGATTGCCGGCCGGTCCTTGCTGGGCATCATCAACGACATCCTGGACATCGCCAAGATCGAGGCGGGCGAGATGCGCCTGGAGCACAATCCGTTCAGCCCCCGGCAACTGCTTGACGAGCTGGGTGAGCTGTTCACGGCGCAAGCCGAGCAGAAGGGGTTGAGTTTTGCCGTCAAAGCGGCGACCCAGTTGCCCGGATTGCTGATTGGCGATGCCTTGCGGATCAACCAGATCCTGATGAACCTGGTGGGCAACGCCCTGAAGTTCACCACGCAAGGGCGGGTCGAGGTGATCGTCAGCCATGAGCCGGATGCCACCGATCACTGCTGGCTGCATTTCAACGTGCAGGACACCGGGTGTGGCATCGCGGCCGATGCCTTGGGCCAGTTGTTCACGCCGTTTACCCAGGCGGATGCCTCCACCACTCGCCGCTTTGGCGGGACCGGGCTGGGCCTGTCCGTCGTGCGTGGGCTGGCCGAGCAGATGGGCGGGCATGTGCGGGTGCGCAGTGAGCTGGGCTGCGGCAGCGAGTTCCAGGTTTCGTTGCCTTTCCAGGTCTGTTCGAGCGAGCTGGAGGCGTCCACCACCGGTGGCAGCCTGGAGGTGCTGATGCTCAGTGACGACGCGGCCTCGGCGCAGGCTCTGCAGCGGGTCTGCCGTGGCCTGGGTTGGCGGGTGTCGTGTGTGGCTGACGAGCAGGCATTGCGTCTGCTGCTTCAGGAGCGCCATCAGGCCCAGGGGCCCTTGCCGGATGTGCTGCTGGTCGATTGGCGTGACCCGGTCGAGCAGGACCTGCGGCGCTTGCGCGAAAGCACGCAACTGCCCGTCATTCTGGTGACCCCGTCCGCTGCCGAGGCGGCGCTCGATGACCAAGTCGACCGGGTGCTGTCCAGGCCGCTGGACAGCTCCGCGCTGTTCAATGCGGTCAACGCCTGTATTGCCCGGTATCAGGGCAGCACTGAACGAGTCCTGCAGTCCACGCGACTGGATACCGGCATGACCCACTGGCTGAGTGGCCTGCAACTGCTGTTGGTCGACGACAGCGAGATCAACCTGGAAGTGGCGACCCTGCTGCTGGAACAGCAGGGCGCCCAGGTGCAGACCTGTATCAATGGCTTGCAGGCCCTGGAGCGCTTGCGCCAGGCCCCGGATTTCTTCGATGCGGTGCTGATGGATGTGCAAATGCCGGAGATGGACGGCTACGAAGCGACGCGGCGGCTGCGCAACGAGTTGGGCTTGAAGACCTTGCCGGTGCTGGCGCTGACCGCTGGAGCGCTGGCCGAGGAGCGACGCCAGGCCGAGATGGCGGGCATGGATGACTTCCTGACCAAGCCGCTGGAACCGAGTGCGTTGATTCGTGCCATACGGCGGGCCGTCGAGCGGGTGCGTGGCACCTCGGTGGCGGTCAGCACCATCGCGAGCTCACAGGATGAGCCCGACGGGGAATGGCCCGTGATCGAGGGGATCGATATCCGGGAGGCGGCCAGCCGGTTCGGTCATGACGTGCAGTTGTACCGTTCTTCGGTCCGCCGCTTTTTCAATGAGTTCGCCGGGTTTGCCGACAGCGAGGCGGTCTTGCAGCGTACCGGGGAGCCCGGCCCGTTGATTGCCGACCTGCACAAGTTACGCGGCGTGGCGGGCCTGCTGGGCGCCACCGTGGTGGGGCAGTTGGCTGGGCAGGCCGAGTCGCTGCTGCGCGATGGGCACGGGGCCGAGCCGGTGCTCAGTGCCCTGAGTGCGGCGTTTTCACTGCTGTTCAAGCAGGCGGCCAACGTCCAGGAGCCCGTGCTGGCGGTGCCGAGTACCGAGACGGACCAGGAAGCGGCCCAGCAGGCCCTGGCGAGCTTGCATGCCTTGCTCGAAAGCCACGACCTGGCCGCGCTGGATCAGTTCGCCGCGGCCGCGCCGGCATTGCGCGCCGCTGCCGGGCAGGTGCTGGTGGAACAGCTTTGGCAGGCCATTGAGGAATTGGAGTTCGAGCGAGCGCTGCACATGCTCGAACGCGCGGATTTGTGACTGGAGAGCCCCTCACGATGCAAGCCTCACCTAGCCTATTGATCGTTGATGATGATATTTCCGCCATCCGCGTGCTGAGCCGGATTCTCCAGGGCCTGGGCCAGATCCGTTTCGCGACCGGAGGCGAGCAGGCGCTGAAGATCGTCCAGGAAATGCGTCCGGACCTGATCCTGCTCGATGCCGAAATGCCCGGCATGAGTGGATTTCAGGTGTGCGAAACGCTCAAGGCCGATCCGCTGCTCAAGGATGTGCCCATCATCTTCATCACCAGCCACACCGAAACTCAGGTGGAAGAGGCCGGCCTGGCACTGGGGGCCGTGG
Source organism: Pseudomonas vanderleydeniana (assembly GCF_014268755.2). Lineage (NCBI taxonomy): Bacteria > Pseudomonadati > Pseudomonadota > Gammaproteobacteria > Pseudomonadales > Pseudomonadaceae > Pseudomonas > Pseudomonas vanderleydeniana. The sequence goes on along the minus strand of NZ_CP077093.1, from coordinate 4,337,547 downwards.
ATTTCATTGGCAAGCCGGTCAAGCCGGCGATCGTCACGGCCCGGGTCAAGACGCACCTGAACCTGAAGATGGCCATGGACCAGCTCAGCCTGCTGGCCCAGACCGATGGCCTGACCGGTTTGGCCAACCGCCGGCTGCTGGACCAGCGCATCGAGCGGGAGTGGTTGCGTGCCCGGCGTAATCAAAGTGCGTTTTCAGTGATGTTGCTCGATATCGACTACTTCAAGCGCTACAACGATCGCTATGGCCATTTGCAAGGGGATGAATGCCTGATCAGTGTCGCCCATGCGCTGAAGGGCTGTGTGCGCAGGGCGACCGATCTGGTGGCCCGATATGGGGGAGAGGAGTTTGCCGTGCTGCTGCCGGAAACGGGGGCGGAGGGCGCTCGTCAACTGGCCGAGGAGATCGTCCAGTGCATCTACAATCTGGATCAGGTTCACGAGACCAGTGACTGTGGCCGGGTCACGGTGTCCGTGGGTGTGGCAAGCCTGGAGGCAGGGGAACTACCGCACTTGGGGACGGATGCCAGCGAGGCGCCATCCATTGCTGCCGCCTTGCTCGCCGATGCCGACCGGGCCCTGTACCAGGCCAAGCACGACGGCCGAAACTGCAGCCGGTTCGTGCCGATACAGCAGGTGGTCTGAGGCGCGACGCCGCCGTTCAGGGTGGCGGTGCCTGCGGATTGAGTGTCAGTTCCGGTTCTCGATCTTGAATAGGTGCGCAAAGCCCTGCAGGGTGCTGTCGACGAAGCGCTCGTCGGAGGTCCCGACCGGGAAGTGCAGGACGTTGTGGATCACCAGCGACGCCAGGCCGTGGGTATAGGACCAGCCGGCGAGAGCGGCACGACGCACCTCCGCGTGTTGCACATCCAACCCCAGAATCTCGGCGATGATGCGCTTGAGCTCACCGAAGGCTTGCTCGCGCGCAACCTTGAGCGCCGTAATCATGTCGCCGTGGGCGAACTCCGGGCCAAACATCAGCTGGTAGAGGGCCGGATTGCTGCGGGCGAAGCTGAAGTAGGCCAGGCTCGCGTTACGCAGTTTCTGCACGCCTTCGCTGCCGGCATCCCTGATCACCAGCACCTTGCCCAGCTCGCGAAAACCCTGGGCGGCCAGGTGGCCGATGAGTTCCGCACGGTTCGCGTAGTGGTGGTACGCCGCTGTGGAACTGACCCCAACCCGTTCCGATACGGCCCGCAACGAGAGTTTGGTTGGCCCCACTTCCTCGAGCATCTGCCGGGCGGCGTCGAGCAGTTGCGGAGCCAGGTTGCCCACATGGTAGGTATCGCGTGAGCGAGCGGAAGTCTTGGTCATGCGCGGACGGTCTCGACAACAGGGAATTCGAAGGCACGGAACGGCCTGGATCTTAGCATGGTGAAGTATCTTGACAGTGCTAAGATGTTCTTCGTAGCCTGTGCGCCACAACAACGCCGACGTCGCTTGTCCATGCGAACGGAGGCATACCCGCCCGGTGTGTTTTTTTATCGTGATCTTAGCGCTGATAAGTTAAGGGGAAGAGCATGAAGCACTATGACGCCGTCGTGATCGGCGCTGGCAACGCCGGATTGACCGCCGCGACCGCCTTGCAGCGTGGCGGCAGTCGAACCCTGCTGGTGGAACGGCACAACATCCCGGGCGGTTGCGCTACGTCTTTCGTGCGCGGCAACTTCGAGTTCGAGGTGGCACTGCACCAGCTCAGCGGACTGGGGACTGCGGACAAGCCCTTCATCATGCGCAAGCTATTCGAGAAGCTGGGCGTGATGGACAAGGTCGAGTTCGTCCAGGAGCAGGCGCTGTACCGGTTGGTGGTGCCGGGTGAAATCGATGTGACGCTGCCGGCCAGTTGGTCGGGGTTGCGCAATACTCTGCAGGGGCTGTTTCCGGCAGAGTCCCAGGCGATCGCGGATTTCCTGACGCTGTGCGAGAAAATCACCCTGGAAAGCTTCATGACCCTGCCGCAGGCCCGTCGCGCCAACAGTGAGGCGATGCTCGGGTCGATGTGTCCGAACTTCGTGAAGTACGGCTTTCGTTCAGCGAAGGAGGTGGTGGACGACTTTTTCAGCGATCCCCGCTTGAAGCGGGTGGTCGCCACCTACTGGCTCTACCTCGGCGTGCCGCCCAGCATGCTGCCGTTTCCGGACCTGGCCACGATGCTCTACGCTTACGCGGCGTTCAAGCCCTGGCATATCAAGGGCGGTTCCCAGGCCATGTCCAGTGCGCTGGTGGAGTCGTTCCTCGAAGCGGGCGGCGAGGTCCGTTTCAACTGCGGCGTGGAGCGGATTCATACCCGCGATGGCCGCATCAGCGGTGTGCGTCTGGAGGGCGGCGAAAGCGTTTCCTGTGAGGCGGTAGTGTCCAATGCCAGCCCGCTGACCACCTTCAACGAACTGCTGGATCTAGAGCAGCCACCGCTTCAGGTCCAGCAGGATTTCAAATCCCGGCGCATGGGCACCTCGGCCTTCGTCATCTACCTGGGGCTTGATTGCACCCCGCAGGAGCTGGGCGTAACCCAGGCCTCCAGCTTCATCTACGAGACCCTGGACGAAGAGCAGATCTTCCAGCGCATGGGCAGCCTGGAACCGCCGCTGGGCGGCATGCTGACCTGCTACAACCTTGAAGACCCCGAGGCCGCGCCTGCCGGCAAGAGCCAGGTGGTGCTAGTCTGCCTGCAATATGCCGAACCCTGGAAGGCTGTGTCGCCGGAGCAATACGCGCAGACCAAGTATGCGTTCGCCGAAAAACTTATCGGGGTGATCGAGAAGGTCTACCCGAAGGTGCGCCAGTATATCGAGGAGGTGGAGGTCGCCACCCCGCTGACCATGATGCGCTACCTCAACACACCGGGTGGCGCCATCTATGGGTTCCAGCAGAGCGCGCAGGACTCGGCCTTGCTGCGCGAGCGTCTGGAGGGCGTGCCGGGCCTCTATATCGCCGGTTCATGGACCACCATGGGCGGTTTCCAGCCCACCTACCTGGCGGGCGAATCTACCGCCAGGGCGGTGCTCAAACAGTTGCAGATCAAGGAGGTGGAGCATGTCTGAGCAGAATCTGCTCAATGCCGTCGCCGGCTTTCGCGAGGCCTGGCAGGCCAAGCAAGCGTTGGCCCAGACCGGCAGCGATTTCCGTGAAATCAGGGGAGAGGTTGCCAGCACCGTGGTGCAGCTGCACCCCAAGCGACTGGCACTTCAAGTCGCCGAGATCATCGACGAGACCGCCAGTACCCGCACCTTGCGTCTGGTTGCCGCGGACGGCGGCGTGCTGCCACCGTTCCAGGCCGGACAGTACATCAACCTGTTCGTCGACATCGACGGGGTGGCGACCGCCCGACCCTATGCCCTGTCGTCTTCGCCGGCACAACGTTCCCATTACGACCTGACGGTGAAGCGGGCGGCGAATGGTTTCATTTCCAACTATCTGCTCGACAGGGCCGTGGTGGGGCAGCGCCTGCTCAGTTCCGGCCCCATGGGCAGCTTTCACCACAATCCGCTGTTTCATGGCGATGACCTGGTGTTCCTGGCCGGCGGCTCGGGTGCCGCGCCGGCACGCAGCATCCTGCTGGACATCCTCGAGCGTGGCCTGCCTTACCGCTTCCACCTGGTCTACGTGAACAGCTTCCTCGATGACGTGATCTTCGACGACGAACTGCGTGGCCTGGCCGATCGTCACCCGAACTTCACCCTGAGCGAGGTGATCTCCCGGCCTCCTGCCGGTCATCGGGGTCATGTCGGCCGCCTGACGCAGGCCATGCTGGGCGACCTGCTCGGTGAGATCGGCGACAAGATGTTCTACGTGTGTGGCCCTACGCCGTTCAACGACAGTTGCATCGAGTTGCTGACGGCGCTGGGCGTCAGGCGCCGGCGTATCCGCGTCGAGGCCAACGGCGCACCGAAGGCACCGAACGAGCAGGCGGGATGGCCTGAAGGCGTTTCTCTGGATGACGAGGTGACCGTCACGGTCAATGGGCGTGGCCAGTTCCGCAGTCGTGTCGGCGAGCCGCTGCTCAACGCCCTGGAGCGCAATGGCTATGGCACTGAAAACGCCTGTCGCTCCGGCGAGTGCAGCCTGTGCCGGGTCAAGCTGCTGCGCGGCACGGTGTTCAACCCGCAGGAGGCTCACCTGCGCAAGTCCGATCGGGACTTCGGCTGGATCTACTCTTGCGTGGCATTCCCGACTGGAGATATCGAGATCCTGCTCTGAAGGACCTTCTTTCCAATCGCTCTGGACACGGGGGCGCGAAGATCAGCCCTGCCAACCTGACGCAGAATCAGGGACAGGGCAGTCTTCTCTGTCTGGATGATAGATTTCATGAAAATCAACTTCGTCTCTCCATTCGCTTCAAATAGAATGTGATCAGGCAGGCCTGAGTTCTCTAAAATGCTGCGCATAAAAGAGTATTACGTTAAGAAATGAAGTCGCCGAGAGCGTTTCAGTCTGTCCGCGATCGTGTGGAATGAATCAAGTGCCCTGGATGCGGCGGCAAGCTTTTAGTGAATGACTTTATAGTCATTCACTCGTTACTCAGGTTGATAACAGGTGCATTAAATGACCAGAAAGAAATGGGCGCTTGGTGTTTCTGGGTGCTTTTTTTGGAGCTCCATATTATTGGCGCATGCACTTGATCCAGGCGCCGCACCTGGGAAGAATTTTGACTTGTCCTCCTATCGTTTGCAGACTTTTGATAGAAAGTTGCAGGTTCTTCAAGTGCAATCGATCGATTCGTACCAGGATCCTTTTTTCTTCACTGATCCAGTCACCGGGGAGATGATCTTCCGCGTGCCATCGGGTGCCGGGCATACCGCGCACTCGAAGTATCCCCGAGTTGAGCTGCGCCAAATTTCAAGTTGGTTTATGACAATGAACCCGTCTAAGCCCCACGTTCAGACAGTGAAATTGCGCGTAGTGAATGAGCCTGCCAGGGGCGGTCTGATTTTTGCGCAAATTCATGGTGAAGAAACTGGAGGGTCTGAAGCGCTAAAGCTTCGATGGCGGCAAGGAACCATCGAGGTCGGCTTCAAGGAGCATTATGGTGATGAGGAATCGCGCACGGTCATGTTGAAAGGCCTATCTTTGGGTGACACGATCACATGCCGCATCACCGTTCTGAATGCCGACCTCACTGTTGAAGTGGAAAGTGGGACTGCCAGCTCAAAAAAGACCCTACATTACGATTTGCCATCTTGGCGTGATATTCCTTTGTATTTCAAAGTGGGAGTCTATTCCCAAGATGACCAGGCAGACAGTTCGTACAGCAGTGCGGCGGTACTTGAGCTGACGAACTCTCACTGAATGGTACGCAGTGACGTGGCAGGAGTCTTGCCCAGCACGGACTCCTCTGGCTCAGCGTCTTCGTTGAAGACGCAGGGGCATCATCTCTTTTCTTGCAAAGCCGGGTTGTAGCGACAGGAAAGCCTTTCAGGTACCTGGCGACAGCAATTTTTTCCAATATCCCGGCCACACCGTTATGGCTCAATCCACTGCATGTTGCCGTCCCCAAGGATTTTCCATGCAGTTCACCAGTGGTTTTTTTCTCAGCCTCTCGCTTTGTCTCGATATCGGCCTGGCCAACATCGCCATGATCACCCTGGCGATGCAGCGCGGCTTTCTGCAGGGTTTCTGGCTTGGGCTGGGCACCTGCTTTGGCGACCTGATCTACGCGATCCTGGCCCTGGTGGGCATGACCGTTCTGCTGCAGTTCACCTGGGTGAAGTGGACCCTGTGGATCGGTGGCTCGGCACTGCTGATCTACTTCGCGATTCGCATGATCATCAATGCCTGGCAAAACCATGCCTCCATCCAGGGCTCGGAGCAGGCCAGCAAGCGCTCGGGGGGCAAGGAGTTTCTGCGGGGGATCTTCATGGCCGTGTCCTCACCCAGTGCGATCCTCTGGTTCGCGGCGGTGGGCGGTACGCTCATCTCTCGTTCGGGCGCTGGCGGGCTGGGCAATGCGTCGCTGTTTCTGGCCGGCTTCTTCGTGGCCGGTGTGTGCTGGTGCGTGGGGGTATGCACCGCCGCCAGCCATGGCGGCAAGCTGCTGGGCGATCGGATGCTCAAGTACAGCTACATTGCCTCGGCTGTTATCTTCGCCGGGTTCGCCGTCTACGTGATCGGAACGGGCTACCAGGAATTCATCCTGGGACAGCCTGTTGCCTGACCTGTTCAGCCCCGGTCTTTTCCTGGCGTGCGCGGGCGGCCCTTGAAGGCGTCCGCGTACGCCTGCGCAGAGACGCCCATCACCTTGCGAAAGGCATTGATGAAGTGGCTCTGGTCGTAGAAACCCAGTTCGATCGCCACGTCCAGGACGCTGGCCTGTTCGCGCAGGCGCCGGCGCGATTCGATCAGGCGCAGTTGCATCTGATACTGCAGGGGGGCCAGCCCGATCTGTTTCTTGAAGCAGCGGACCAGATGGTACTTGCTCAAACCCACTGTCGTGGCCAGCTCATCCAGATCAGCCTTCCGGGTGAGGCAGTCACGCAGGTACTCGACCGCCAATGAGACGGCGGCGTGTTGTTCGCCCACTGCCGTATCGCGCGGTTCCAGCCACTGGCACAGCAGGTGCAGGAAGGCTTCCTCGCGAGGGCCACGGTGAGCCAGGGGCGTGCGGGCGAAGTCGAGCAGGGCCTGGTGCAGTCCCGGGTGACTGAACACTCCTTGCTCGAAGGCACCGTTGGCCAGGTTGTTGTCACTGATGACGCGGGAGACGCCCGCGGGATCCAGATGCAGGCTGACATACTCGACGCCACTGGGGCAGAACTCCGAAGCCTGCATGGCCAGCGGGTTGTACAGGGTGATTTCACCGGGACCGGCCGTCAGTGTCCTGCCGTCGAGCCAGATGTGTTCGGTGCCCGACAGGTTTGTGCCCAGGACATATTCATCGTGCGTATGCCGGGGAAAGCTTGCCGTCTCGGCACGAACCCATGAGGCTTCGATCAACGTGCCGGCTTGCCAGTCGTCTGTGACCAGGGGCATGGCTATGGCCTCTCGAACAGCGTCTGGGGCTGCTGCGGTTTCATCAGTTTGAGATCGGGCAGGAAAGTCATGCCGGGCATTGTGCCAGGGGATCGGTACAATGGCCGAATGCTTTATGCCTTGGCGAAGAGTGGGGACGAACGATGATCGAGTTTCAGCTACAGACGCTGCTGGAGGCACGCCACGTGGTCGTGTTCACCGGCGCCGGTGTGTCGGCGGAGAGTGGCATCCCGACCTTTCGCGACGCCCTGACCGGTCTGTGGAGCCGCTTCGATCCGGCTGCCCTGGCTACGCCCGAGGCTTTTCGCAAAGATCCGGCTCTGGTCTGGGGCTGGTACGAGTGGCGGCGCTCGAAGGTGCTGGCCGCCAGTCCCAATGCGGCTCATCTGGCGATCGCGGAACTGGCCAGGCGAGTGCCGAAACTGACGGTCATTACCCAGAATGTCGACGACTTGCATGAGCGCGCCGGTTCCCGGGACGTGATCCACTTGCATGGCAGCCTCCATGCACCGCGTTGCTTTGCCTGTACACGGCCCTATGCCGGGAGCCTGGACCCGCTGAATGAGCCCGAGGAGGGCCGCAGCCTCGAGCCGCCGCGCTGTCACAGGTGCAACGGCAAGATCCGCCCCGGCGTGGTCTGGTTTGGCGAGTCGCTGCCGGCACAGGCCTGGCGCGAGGCAATGGCCGCTGCCGAAGACTGCGACCTGCTGCTTTCAATCGGCACTTCGGGGTTGGTACAGCCCGCGGCGCAAATCCCCAGGATGGCCAGGGCACGGGGCGCCACCGTTGTGCACGTCAACCTGCAGCCGGAGTCGGTCGAGGGAGACAACGAATTCAGTCTGGTCGGCAGGGCGGCCGAGATTTTGCCGGGACTGTTGGGTGGGGGTGAAAAAAAGTATTGCGAATGAACAAATGTTCATTTTAGCATCGCGGCTTCCCCCTTGTGGGCAACCCCCATTGCTATCGGAGCTCCCTCATGAAAACCATCACCAGCGCCAATGCCCCAGCTGCGATCGGTCCGTACTCCCAGGCCAAGGCCTTCGGCAATCTGATTTTCACTTCCGGCCAGATCCCGCTGGTGCCTGCCACTGGCGAAGTGGTGGAAGGCGGCATTCAGGAGCAGACCCTGCAGGCCATCCAGAACCTGGAAGCGGTACTGAAGGAAGGTGGGGTCGGTTTCGAACAGGTGATCAAGACCACTTGCTTCCTGCACGACATGGCTGACTTCGCCGCCTTCAACGCGGTCTACGAGAAGTTCTTCGTGTCCAAGCCAGCTCGTTCCTGCGTAGCGGTCAAGGCCCTGCCAAAAGGCGTGCTGGTCGAGATCGAGGCGATCGCCGCTTCGGCCTGATGCCACGGACCATGGTGAAGCTTTCGCCAGTCGACCAGGCCATCCTGCAGTCGCATGCGACGCTGCTGGACGGCCTGGCCGCCTATCTGGGCGCGGGTTTCGAGTTCGTCCTGCACAGCCTGGACAACCTGGATGCCTCGGTGATCAAGATCATCAACGGGCACCTGACCGGACGCCAGGCCGGTGCGCCGATCACTGACCTGGCGCTGCGCATGCTCGCCCAGATCAACGATTCGCCGGACCGTTCGGCGATGAACTACTTCTGCACGAATCGCAACGGCGAACCGCTCAAGTCCACCACCCTGGTCATCCGTGGGGAGCAGGGCACGCCGATCGGGCTGTTGTGCATCAACTTCCACCTGAACACGCCCCTGCACGAGCTCCTGGCCGGTTTCAGCCAGGCGCCTGCCAGCGCCCCCGAAGTGCTGTCGGAGAACTTTGGCACTGACGTGAATGAGACGGTGGTCGTTGCACTGGTTGCCGCACGCAAGAAGGTTGCCGAAACCCTGGCGGTCTCCTCCAGCGGCTACAACAAGGCGGTCATCAACCTGCTTTACGAACAGGGCATCTTCAAGCTCAAGGGCGCCGTCATTCGGGTGGCCCAGGATCTGGGCGTCTCGCGCAACACGGTCTACCTGCACCTGCGTGCCGTGCAGGATGTCGAGTAACGACCTGGGTCACCTCTGGCATCCCCCAACCTTCTACGACCCGAGCGGGAAAGACGATTGTCCGGCCGCCCGGCGTATTGCATTGTCCAGCGACCAACGGCCGGCACCGCGGCCGGCCAGCAGCAACAGCAGGGCCGCCCAGGTCAGGTGAGTCGGCCAGGCATCGGGGTAGACGAACACTTCGATGACCAGGGTCATGCCCAGCAGGGCCAGGGCCGAAAAGCGGGTGGCCAGACCCATGACCAGCAACAGCGGGAACAGGTGTTCGGCATAGGCCGCCAGGTGGGCCGCCCACTCTGGAGGAATCAGGGGCAGGGCATATTCATCGCGAAACAGCGAATAGGTGCTGGCCTTGATCGTCAGCAGGCCCTCGACCTTGGTGCGTCCGGAGAGCCAGAACACCGAAGCGATGCCCAAGCGGGCCAGCAGTAACAGCAGATTGTCACTCAGCAGGCGAGTCAGCATGGAAGCGTTCATGGAGAGTACCTTCATTCGCAGGGGAGGGGCGTGAATACCTGTGCGGCCATCAACGTGCCGAACAGCGTGGTGAAATCGAGGTCCGGCTCGCGCTGCTGGGCCAGGGCGCTGGCGGCATCCAGTGACAGCCCGTTGGCGCAGGCATCGAGAAAAGCCACTGCGCCGACACTCAGGGGGGCATGGGTGACCCCTTCCAGCTCGCCCACCAGCAAGGTGCCCTCGCCGCGCCAAGCGTCCGGTTGCCGGGCGATGCCCTCGAAACGACTGCAACACCACAAGGCATGGACCGGGTGCTCGGCGCACCACTGCCAGCGCACGCTGGCCCGTGGTCGCAGCACCTGTGCGCCGAGCGCCTCCGGTGCGATACAAGCCAGCGCCGCCGGTGCCAGAGCGGGTTCCACGGTCGAGCAAAAGGCTTCCAGCCACAGGCGGTCCAGCTGCGCCACGCCTGGCAGATAGGGCAGGGCCTGGACGCCCGGGTGCTCGGCCAGGAAGTCGGGGAAACCATGACCATAGAGCGCCAGCCGGGCATCGGTCGGTGGCTGGGTCTGGGTGTAGGTATCGGCCGCGCCACGCATCCAGGACTCACCCACCAGGGTGAGTACGCTGGGGAAGTTGTCGCACAGCGCGTCGATGCACGCGGTGCGTACGGTGTTGCGGTACACCGCAAAGCCAGGTTGTGCGGTGAGTGCCGCCAGTGCCGGAGCCGGGCGTTGGTAGAGGGCTGCGATGAAGTCGTCCTGAAAGCGGGCCAGGTCATTCATGGCGCGTTCTCCAGCAGCGCCTGCGCGTGCGCACGCTCGGTCATCAAGGTGCCGAAGTCCGGCAGTGCGTCATCGCGTTCGATCAGGGTGGGCAGGGGGCCGGTGCGTGCCAGCAGGGCCTGGTAGAGTGCCCAGACCGATTCGCTGACCGGCGTGTCATGGCTATCGATCAGCAGGTGGCTGGCGCCGTCGGCGCGATGCCCGGCCAGGTGCACTTCCATCACCTGGTCCAGGGGGAAGTCCTTGAGGTAGTCGTGGGCCCGCAGGCCCAGGTTATGGGCGCTGACGTAAACGTTGTTCAGGTCCAGCAGCAAGCCGCAACCGCTGCGATGGGCCAGCTCTCCCAGGAAGTCCGGCTCGTCCAGTTCATGGCCTTCCAGGTGCAGGTAGTGACTGGGGTTTTCCACGGCGATGCGCCGACCCAGGGCGTCTTGCGTACGGGCCACGTTGTCGGCGATACGAGCCAGTGCCGCATGGCTGCGCGGGCACGGCAGCAGGTCAGGATAATAGTGGCCGCGCCAGGTGGCCCAGGCCAGGTGTTCGGAGACCAGCACGGGCGCCACGGCATCGGCCAGGTGGCGCAGGCGGGCCAGGTGTTGTGGGTCTGGCGGGGCATCGCCAGCCAGTGACAGCGATACCCCGTGCAGGGCCAGCGGATGACGCTGACCGATGCGTTCGAGCCAGGCGCGGCGGGGGCCACCCAGCAGGTAGTTCTCCGGGTGCACCTCGAACCACAACCCGGGGGCTGTGGCGTCGAGTGCCTCGGTGAAGTGCTGGGGCTTGAGCCCCAGCCCGGCGCCCAGTGAGGCGGTGCTGTTCATCTCAGACGTTTTTCGGGGTCAGCGAGCCGGCGCCGTTGGGCGTCATGATGCCGTTGCAAGTGCCGGCCGGTACTTCCTTGAAGGCGTTGCCCTGGTAGTCCTTTTTCGCGGTGCCTGCGCAGGTGGTGCCGGCACCGGCCTTGCAGTCGTTCTCGCCGGCCTTGGCCACGCCGTAGCATTTTTCCATGGCCGGGTTCTTGCTCATTGCGGCGCCTTGGCTGGTGGTATCGGCCATGGCGGTACCGGCGAGGGCGGCCAGGGCGAGGGCGGCGGCGCTGAGGGCAATAGCTTTCATGAGGTAGACTCCAATGATGTTCAAGATTGAATGGGCCACTGTTTGCAGTGGTCAGTAGCTAATTCGTCGCTCGCTGTCGTTCGGTTACAGCGGTATCGAATTTTTTTCGCAGGGCGGATTTTCATCGTCCTTGTGGGGCTGCCGGGTGCTTGGGTAGGATTTCGCGCTTGCACCGGCCCGCACATTTTTCAGCGGCGGGTTGTAACCAGGGCCCCGTATGCAACGAACTAACAACCAGGAACGCCTTGCCGAGCGTGAGCAGCAGCTCAAGGCCTTGCTGCTCGCCGGGCTGGCCGGTGATGCCGGCAGCTACCGGGCGTTTCTCACGGCATTGGCGGGCCATTTGCGCGCGTTTCTGGGCCGGCGCCTGATCGGCCGCCCGGCAGAGGTCGAGGATGTGGTGCAGGAGGTCCTGCTGGCGGTGCACAATGCCCGGGACAGCTACCTGCCGGGGCAGCCCGTCACCGCCTGGGTGCAGGCCATCGGGCGCTACAAGTTGGCTGATTACCTGCGCACGGCAAGGCGCCTGCAGGCCCGGCAGTTGCCATTGGATGACCAGGCCGAGTGGTTCGCCGAGACCGATGACCAGGCCACCGAGGCAAGCCGGGACCTGGGGCGCCTGCTGAGCCAGTTGCCTGACCGGCAGCGCCTGCCCATCGAGTACGTCAAGCTCGAAGGGCTGTCGGTCGACGAAACGGCGCAGAAGGTCGGGCAATCCATTTCCGCGGTGAAGGTGAACATTCACCGCGGGCTGAAGAGCCTGGCGAAACTGATTCGAGGTGAGCGTAACGATGAACACTGACGAGCTGATCGGGCTGCTGGCCACCGGTAATCCCCGGGTGCCGCCCCATGCGTTGGCACGACGCCTGGGGATGGCGCTGGCCGCTGGTGCCCTGGGTGCGGTGTTGTTGATGGCCAGCCTGTACGGCGTTCGTCCGGATCTGGCCGAGGTCGCACGCACGCCACTGTTCTGGGCCAAGGTGTCCTTGCCCAGCGTCCTGCTGGGCGTGGCGCTGGTGTTGGTCCACCGTCTCGCCCGTCCAGGTGTGAAGGCCGGGCCGGCCGCCGGAGCACTGCTCATCCCGGTGGCACTGGTGTGGCTGGGGGGCGCTGTCGAGTGGTTGGGGGCATCGAGCGTTGATCGCCCGGGCCTGTTGTTCGGCACCACCTGGAAAACCTGCGCGCTGAACATCGCGCTGCTGTCGGTGCCGGCCCTGGTCGCCAACGTGTGGGTGCTACGCAGCATGAATCCCACCCGCTTGCGCGCCGCAGGGGCTGCCGGTGGTTTGCTGGCGGGCGCCACTGCCACGCTGGCCTACTGTCTGCACTGTCCGGAAATGAACGTGACCTTCTGGTGCGTGTGGTATCTGGCCGGCATGCTGCTCCCCACGGCGCTGGGGGCCTGGATCGGGCCACGGGTCCTGAGGTGGTAGGGCGCCGGGGTTGAGTAGTGTGGATCAATCAACCCATGTCACCGTCAGGCTGGTTGCAGGCAATGTGCTTTCACCCTAGGATATACGCGGGGTGTGGCTTTCAACCGAAAGGCGCAGGTTAAAGACTTACGCCGGTCGGGCCGCTGGTGAGGATGACGCATGCCCGCACCCAACACACCCGCTTCCCAAACGATTCCTCGCGCCCAGCAACTCACCCACCAGGCGCTGGCCGCCATCGAGCGCTTCAGTCATATCGAAGCCGTCAGCGGTATCGTACTCGTCATCGCCGCCATCGCCGCGTTGCTCTGGGCCAATCTGCCGGCCTCCATCGGTTACGAAGCCTTCTGGCAAACGCGCCTGAGCCTGTCGTGGGGCGACTTTTCCGCCGGGGCGTCACTGCACTACCTGGTCAATGACGGGCTCATGACGATCTTCTTTCTGGTGGTCGGCATGGAAATCCGTTCTGAAATGAAGGATGGCTCCCTGTCCAACCTGCGCATGGCGACACTGCCGGTCATGGCGGCAGTGGGCGGGGTGGCGGTGCCGGCCCTGGTCTACCTGTTCTTCAATGCCGGGCATGAGTCCATCACCGGTTGGGCCGTGCCGACGGCGACCGATATCGCCTTTGCCGTTGGCGTGCTGGCCCTTCTCGGCAAGTCGATTCCTTCCGGGGTGCGGGTGTTCCTGCTGGCCCTGGCGATCATCGATGACATCGTGGCGGTCCTGATCATCGCCTTGTTCTACACCAGTTCACTGAATCCGCTGGGTGCCGTGGTGGCGGTGGCGGGTATCCTGGCCGTGCTGCTGTTCCAGCGGATGGGGATCGCCAATGCCTGGCTGTACCTGATCCCGGGGGTCATTCTGTGGGCGGGTTTCGCCATCCTGGGCGTGCATCCTACCCTGGCCGGGGTTGTGCTGGGCCTGATGACGCCGGTCTATTCGCGACCGGCGACCGAGCGCCCGCTGGCGATCCTCAGCAAGGCCATTAATGAGCTGAGTGTCCATGTCAGCGAGCGCCCGAACCACGATGCGGTGCACCAGCCGCTCAGCCAGATTCGCCAGGCCCACCGTGAGCTGCTGGCGCCGGTCAAGCGCGTGCAGGTTGCCCTGCACCCCTGGGTGGCCTACGGCATCATGCCGCTGTTTGCGCTGGCCAATGCCGGGGTCGAGATTGGCCATCTGTCGCTGGATTCCGGATCGACCCAGGCGGTCATGGCCGGCGTTTTCCTCGCCCTGGTCCTGGGCAAGCCGGTGGGGGTGGTGCTGTCTTGCCTGTTGTTGGTCAAGACGCGACTGTGCCAGTTGCCGGACGGTGTGGAGTGGCGTGGCGTGATGCTGATCGGCCTGCTGGCCGGTATCGGTTTCACGATGTCGATTTTCATTGCCGGTCTGGCCTACAGCGATCAGAGCCTGTTGGGCATTGCCAAGCTGGGTGTGCTCTGCGCTTCGGGGTGTGCAGCGCTGCTCGGGTTGCTCTGGGGGTTGGGGGCGTTCGTTTTTCGAGCCCCCAGAGCGAGCTGATCGGTGTAGTTCCTCTGCATGTCTTGGGCGCGAACATCGTCACTGGAAAGGCAGAGCCATAGATCGCCCAGGCTCAGGTAGGCCCCGGTTTCCCAGCGTGCCAGCAGCTTGAAACCGAGCACCTCCTGATAGAAGGCGGTGCTGATGGGCAAGTTGCCGGTGGCCAGGGTGAGGTGGTTGAAGCCTGTCAGCATGTGTTTTCCGAGGGAGTATGGGGAGGACCCAAAGGTAGATCACGTCGTTGCAAATGTCAGTGTCCCGCATGGCTTGCTTCCGCATCTGTTTTTCATTCCAGGACGTTCGCATGGCCACATGCAGCGTTACTTGCCCGGGTCGTATCTGGCGCTGCGATATCTGTCCATCACAAACGCCAGTGCCAGCGCGCTGCCAGCGAAAAACACGATGGATCGAAGCGGGTTGCTTGAGTACATCAGAAAAGGTGCAGCACTGCCGGCGACCGCCGAGGCAAGTTGGAACGCCAGGTTGAATGCGGCATTGAGTTGGCTGCGACTTGGGGGAGGGCACTGTTCGGTGGCCTGTAGCAAGAGCTGAGTCGACAGGATCTGCCGGAATGCACAGTATCCCATCCACCCGACAGTCAGGAGACTGAACGTGCTGCTTTCCAGGCACAGAATGAGGACGCTGGCCAGGCAAGCCATATGTAGGAAGCCCGGTGAGAGGCGCCGTGTTTTTTCGAAGGCGCTCAGGCAAAGGCCGCCGCCCAACGCTGCCAAACCGCCAGAGAAGAGAACTGCTGAAGCCATCCCTGTCCCGACAGTGCCCGACAGAATGTTTGGCAGACCGATACTGAGTGAGAGGAATGCCAGCGACAGGGCGAGAAATTGCCCGATACGCCATAGGTTCATGGTTGTGAATGTCTGGTCCGGTTTCACCCCGGGGCCTGGCTGAGACGGTGCGAGGGCGCCTATCCGCCGGACCGACAGCAATACCAGCAAGAGCGCCAGGGTGCAGAGCAGTCCCTGTACCCATATTGCAGTGCGCCATCCGAACTGTTCGCTCAGCATCAAGGACAGTGGTACGACCGACAATGTGGTCAGCGACCCGGTGCTGGCCACCAACCCTGCGATTTTCTCCCGAAAGGGCTGTCTGAAGGAACACATCAGTGGGTAGAGGTTTGAGCCGATCAACGGCATCGCCAAACCGACCAGTATGCGCGACGCCAGCAAGGAGGGGAGCGATTCTGCGTTTGCAAGCCAGAGGGTGCCGAGCATCACCAGCAGGTGGCCAGTCAGGAAAGCCCTGCCAGGATGCAGGGCCCGGGCGAACTGCAACAACGCCAGGTTGCCTATTATTGCCGACGCTGGAAACGTGCTTAGCACACTCGCAAGCATCATGGCCGACAGGTGCATGTCCTGAGCGAGGTCGTCAATGACAGAGCCGAGGATCAGCAGATTGGCCACGACCACGCATTGTGACAGCAGCAAGCCAATCGCAAGCACCGTTCAGGCCTCTCCTGCCAGGAGGTGTCGTGCCAGCCTGGCCAATGAGTGTTTCATGTCCTCTTGTTCGGTCTCTATCGTCAGGTCTGCTGCTACTGGCGGCTCGTAAGGTGCATCAATGCCCGTGAAACTTTGGAGCCTGCCTGAACGGGCCCGTTGGTAAAGACCTTTGGGGTCACGGGCCTCGCAGATATCCAGAGGCGTGCTCAGATAAACCTCGGTGAAGTGCTCCGCTCCGATGATGTCTCTTGCCAGGCTTCTCATGCTGTGTTGTGGAGAGATGGTGGCGACCAAGACGGTCAGGCCGCACTTGTTCATCAGCCGGGCGACCTGCGCAATCCGTCGAATATTCTCCGTTCGATCCGCTTCGCTGAAACCGAGGTCTGCACACAGGTTCTGGCGCAGCTCATCACCGTCCAGGACGGTGATAGGCAAGCGCTCAGCCAGTTGGCGTTGCAACGCCAGGCTCAAGGTTGACTTTCCCGCGCCACTGAGACCGGTAAACCACAGTGTGCGAGGCTTGATGGTGCCAGCGGGCGGTGTGCATGTGGGCTGGTTTGACTTCAAGGAGGTCACGCTTGAGCCTTCCGTTCAGCATTACCCTCGAAGGCTTGAAACTCGAACATCGTGCCCAGGTCCCGACGTGGCCGGGGGGGCGCTGTATAGCGAGCGGTGGCGACCGCGAAACCACCATCGGCGGTTCGGGACAGTTCTATCTCCTCGAAGCCGGCGTCGTGGAACGACTGGCGTGCAGTGCCAACGGCTTCAGGACCATTGTTTCGTTCATCCAGGCTTCGCGTCCAGATCAACAAGGCACCGGTATGACAGAGTTGGCCCAGCGATTGCGCCAAGTCCCCATAGCAGTGTGTTGGTACGTTGCCGAGCACGCCGCTGAGAATGAACACATCGGCCAGGGCAAAGTCCCGGTAGGTCTCGTAGCGGGTGGCATCTGCGCACTGAACCTGAAAGTGTCCCAAGGCATGAAAAGGGGCCAACGCCTGGCGTGCCGAAGCTACCAGTGTAGGGTCCAGTTCGACCAGTTGGCCTTGCAGCTGGGCCGACTCCCACCCGGTGCGACCGAGGGCCAGGACCAGGTCGCGGGCATCTCCACAACAGAGGCTGGATACTACCGCCTCAACGGATTTCTCGAGCAGCCCCTCGGCAATACGCTCTGCCACCAGGTTCAGTCGCGCCTGTAGGGCTGGCTGTTGTTCATATTTGTCATGCCACTTGTTCCAATCCATTGGGATGGTCCTTGTTCAGTTTGCGTGGAGCGAAAGAGCATCGATCTTGGAAGCTGACGATAGGTTTGCCCTGCTGATCGTGGGCTTTGCCGTACGCAGCAGGTGTTCAAAACTGCTTCGCGCCGGATGGAACGATTCCCCCAGGTCGGCCTGGGGATGCATGTGCGCCAGTGCCCGGTTGTAGTGGCGACCACTCATGGCCTTGTTCAGCAGCCCGCTCACTTCAAAGGCCTGGGGGTCTCGTACCTTGATGCTGCGCGCATAGGCCGGGCCAATGGCCTCAATGCCCAGACTCTTTTGAATCCGGGTCAGCGTGATGGGGAACCCGGCTGCGTCGTCCAGAATGAGGTCCGCGCTTTCGAGCCAGGCATGATGTTTCTCCCGAAGCTGCACCGTATTCATGTAGGCCCCGTTGAACACCTCGGGAACAGGGCCTTCACCGTTGGCAAAAAATGATCGCTGCCAGGAGGAGAGACACTGTTCCGGGCTTCTCATGACACTGATCAACAGCGGGCGGCGCGGTTTGAGGGTATCCAGTACTTTCTCAATCGGGTCGAACGTTACTTCCTCAAGGTCGTAGGGACCGAAGGCTTCCTTGATGACTACTGGCTCTCCTGCAAATTCTTTCAGGCTAAGCTTGGGTGGCTCTGCCGCGAGGGCCGAGCGGATGCCATGTTTTATCGGCTGGAACAGCCCTGTATAGGAGGGGCTCGCCAAGGCGTTGAACACGAAGGTGGTGCCACTTCGGCAAGGCCCGATGATGATGACTGCATCAAAGCGCATCAATCAGCGCTCCAATCTGAGTGCTCAACAACTCCTTTTGCTGGTATTGCCAGTCGAATCGCTGCAGTTTGATTGCTCCCAGAAAAGGTTCGGGGTCAAAAGGAGGCTCATCGGCAAACCCCAGCCATTTGGGGCGCTGAGCATCGGCAGGTGTCAGCAGTTGGGAGTACAGGATCTCTCGTGCGTCTTGTGATGAGTCCGAGTCACTGCCACTGTTGGGCAACAGGATCAGCCGCAAGGGCTTTGGTGATTGCTCGATATCGGCCTCATCCATCAATTCGGTGACTCGCGTCTTGATCTTTGGCACATGAAGGTCGCGAATGATGCGCAACTCTTCGAACCATCCCAGTGCATGGGGTTCACCATTGAGCCAGATGAGGGGTAGGCGATCATTAGTGATGTACTTGGCACCTGGCAGCTGCAGGGCCTGAAGTACGCTGGTCGTTTTCCCTTGTCCCTTGCGACCGACGAAGCAGATAGCCTGGCCATTGATTGCGATGGCTGATGCATGCAATACGCAGCCCCCGGCATTCTCCACCTGAGTGATCAGCAACTGTTTGATCACTCGCATCAGGTCTCTTACCAGCGCCTCGCTGTCCTGGTAGATGATCTCGATGCGGTTGCCGGCAATACGAAAGCCCGTGCCGTTTCTGGGGTTGTAGATTTCCCGGCCGTTAGCGGTGTGTCTAGCCAGACCATCGCGGAAATCGGTTACCGCAGGGTCATCCAAAAAAGTGATCGCACTCCATTCGGACCAGTCGTTCGAGGCGTTGAGGTTGGCCTTGGCGAGATGGATCTCGTAATGGGCAACGTCCGTTTCGCTGCAGTGCCTGAAGAACGGTGAGAGATAGTCCGCGTATATCTGCCGGACCAGCTCATTTTCATTGTCGGTCTGGCCGCTTATCTTGAATCTGATCAGTCCGTAGTAATCCAGGAAGACGCTTTTAGCTGGCATAGCGGTCGACATATCCTTTGTTTTGATCAAGAAAGTGCTCCACGATTTCGGTGGGGCAGTAGAGCTTTCCACTTTTCAACGGCACGCCCAGAAAAACCGCTGGGCGGCCTTGGGGCTGTACCATGACCTCGCCATGAATCAGTTCGTCGAGGTTGCTGGCGAAGGTATCCAGCCATTGCGCAACTGCACGGGCGCAGGCGTGTGCGCTGGTGTTGGCCAACGTATGAAAGCGCTGGAGTCGCCACCAGCGCAGTATGTCCGGCCGGGTTAGTTGCGCGCGTAACGCGGCGTTCTCACCGCGTCCAATCAGTTCATCCTGTAGAGACCTGGTCGTCTGGTAGGTCGCATGGTTGGAGAAACCGTCGAAAAGGCATCGTGACTGTTTGTCGAACAACTGCAGTTCGTTGAGGTTGTGGGCGCCGATGATGAATTCGACCGTCGGACATTGATAACGGATCCGGTTGTAGTCGTTCTGGACGCCGACACCCACGACGAAGGCATCCAGTCGTTGTTGGAGGT
This sequence comes from Pseudomonas vanderleydeniana, assembly GCF_014268755.2. Taxonomy (NCBI): domain Bacteria; kingdom Pseudomonadati; phylum Pseudomonadota; class Gammaproteobacteria; order Pseudomonadales; family Pseudomonadaceae; genus Pseudomonas; species Pseudomonas vanderleydeniana. The sequence continues at coordinate 4,318,291 of NZ_CP077093.1, read as the reverse complement.
GGCGGGCCAGGCGCGTGCAGGGGTTGCTGACGACCAGCAGGTTCTTGCCGTTGAGATAAGGCAGGTACTGGTGGGCGATCGACCGGTTGGCTTCGAACAAGCCATCCTTGCTGCCACCGCTCGATGTCCGTTCTCCAGCCAGCAGGATCACAGTATCGGCGTCCAGAATGGAGTCGACGGCATTGCTCACGGTCAACGCGTTGGTCAGGTGGTCCTGAAAACTGGCCAGAAGACGGCAGTGCTGGTGGTCATTGGCCGCATAGTAGGTGGTTTGCCAGTGCTTGCTCTGTGAAAGCAGGGGGATCAGCGATTGGCCTACGGCACCGGTACCACCAATGACACAAACGCGCCCGACCGAGTCCCTTGGTCTTTGTACGATCATGCTGACTTGCCTTTTCGAAGTGGCGGGTGGGTGTTCAAGCCCTCAAGAAAATCGAGCAACGGGCTCTGCGCGCTTGCGGTATCGGCGATGCCGATCTTTCCCATTGGCAAGAGTTGGCCCAGGACTCTCATGCCATATCGGAGTGCTGCCTCACTGTCCGCGGCGCGGGCCAGGCTCCAGAGCCCAGGCTCATTGATCGAGCCGTGGAGCCAGATTCGAAGCGCATCGAGCATGAAGTACAGGCTCTGTTGCACGTGAGCCGTGCGTCGCTCCCAAAGCTCGATGGCCAGCGCGAGTAAAAGCAGCTCGGCGTTCACGCCACCAGCTCCCGAGGCAGGGGGGCGGTTAGCCCACACCAGTTTGGGCGGTATCCTGGGGTGCACGGAGAACCCGATGTCGATGTAGCTGACGACGTAGGGACGTCCGCTTGAAAAAACGGCGGTGTGGCGGCTCAGCAGCTCTCGATGGATCTCAAGTTCAGGGGCTGCAAGGATGAGGGAGAACGCACGCGGGCTGTTTCCATTCCAGGCGATGGCTCCGCACTCGGATCCCTCCCAGGGCTGGCAGAGCAAGGATCCTGTCGATGGGTTCAACGCCTGCTCAATCCGCTGCTGGGCGAACCCCAAACTGTTGAGCAGCCGAGCGTGAGTGGCCAGCGCTTCGGGGCGAACCAGCAGGTCGAGGTCGGTGGGGCAGCGTGAGTGGGGGTTGTTGGCGAAGCGCTGAACATACTCATCGCCCTTGTAAATCAGCCACTCTTCGTCCTGACGGTGGTAAGCGGCGATGACGGGGCTCAGCGAGCGACGGCGGAAGGTGGCAAGTGCACGTAACGCCTGCTGCAATTGCAGGACTTCATGCAGCCCGGTTCGTTTGAGGTAGTCGCTGCTGTCATGGCAAAACTGAGCCAGTTTTGCCTGCATCAGGTAGCGACTCAAATCGGCAGCTGAGGGTGAGAAATGTTGAATGACCCTTTCCAGGCCATCCGACAGGCTGTCGGTAACAGGGTGGCCAATGGAGCGGAGGCCAATCAGCAGGGCTATCTGATCAAGTTGCCGACTTGACCCAGTCTTCGTTTGCCGGGTCCGATAATTCCTGGGGCCTAGATGGGAGTTGAACGTTGACACTTTGCAAATCCATTTGCGAATCATTCCGTTGTCATAAAAGTGACATAATCGGATCTGCATGCCCATTGCATAATCCGAATGGAAAAAATGCATTGAATGCATGGGGTACATGCGCCTGCAGCCCGCTCAGGGTATTGAGGCATGCACTGGGCGCATGCGGGCAAGGCCTTCAGCCGTTTTCCCCCGCCACGCCCATGTAGTTCAGCGTCATCCTGCTCAGTGCCCGGATTCCAACGGCCAGGCTGGGATCGTCGACCTGGAAACCAGGAGAGTGGGTGGGCCACACCGCCTGGCCCTCCAGTGCCGCCGGGGTCACGCCCATGCGCATGAAAATGCCGGGAACCTGGCGGGCGTACTCGGCGAAGTCGTCGGCGCCGTAGGTGCCGTTGTCGACCTGCACCGGCGTGGTCGATACCTGCTCCAGCACCGGTAGCAGGCGGTCGACCAGGGCCGTGTCGTTGTAGCCGGCGCGATAACCGCCCGGCAGGTAGTCGACCTGGGCGGTGGCGCCCGAGGCCTCGGCGATGTTCTTCGCGGTGCGGCTCATGCGTTGCAGCACGTCCTCGCGTTGCGAGTCGCTGACGGTGCGGATCGAGCCTTCCAGGCGCACTTCGGCGGGAATGATGTTGTGTCGGTCGCCGGCCTCGATGCGCCCGACGGAAATCACTGGCGCCGGCAGCAGGCTGAGGTTCGACTGGCGGCTGGGAATGGTCTGCCAGGCGAGGATGACCTGGGCCGCGACCGGCACCGGGTCGATGCCGGTCCAGGGGAACGCGGCGTGGGTCTGGCGGCCGATGATGCGGGCGACGAAGGTGTCGGCCGCCGCGGTGGTGCGTTGTCGGCTGAGGGTGAATGTGCCGGCCTTGCCGGCGGTGACGTGCAGGCCGAAGATCACATCGGGGGCGGGGTTCTGTAGCGCGCCTTGCTGGACCATCAAGCGGGCGCCGCCTTCCTCGCCCAGGGGGGGACCTTCCTCGGCCGGTTGGAAAATAAGCTTGAGCGTGCCCGGCAGTTGCTCGCGATGGGCTGCCAGCACTTCGGCGACACCGAGGGCCATGGCCATGTGCGCGTCGTGGCCGCAGGCGTGCATGACGCCCACTTCCTGGTCGCGGTTGCGCAGGTCGTTGCCGGGGTTTCGGGTACGTACCGTCGAGGCGTAGGGCAGGCCGGTCTGTTCGGTGAGGGGCAGGGCGTCGAGTTCCGCGCGTATCGCCACCACCGGGCCGGGCAGGCCGCCGCGCAGGAGGCCGATTACGCCGGTGTGGGCGATGCCGGTCTGGACCTCCAGGCCCAGTTCACGCAGGCGCTGTGCGATGCGCCGGCTGGTGTCGACTTCGCGGTTACCCAGTTCCGGGTGCTGGTGAATGATATGGCGCAGCGTGATCACGCTGGGCAGGGCCTGGTCGATCTGCGCGTCCAGATCGCTCCACGGTTCTGCGGCCGACAGTGAGCCCGAGAGCAACAGCAGGCAGGCGCCAAGCGTCCTGATGCAGGGCATGGTCATCCTCCGGTTTCAGTAGGTAAAGGCAATGGGTGGTGCCTGGCCATTGAGCAGGTAGTCGCCGATGGCCTTGTACTTGTAGGCCAGCGCGTCGTGGGTGGTGTGGGTGCGCGCGTTGCGCCAGTGCCGGTCGAAGTTGTAGCGCGACTGGGTGGTGGCGGCGCCGCCGACTTCATAAAGGCGTTCGCACACGTGCAACGCGGCACGGGTCGAGGCGATCTTGGCTTCGGCCACCGCGATCGAGGAACGCGTGAGGATCGCTTCCAATGCGTCACCGTCGGCCAGGCCCTGCAACTGGCTGCGGGCGGCCAGGTCGACGGCGCCGGCGGCTTTCTCCACCAGGGCTTCGGCACCATGGATACGGGCCGCCAGGTCGCCGAGGGTGTGCAGGATGTAGGGATCGTGGCGGGCCTGGTCGACACCGCTTTCGCGCACCGGCCGCGAACCGGTGCGCGCCCAGGCCACGGCATCGTCCAGGGCGGCGAGGCCGATGCCGATATCGATGGCGCAGTGGATCAGTTGCGCGGTGGCCCCGACGTAGTTGCGCCGCTGGTACCACTGCGCCAACGGGATCACCTGTTCGGGGAGCACAGGCACCTCTTCGAGCAGGGTGCTGCCGCTGGCAGTGACGCGCTGGCCCATGCCGTCCCAGTCGTCTAGCAGGGTGATGCCTGGCGTGTCGGCCGGCAGCATCACGTAGACCGCACTGCCGGTCTCGTCCACGGCCTGGATTTTCAGCAGGTCGGCGAATAGGCAGCCGGTGCTGTAGAACTTGCTGCCGTTGAGCACTAGTTGTTCGCCACGACGCTCCAGGCGGGTGTGGATGTCGCCGCGAAAGGCGCCGCTGCGTTCGGCAATGGCCCCGGACGACAGCTGGCGCTCGCTGAAGGCCGTAAGGTAGCGCCGCTGCTGTTCGGGGCTGGCGATCAGGCGCAGGTGTTCGACGGTGGCGAAGTGTGGGAACAGCGCCTGGGCGACGCTGGGGTCGGCCTTGGCCAGGGTGATGAAGATCTGCGCCACCTGCAGCAGGCTGATGTCGCCGCCGCCCAGGTCTGCCGGGACGCGGGCGGCGCCCAGGCCCGAGGCGCGGATCAGGTCGAGTTGCGCGTAGGGCAGGACCCGGTTGGCGTCGCGGTCGGCCGCTCCGGGTTGGATCTGGGTGGCCAGTTGCTGGGCCAGGGCGAGGTAGTCGGTCATGGAAGGTCCATCGAAAGTTCAGGAAACGTTGCGCAAGGCGTACCGAGGTACGCCCAGCAGGAGAATCAGGGTGCCGCTGGCCACCAGGGCCGCGACGATGTACAGCGCCAGGCTGATGTGGCCGGTGGAGGTCTTGATCGCGCCGATCATGATCGGCGTCAGCAGGCTGCTGACCTGCCCGCAGCAGTTGACCAACGCCAGGCCGGCGGCCTTGGCGCGGTCGGACAGGTAGTAGGTGGGAATGGTCCAGAAGATCGCCGTGGCCACCAGGTAGCCGCTGGTCATCAGGGTCAGCACGGCGATTGCCGAGTAGGGGCTGAACAGGAAGTGAGGCAGCACCAGCATCGCCAGTGCCGCCGCCAGCCCGCCCAGCGCGAAGTGCCAACGCCGCTCCTGGTGCAGATCCGAATGGCGGCAGGCCCACAGCATCAGGCCCACCCCGACCACGTAGGGCAGCGCCGACAGCAGGCCCAGTTGGCCGAGGTTGCTGATCCCGGAATCACGGATGATCGAGGGCGCCCAGATGTTGGTGACGTTGCCGGTGCACATGATGGTCAGGCAGTAGGCCAGGGTGATGAACCAGACCTTGCGATCTTTCAGCGCCTCGACGAAGCGCTGATGCCCACTCGGCTTGCGCTGCTGCCGTTCATGGGCCAGTGCCTGCTCGATGGCGTGCTTTTCATCGGCGCTCAGCCACTTGGCCGAGGCCGGTTTGTCGTCCAGCCAATACCAGGCGAACAGGCCGGCGAGTACCGGCGGGATGCCGGTGACCACGAACAGCCATTGCCACCCGGTAAAGCCGACAAGCCCGGCGAAGTGCGCCATGATCGTTGTCGACAACGGCCCGCCGATGATGCCGCAGACGGCGATCGCCATGATGAAGCGCGAGGTGATCCGAGCCCGGTGGCTGGCCGGAAACCAGTAGGTCAGGTACAGGATCACGCCGGGAAAGAACCCGGCTTCCGCAGCCCCCAGCAGGATGCGCAGCACATAGAACTGTGCCGGGGTCTGGGCGAACGCCGTGGCGATGGTCACCAGCCCCCAGAGGATCATGATCCGGGTCATGGTCTTCTTCGCGCCGATCTTCTCCAGCAGCAGGTTGCTGGGGATCTCGAACAGCAGGTAACCGATGGAGAACACCCCGACGATGATGCCGAACGTGGCGTCGCTGATGTGCAGGTCGGTCTTGAACTGCAGGTGGGCGAAGCCGATATTGACCCGGTCCAGCCAGTTGAGGACGAAGCACAGGAACAGGAACGGCATGATGCGCCACGCCAGTTTGCGGTACAGGCGCGGGTCCAGGCCCGGTGTCGTGTGGGTGGCTTCGGGCTCGGCGGGCAGGCGGCTGTGCATGTTCATCGGCCGTTACCAGCTCACGTCGACTTTGGCGAAGTAGTAGGCGCCTTCCAGGCCGTAGGGCGAGTACCAACTGTAGGTCGGGTTGTCGGTCGGGAAGTAGTAGTAGCGCTTGGCTTCGTCGTTGAGTTGCTGTGGGCGGCGGCCAAAGATGTTTTCGCCACCGACGGTCAGCTTCACCGTGTCGCTGAGGTAGTAGCCCAGGCTCAGGTCGGTGACGAAGGCCGGGCGGATGACTTCGTCGCGGCTGGCGGAAATCTGGTTACGGCCCACGACCTGGGAGTAGCGGGTTTCCTTGAGGGTGACGTCGAAATCACCCAGTTGCCAGGCAGCGGTCAGCGAGGTGGTGTTCTTCGGATAGGCCGAGGTCAGGTTGCCCTGGCGATCACGACCGACGGCGCTGACCCCGGTGCCGGCCAGAGCGGCCGGTTCCTTGATTTTCTCGATGGTCTGCAGGCTCTGGTTGCTGAGCAGGGTCCATTTGGTCTTGCCGTAGCGGCCCAGGTCATAGCGGTAGTCGGCCACCAGGTCGATCCCGCGGGTACGGGTGTCGGCCAGGTTGCCAAAGTACGAGACGATCTGGTTCGGGTCCAGGCCATGGCTCGCCAGCACGTTGGACACGGCGGTGCCTTGCAGGTTGCTGGTCTGCAGGATGCGGTCCTTGATGTCGATCTGGTAGAGGTCGACGGTGATGTCCAGGTTTTCGGTGGGCGTGGCGACGAAACCGAGGCTGTAGTTCATCGACCGCTCCGGCTTGAGTGCTTTGGCGCCCAGGGCCTGGCCGGCCGCATCGTCGACGGTCACATAGCGGGTGGTGGCCTGTTCCAGCAGGCCGGTGATCGGGCTGGTCCGCCAGGCGGTGAGCGACGAGGAGTAATACTGCTGTTGCAGCGATGGGGCGCGGAAGCCGTTGCTGACCGTACCGCGCACGGCAAAGGCTGGGGTGAAGGCGTAGCGGGTCGAGAGCTTGCCGCTGCCGGTGTCGCCGAAGTCGCTGTAGTGCTCGAAGCGTCCGGCCAGGCTCATGTCCCATTTTTCGGTCAGGCTCTGGCTGAAGTCGATGTAGCCGGCGGTGTTGGTGCGCGAGTAGTTGTGCGCGTCGGCCGGGGTGAAACCGACCAGGCCCGGCGCGCCGGGGTTCGGGCGCTGGCCGGCGAGCGGGCTGCCGGCGGGAAATACGTAGCCGCCGTCGGCGTAGGAGGCGTATTCGCCAGCCTGTATCTCGAAACCGTCGCGACGGAATTCAAGACCGGTGGAGACGTTCAGCGGCTTGGCGAACAGGCCGGTGTCGAACGAGCGGGTCAGGTCGAGGTTGTTGGTCCACTGGCTGGCGATCAGGTTGCCGCCGTCCATGTCACGCGGGCTGTCCGGCCCCAGCGACGGGTTGAGCGAGCGCTCGTTGCGGGTGTTGGCGTTGTTGTAGCCGTAGCTGGTGCTCAGGTCCCAGTGCCAGCCGAGCAGATCGTCGTTGCGCACGCCGAACACGCTCTGGAAGTCGTCTTCTTCGACCACGAAGCGCGGCGAGAACCCGTCCGGGTAGACCGAGACGATGTTCTGCGGCGAGTTGGCGGTGCGGTAGGTGCCCCAACTGGTGGAGTTGCGGTGGCTGACGGTCGAGAACGAATACAGCGTATAGGCGTCGTTCAGCGGCAGTTCGGCGTTGTAGCCGAAGTTGTAGGTTTGCGAACGGGGCTGGCCCAACTGCTGGCGATAGCGGCTTTCGCTGGTTTCCCGTGGGTCGGGCTGGCCGTTCTGGCGGAAGTAGATGCTGGTGCGGTCCGGCACGGCGCCGGCAACGTTGGAGCTTTCCTGGATGCCGATGTCGGCGCTGAGGCTGAAGAAACCGTCGTTGGGCAGCTCGAAGCCCTGGTTGATCTGGCCCTGACCACGGGCACCGAAATTGCCCTTGCCGCCGACCCGGTCCGAGTACTGGCCGTACAGGGCGCTGGCGCTGCCTCCGGAATGGTTGTTCTTGAGGATGATGTTGATCACCCCGGCAATGGCGTCCGAGCCGTATTGCGCTGCCGCGCCGTCGCGCAGCACTTCGACATGATCCACGGCGCTGACCGGGATCAGGTCGAGGTCGGCCGGTGACTGGCCGCTGGCGGTGGCGGCGGTCTGCACGAAGATCAGCGAGGTGTTGTGTCGACGCTTGCCGTTGACCAGCACCAGCACATGGTTGCCGCCCAGGCCGCGCAGGGTCGCGGACTTGACCGACAGGCCGGTGCCACCCGTGAAACCGGCGGCGTTGGTGTAGGACGGTACGCTGGCGGCCAGTGCATCGCGCAGGTTCTGCTTGCCCGAGCGCGCCAGGTCGTCGGCGCTGATCACATCAATCGGCGCCAGGCTCTTGGCCACGGTGCGCCCGCTGTCCCGGGCTCCGGTGACCACCACCGTCTGCAGGGCGGTTTCAGTGGTTGCCGAGGGGTGTCCGGCGTTCTCTTCGGCCAGGGCTGCCTGCTGGGCGCAGAGCCCGAGGATCCCGGCGCTCAGCAGGCTGAGCCGGGGTTGGAAGCGGGTGTGGGGGCGAGACATGGTGAGGCTCCGATGACTAGGTGCCGCTATCCATTCCTGGTGGTGGGAGTTCCTGACAGTACTGGCGAGGCTGAGGTGTTGGCTTTTCTGGTTATGGGATGGGCTCAGCGCCCCTGCATGACGTCCTGGCGGGCCTGGTCGACCAGTGCCATCTGCCGCTGCAGGCGGGTCTTGCGTTCGGCCAGCAGCAGGGTCTTGGTCCAGCCGATCGCCTTGCCGGAGTGGGCCGCCAGTCGCGTCGCCAGCTCCAGGGCGCTGCTGTAGGCATCGTCCACCACCTGATTGACCAGGCCGATGGCCAGGGCCTCCTGGGCGTCGAACGGGCGGGCGCTGAGCATGATGTCCAGGGCCACCGCTTCGCCGACTAGGGTTGGCAGGGTGATCGCGCTGAAACCGGAAAGCATGCCGTGCTGCACTTCCGGAAACTGGAAGCGGGTGTCGTGGCGGGCGATGCGAAAATCGCAGTGGATCGCCAGGCTGATGCCCAGGCCCAGGGTGTGGCCGTGCAGGGCGGCGATCACCGGTTTGCTCAAGTCGTGGCCAACACCGGGCAGGGCGCGAGCCAGCGCCTGGCTGCTGACGGTCTCGCCGGTGGCCTGGATTTCCTTGAGGTCGGAGCCGGCGCAGAAGGCCCGCTCACCGGCACCACGCAGGACGATCGCACGGACTGCGGGGTCCTGTTCGGCGCGTAACCACGCCTCGGAGAGTGCCTGCTTGGCCTGGCTGTCCAGGGCGTTCAGACGCTCCGGGCGATCGAGCGTGAGCAGCAGAATGCCTTCGCCTGCGTACTGGTATTCGACTGTCATGGTGTGGATTTCATCGTGGGTGAAAGAAAGACGCTTTGCCCCTTGAGGTCGGCGTCAAAGTGGGGAAAACTTAATGGATGTGCACAATGCAAACAACATGTTTGTTATATGAACATATTCTTATTGGGTCACAAACGGTTATAAAAAATGAAAGCGATAGTTCTAAAGGCCTTTGGTGGGCCGGAGCAGCTGCAGCTCGAGGAGGTGCCGACCCCACGGATCGGCGCCGGTGAAGTGTTGGTCAAGGTGCAGGCCGCGGGCGTCTGCCATCACGATCTGTTGCACCGTGCCGGGCAGTTGCCGGGGGCCCATGCCGGGGTCGTGCTCGGCCATGAAGTGGCCGGGGAAGTGGTCGAGGTCGGCGCCGGGGTGCTGCAACTGGCGGTAGGGGCGCGGGTGGTGGTCTATCAGCGACGTTTCTGTGGCCAGTGCCGGGACTGCCTGCGCGGTCGCCAGGATCTGTGTCGGGCCCTCGGGCTGCCGTCGGTGGATACCGAGGGTGCCTATGCGCAATACCTGCGGGTGCCGGCGATTTCCGCTATCGAATTGCCCGACGGGCTCGACTACACCCAGGCGGCCCTGGCCTCCTGCCCGATCGCCACCAGCGTGCGGGCGCTGTACGGCGAGGCGGCACTCAAGCCGGGGGAAACGGTGCTGATCAACGGTGCCAGCGGCGGCCTGGGGGCTCATCAGATCCAACTGGCCCGCGCCCTGGGCGCACGGGTGATCGCGGTGACCGGCAGTGCCGACAAGGTCGATTCGCTCAAGGCCCTGGGAGCCGATGAAGTGGTGGTCAGCAGTGCGGGCTACAGCGCCCAGGTCTGGAAACTCACCGCCAAGCGTGGTGTGGACGTGGCCATGGAGAACCTCGGGCATACCCTCGAAGAGACCCTGCGCAGCATGACCCAGGGCGGGCGTGTGGTGGTGCTGGGCAACGTCGAGCCCGGTAGCGTTGCGGTGGCACCGGGGCTGTTGATCGGGCGGCGCCTGCAGGTACAGGGCTCGGGCAGCGCGACGCTCGAAGAGGTGCGCGTGGCCCTGGCGCTGATTCGCGGTGGTCAGGTCAAGCCGCTGATCGACCGGGTGCTGCCGTTCCAGCAGGCGGCCGAGGCCCATGCGTTGCTCGAATCGCGCCAGGTCAGCGGCCGTATTGTCCTGAGTGGGTGGTAGGCATGGATATCAGTACACTGCTGGGCCAGGCCGCCTGCAAATGGCCCGATCGGCCGGCACTGACGCAACTGGGTGATGCCCGCACCCTGACGTTCGCTGAACTGGACCGCGCCCTCAGCGCGTTCGGCCAGGCCTTGGATCGTCTGCAGGTAGTGCCGGGCTCGCGGGTGGCCTTGCTGGCCGACGCGAGTATCGACTACCTGATCGCCGACTACGGCAGCATGGCCTGCGGGCGGGTGCGGGTGCCGCTGGACCCGGCGTTGTCCGTGGAAGAGTTGTTGGCTCAGTTGCGTGATGCGGGTGCCGCCTTGCTACTGTATTCCGGCGCTTATACACCTTTGATCGAAGGTTTTCGGCAGGCCGGTATCCTGTGCCTGCCGCTGGAGGCCGTGGTCGAACCGGGCGCTGTCGACACCGGCCCACGCCCGCCGCAGTCGCCCCGGGCCCTGGCCTCGTTGAACTACACCGGCGGCACCACCGGCACGCCCAAGGCGGTGATGCACCGTCATGCCAGCCTGTGTGCGGTGCAGCAGAACATCGTCATGGGCCGGGGCGCGGCGGTGGGCGATGTGCTGCTCAACGTCCGGCCCCTGTGGCCGATTGCGGCGGTGGCGGTGCTGGCACATGTGCTCAGCGGTGGTCAGGTGATGCTCGCTGGACGCTTCGACGCCACGACCTTCATGGCTCAGCTCGACGAACACCGGGTGGCCTTCAGTTCCCTGGTGCCGACTCAACTGCTGCGCCTGTTGCGCGAAACCGGTTCGGCGCCGGCCCAACTGCCGTACTTCAAGAGCCTCGACGTCGGGGCTGCGGCCTTGACGGGAGAGGTGCTGGAGGGCTCCTGCAGCCTGTTCGGCGAGCGCATCGGCGTGCTCTACGGGATGACCGAGGCGCCCTGGAGCTGCTACCTCGCGCCCGTCGGCATGACGGCGGCACGGCGTTCCGACGGCGGTGCCGATGGCCTGGTGGGGCGCCCATTGTTCAGCGCTGCGGTGCGCATCGACCAGCCCGATGAACAGGGCGTGGGCGAGATTCTGCTGGGCGGCCCACAGCTGATGAGTGGCTACTGGCAACTCGAGGAACTCAGCGCCCGGGCGCTGGACAACGGCTGGCTGCGCAGTGGCGACCTCGGGCGCCTGGATGGCGATGGGCAATTGCGGGTGCTGGGGCGCTGCAAGGACATCATCCGCAGCGGCGGCAAGTCGGTGCAGCCAGGAGAAGTGGAGCAGAGCCTGCTGAGCCATCCCGGCGTACAGGACGTGCATGTCTTCGGCCTGGCGGATATCGAGTGGGGCGAGCAGGTGTGCGCGGTCGTGGTGCTGGATGGTTCATGTGAAGTGTCGGCGCAACAACTGGTGGAGCATTGTCGCGCCCAACTGTCGCGCTACAAGGTGCCGCGGCGGATCTACTTCATCGACCAACTGCCGCGTTCGCACTACGGCAAGGTCCAGAAAAACCGCCTGCTCGCCGCTTTGGGGCCCGATCTCTAGAGATCGTCCAGTTGCGCCGCGATGCCCTCGCAGGCGCGGCGCACGTGGCTGGCCAGGGACGAGGCGGGATGGGTTTCCCCTTCCATGTCCAGGCCGGCCACCACCAACGCGCCAATGGCCTGGCCGCTGCCGACGCGGATCGGGAAGGCCACCGAGGATAGGCCGGGCTTGAACTCGCCATGACCGAAGGCGAAGTCCTGCTGCTCGCGGATCGTCTCCAGGGCTGGCAGCGCCTTGGCGTAGCGCTCTTCGCCGAGAATGCCCTGCGCGGTGGCGGCCTCGTAGGTCGCCAGCACCGCACGGCCGCTGGGGCTGCCGTCGATGGGGAATTGATCGGCCAGGTCGACGATCACATTGAGGGGCGTGGTCGGCGTCCACATGCGCTCGATCAGCACCACCTGGTCGCCGACCGGTACCGACAGCGAGACAATGGCCTGGCGCTCGCCGATCACCCGTTGCAGTTCGATGGCATAGGGCAGGGCGATCTTGCGCAGGTTCAGGCGATTGAGGTACGCGGCGGAGTAGATCAGGCATTCAGGGCCAATGCGGTAGGTGCCGCCCTGGGATTCGATCAGGCTCCAGTGGGTCAGGGTCTTGAGCAGGCGGTGGATGGTGGTGCGGTCGATGCCAGTGAGCCGCGCCAGGTCCAGCGCGCTGGCGCCATGCTTGAGCCCCGACAGTGTGCGCAACAGCACGATCGAGCGGTCGATGACCTGAACGCGTCCCCCTGTGCTTTCCTTGCTGGTGGGTAGGGGAGGAGTCGAAGAAATATCCATTGTGGCAGCGGCTTCCGGAAGCGTGTGGATCGGCAAGCGCGGGTCACGGGCTTGGCCGGTGGTCAAGGTTAGCCGTGATCCGGGGCCGGGTGAAGCGCTGATTGCGATCAGGCAACCTGTTCGACGTAGTTCGACTCGCCGCCACCGCTGGCGCCCGACAGCCAGCCCCAGACGAAGCTCAGTGTGGTGCGCCCTGTGTGATCGACGCCGACCGTGCCACGCGACCAGCCAGAGCGCAGTTCACCGTCAGTGGTCAGGCAGTGGTAAAGCAGCTCGAGGGTGTCGGGGCCTGTGATGCGTCCGACTTGATGGCCGCTGTGGATCTTGCCGCCCCGGTAGGTCCCGGAGATAGCCGCGCCGTCGACGAGGTAGTGAAAGATCGTGTTGGCATCGGACAGCCCATGGGTGTTGCTGGCGACGGCAAAGCGGCGGTTATGCAGGCGTTCGGTGATGGTGGCGAAGGGAGATTCCATGAGTCCTGAGTCCTTGCTGAGAGTGGTCCACTCCGGCGACGGCATCCTAATTCATTTTTTCGTAGGAAATGAGGGCGTGTTTTCTTCAGGGTCATGTACTGTTACGCGACTTGTTCGGAAAGAAACACTTAGCCGGTTGGGGATATGACGAAAAGAGCTCACGGATGGCTATAAAGGCACTGCTGTACGGTTGGGCGACCTGCCTGATTGTTTCATGGCTGACCAGCCTTGGCATTTTCTACAGTGACATTGCACTTGGCAGCGACCTGCACCGTTGGCTCCCCGTCATCGCGAGGGCAGAGGGCTATTTTGTTGCGCATGACCAATTGGATTTTCTGAAGAAAACCGCCTGGATCTACGAAAAGGACCTCGCATTGCAGGCGTTCATGCTGGTCTGGCTTGCTTTGTTCTCTTGGTTCTCACTCAAGGTGAGACTTCATGAGTTCTTCAAGCTGGGCCACTATCGGCACAATTACCTTGCACTGTTGCTGTTGTTGGTCTGTATCTTCATGGTCGCGACCGTCGTTCTGGGGCCGGACATCGAACCGTCCACCCGAGGGCGCTGGAGTAACAGACTCTATGAGTTCAGCGTCATTTTTGGTGCCTTCCATAGCACGCTGGTGTTGTTCCCGCTGATGCCAATGGTTGCCATGGGCTTTGCCGTGTTACTCGATTCCTCTCACGAACGCCTGGCGGCCTGGCGACGTTTGTGAAGGGCGATGGCAGGCCTCTGGCACGCTGTTTTCCGCGGTGAGTCGGCTCTTACGGACAAGATGCGTTTTCAGTAACGGGTCCGGCATGGTAAAAAACTCCATCCCTCCTCAATCGAAGTTCGAAAAATGCCCAAGACACAGCTGGCAGGTAGCTCGGCAGCGACAGCGGCCGATATCGAAAAGTCGATCCAGGCCCTGAACAAAATGGCGGAACGCCTTTGGGGTGATGGCCGGGAGGCGGAAGCCCAGGCACTGCTCAATGCCTTGGACGCCTTGAATCGCGCATTGGACCGGATTCGCATCGGTCAGAGCCGTCGCGCGGCGACGCTTCACTGAAAGCAGGATGCACCTGGCGCTACAGAACGCACATGAATGACCTCCTTGATCTGATCGCTGGCATCCTGAATCTGCCGGATGGTTCAAACCACCGCCGAAAGCGCGTGTTTTCGCCGGGGTTCCTGATCTTCGCGGCAGGCGTGGCGTTTGTGGAACTGTTGCTGCTCAATGCTTGGTACACAGCAGGTGCTTGAATGCTGTCTTATTGAGAGTGCTGGCGATTGCCGGCAGGGCACTAAACCCCTTGCTTTCATGAAGAGCCTGCATAACGAAAAACGCAACAACCACGCCTAGCTCGCGTGTTGTCATATCCCCTGGACATCACACCTGCTATGTTTCAACGTGACCTGGGCAGGCTCGCAACTTTTCAACAGTCGAGCGGCTCCAAGGAGCGACACGTTCACCCAGTGCTTGAGCCATTTCACCTTCACCTGCTTTTTCCTCGGGCACCCGGCCCCTGAGCCGTCGGTGGTCCGATCCTCGATAGCGTAAGACGGATTTGCAAATGACAACCCCAGCAACTGAAAACACGGGCAACTGGCAACAGGTGATCGCGTTGGCCCTGGCCGCCTTTGTCTTCAACACCACCGAGTTCGTGCCGGTCGGGCTGTTGAGTGCCATCGGCGAGAGCTTCGACATGTCGAGCGCCCAGGTTGGCCTGATGTTGACGATCTACGCCTGGGTGGTGTCGCTGACCTCGCTGCCGATGATGCTGCTGACCCGCAACGTCGAGCGACGCAAGTTGCTGATGGTGCTGTTCGGGTTGTTCATCGCCAGCCATGTGCTGTCCAGCATCGCCAGCAGCTTCGGCATTCTGCTGGTGAGCCGGATCGGCATTGCGCTGGCCCATGCATTGTTCTGGTCCATCACCGCGTCCCTGGCAGTGCGGGTGGCGCCCGCTGGCAAGCAGGTGCAGGCGCTGGGGCTATTGTCGACGGGGACGTCCATGGCGATGGTCCTCGGCATCCCGCTGGGCCGGCTGCTGGGCGAAGCCATGGGCTGGCGCACGACGTTCCTGGTGATCGCCGTATTGGCCGCCGGCCTGGTGCTCTGGCTGGGGAAAACCCTGCCGTTGCTGCCGAGCCAGAACTCGGGTTCGCTCAGAAGCCTGCCGGTGCTGTTCAAGCGCCCGGCACTGGTGGCGGTCTACTGCCTGACGGCGTCGGTGATCACCGCGCAGTTCACCGCCTACAGCTATGTCGAGCCGTTCATCAAAACCGTGGCGGGCCTGAGCGGTGAGGTGGTGACCCTGATCCTGTTGCTGTTCGGCGGCGCCGGTATCCTGGGCTCGTGGCTGTTCAGCAAGTTCAACCGGCAGTACCCGCAGCCATTCCTGTTGGCGGTGACTTCGTTGCTGACGGTCTGCCTGCTCCTGCTGCTGCCCTTGAGTGGCAATGTGTCGGCGTTGAGTGTGCTGAGCGTCTTCTGGGGCATCGCCATCATGGGCTTTGGCCTGTCGCTGCAGCGCAAGGTGCTGGAGTTGGCGCCGGACGCCACCGACGTGGCCATGGCGATGTTTTCGGGGATCTACAACATCGGTATCGGCGGCGGGGCACTGGTAGGGAGCTGGGTAGGGCGTCAGCTCGGTTTTTCCTATATCGGCGTGATCGGCGGTGCGCTGGCCGGTGTGGCGTTGGCGCTTTATTGCCTGTCGCTGTACCGTCATTCGCGCAGCGGTGCGCAGGTCTAGCCCCTGTTGTCAGTGAAGCCGGATGGGCTCGAATCCAGCTTGAGTAATGGCTAGGTTGCCAGCCAGTTCTTGGCACTGAAGCGGTCCTGGAAGATGTCCAGTTTCTCAGTGCTGAAGCGCGGCGTGGGCCTGATGATCAAGCGAAAAAGATCATCGAGCCCCAGCGGCGCTGCGACTTCGCACGTATCCCCCGGCCCGAGCCTGACCGCGACTGCGGTGGCTGTCTCCGGCCAATAGCGCATGGCGTCGTTGCTGGACAGATAGGGTCGGTCGCCATTGCGCGTGTGCATGCGCGCCTGGTTCTTTACTGACCACTGTACTGTCGGGTCCAGCTGTTGCAATGCTGCCTGCGCCGCATGATCGTACGAAGCCGCGCAACGCTGCGGGTCAAACCAGATCACGTCGACATCCGTACTCAGGGGCGATACGTTGCGGCCGTGCAGATGGTCCCAGATCGCATTCCTGACGAAGCCGGCGCCGATCCAGCAGTCGGGTAGCCCCAGGAAGTGGACGAGGTGAAGCAGGCGCCAGCGTATGGGATCACCACTAATGATCTGCTGAACTACAGAGAGATTTTCGATCGCCTTTCCCCGACGGCTTCATCCACACGCCCCCCGCATCGTCTCCTCGCTCTCACGCTGCAGCCTCTCGCCCTCGGCGCGCAGTTGCTGCCAGTTGGGTGTGCCCTGGCACTGTTCGGCTACGCGCACCGTGATCTCGCTCATCTTGTGCGTCTGCCGGGCAGAGAGACAGATGCCAGGATTGCCCTGGAGCTGCTGGGTCAAGCGATTGTGATAGGCTTTGCCCTTGCGCTCCGCAGCCTCGCAGCCACCGGAAAGATCCACGGCGGCAACCTCGGCCGAAATCTTGCCGCGCCCGTTGTTGGCACTCCGTGTATAGGCGGTGTTGTCATAGGACGCCCCGGCACCTGATCCATTTGTCCCGCCGGCCTGGCTCAAGGTATTGCCCAGGGCGCTGAGCTGCGCGGCACGGGCCGGGTTGCTGCCGGCCATGCCTTGGCCGACGCCACTGCTCAAGGCGCCGAGCATGTTCAATGCCGTGCCGATGCCCGAATCGGAATCTGCATCATCTGTGCTGGAGCTGGCACTGACGGGAGGTGCAGTGGGGGACGGTGTATCGCTGGCGACCAGCGCGCTGTTCTTGAATACACCACTACGCACCGAGCCATCCGGGGCGCGCATGCTGCCTCGGCCGGTAAGCGTGCCATTGAGCAACTGTCCCTCGTAGTGATAACCCTCGGCCCACTGGATGATGGCCGGGCCGTTGAAGGAGCCCTGGACCATGGTGCCCTCGGTCGTCGAGAAGACCTGACCATTGACCAGCGAAATCAGCACGCCTTTGCCGGATGCAAAGCCCTTGTCGCATTGTCCGGACCAGATGTAGCCGGGATTGGCACGATGGGCGTTCCAGTTCTGTACCTGGCAACCCTTGTCGGTTTTGGCGAGTCGATGGCCATGCAGGGACCGGCCGTTATGGAAAGGGCCAGCAGAGCCGACAGGTGGAGTGGCTTCATGTTCATGTACCGCGAGAGAGAAGGGGGCGGATGAACGATAGTGGCTCATTGATATTGCTGCCACAGGCATGAAGCATTTCAGACGGACTGTCACCTGGCGACCGCCTGCCCAGTGGAGACGTGGCCCTCGAGGCCGCGAGCTATACTGGTTGAGTGTCGGTGCGACTGCGGCGCGTACTCCACAACCGCACACTGGGCATGAACAGTACGTCTGAAGACCGACAGAGGGTTCTGCCATGAAACAACCGTCCCTGCAGCATCTATCCCATGACCTGGGCATGGCCGTGCATGACACCTGGACCACTGCGCGGGTCAAGTCCGCCCTGGCCATGGCGGACTCGGCGCAAAGTCTGCATATCCATGTGAAGACCCATGCCGGCACGGTGACGCTGAGCGGCCGGGTCATGAATCACCGGCAATATGAGCAGGTCGTCGAACGGGTCCGCGCCGTGCCAGGTGTGCTCGATATCGACGCCCATGAACTGCTGACCCACGTGTTCATGCCCAGCGCCTCGATGCAGCCACCTAGCGCGGAGGAGAGTGCCGAGTACCGCTCGCCGATGCCTCCCCACAAGGATGAATGAGTGACTCGCGGCAGGGGCCGTTCAGCGCTGGATGTGGCACCTGACCCGCTGGTTTTCCGGGCCGACCATGACCTGGGGTTTCTCACAACCCACCGTGCAGAGCTGGCAGCGCTCTCGGAAGAAACACCCCTGCGGCAGGTGCCGGTTGCCCGGCAGTTCGGTCGGTGCGGCCACCTGGTCGGCCTGCAGCGGCACGCCCAGGCGCGGCACCGCTTCGAACAGCAGGCGGGTGTACGGATGCAGTGGCGTGTCCAGCACCTGGGCGGCGCTGCCCAGCTCGACGATCTGCCCCAGGTACATCACCGCGACCCGATCGGCCATGTGCCGCACCACCGAGACGTTGTGCGAGATCAGGATGTAGGTCAGCTTGCGCGCGCGCTGCAGTTCGGCCAGCAGGTTGAGGATCTGCGCCTGTACCGAAATATCCAGCGCGGAGGTCGGCTCGTCGAGGACGATGATGTCCGGGTCCGATGACAGGGCCCGGGCGATCGCGATCCGCTGGCGCTGGCCGCCGGAGAACTGGTGCGGGAAGCGATCCAGGTACTCCGGGCGTATGCCTACCTGGGAGGCGACCTTGGCAGCAATCTCGCGCATCTGCTCGCGGGACTTGTGGCCGCGGGCGTAGAGCGGTTCGGTGATGATGCGCCAGATCGGCAGGCGCGGATCAAGGGATGATTGCGGGTCCTGGAAGACGATCTGCACATTGTTGCCGGTCTTGCCACTGCCCTGTGCGGCCCACTTCAGGGCGCCGCTGCTGGGGGCGATCAGGCCCATCAGCAACTGGGCCAGGGTGCTCTTGCCGCAACCGGACTCACCGACGATGCCCAGGGTTTCGCCGGCACGGACTTGCAGGTCGATGCCGTTCAGGGCATGGGCATAGCCTCGTGGCCGTCCAAACCAGTCGTTGCCCACCGGGAAGCGTACGCGGACATCGTCGAGCCGCAGGATTTCGGCTGCCGTTTCCGGCCGCGGATGAATGACGGCACTGTTCATTGCGACAGCTCCTTGGTCGGCAGCCAGCAGGCGCTCTTGCGTTGCTCGTTGCCGTTGATGGGGGTGAGGGACGGACGCTGGGCGCAGGCGGGCATGCGGTGCGGGCAGCGTTCGCCGAAGGTGCAGCCCTCGGGCAGGGCGGCCAGGTTCGGCACTTGCCCGGGAATGGTCTGCAGCGGCTGGCCTGGCTCGACCATCTCCGGCAGGCCGCTGAGCAGGCCGCGGGTGTAGGGGTGCTGCGGATTGCCCATCACGTCGGCCGTGCTGCCCTGTTCGACCACGGCCCCGGTGTACATCACGTAGACCCGGTCGCAGAACTGCGAGACCAACGCCATGTCGTGGGTGATCAGCAGGATTGCGGTGCCTTTCTGCCGGGCTTTCTCGCGCAGCAACAGCAACACCTGGCGTTGCACGGTCACGTCCAGGGCAGTGGTCGGCTCGTCGGCGATCAGCAGCTGCGGTTCGCAGGAGAATGCCAGGGCGATCATCACCCGCTGGCGCATGCCGCCGGACAGTTCGAAAGGGTAGGCGTCCAGCACCTGCTCGGGGCTGGCAATGTGCATGTCGCGCAGCAGGGCGATGGCCTTCTGGCGGGCTTGGGCGGCGCTGATCTTCTGGTGATGGATAATCACGTCGAGCATCTGTCGACCGATGCGCCGGGTCGGGTTCAGGGCGGTCATCGGTTCCTGGAAGATCATCGCCGCATCACGACCGCGAATGTGCAGCAGGTCCTTTTCGCTGGCCGCGAGCATGTCGCGATCGAGCATGCTCAGGCTGCCGGCGGTGATGCGATAGCTGCGCTCGGGCAGCAGGCGCATGCTGAGCATGGCGGTGACCGACTTGCCCGAGCCGGACTCGCCGACCACGCCGACGATCTCGCCGGGATTGACGTGCAGGGAGACGCCGTTGAGCGCCTTGACGTTGTTCTTGTAGGCCGGGAATTCCAGGCTCAGGTTGTCGATGGCCAGGACGGGTGTGGCGGTGCTCATGGTCATTTCCCCTGTTGCCGTGGGTCGAGCAGATCGCGTACGCCATCGCCCAGCAGGTTGAAGCCGGTGGCGGTGATCAGGATCGCCAGGCCCGGAAAGGTCGAATACCACCAGTTGTCGAGGATGTAGTTGCGCCCGGTGGCGACCATCGCGCCCCATTCGGCGGTCGGTTGCTGGGCACCGAGGCCGATGAAGCCCAGGGCCGAGGCCATGAGGATGGCGCTGCCGATATCCAGGCTCAGTTGCACCAGCAACGGCGGCATGGCGTTGCGTGCCACGTGCCAGTGGACCATGTGCCAGCGCCCGGCACCGAAGGTCTGCGCGGCCTTGACGTAGCCCATCTGGCGGATGCTCAGGGCCTGGCCGCGGGCCAGGCGCACATAGGACGGGATCCGCACCAGGGTGATCGCCAGCATGGCATTGAACAGGCTGGCGCCGAGGGCGGCGGCCAGGGCCATGATCAGTACCAGAGAAGGGACCGACAGCATGATGTCCATCAGGCGCATGACCAGGGCGTCGAAGCGTCCGCCAATCACCCCGGAGAAGCAGCCCAGCAGGCCACCGATCAGGCACGAGGCAAAGGCCACGAACAGGCCGACACCGACCGATTGCTGACTGCCGAACAGCACGCGGCTGAAGATGTCCCGGCCGACTTCATCGGTGCCGAACCAGTGCTCGGCCGAGGGTTCTGCCAGGCGCTCGGCCAGGTTCAGCGCATTGGGGTCGTGGCTGGCGAGCCACGGCGCGAAGATCATGCACAACAGCACGATGGAGGTGATCGCCAGGCCCGCCAGGGTCAGTGGACTACGGCGGATCTGGTAGGCCAGGTAGGCGAACTTGTCGCCCCAGCGCGGGGTGCGGGTTGCACTCAAGGGTACGGACATTTCAGCTCACCTCGCCGATGCGTGGGTCGATCACGCGGTACAGAAGATCGATGGCCATGTTCAGCAGCACATAGATGAAGGACACCAGGATCGCGAAGCCCATCACCGCCGGGAAATCCAGCGACTGGATCGACTTGACCACGTAGGCGCCCATGCCGGGCCAGGCGAAGACGGTTTCGGTCAGCACCGCGCCATACAGCAGGTCGCCGAGCGTCAGGCCGAGCACGGTGACCGATGGGATCAAGGCATTGGGCAGCGCGTGGCGCAGGATCACCGTCCAGCGCGACAGGCCGTAGGCCCGTGCGGTGCGGATGTAGTCCTCGCCCAGTTGATCGAGCATGGCCGAACGGATCTGCCGGGCGACTACGCCCAGGGTCACGAAACCGAGGGTGGCGGCGGGCAGGATCAGGTGTTGCAGCACATCGACGAACAGGGTGCCGTCGCCGGCAAGCAGTGAGTCGATCAGGTAGAAACCGGTGAAGGTCGGCGGCGGTGTCAGCCCTTCCGATAGACGACCGCCCCCCGGCAGCCAACCCAGTTGGCCGTAGAACAGCACGATGGTGCCCAGGCCCAGCCAGAACGCCGGTGTGGAAATGCCGGTCACCGCCAGGGTGCGGGCGATCTGGTCGATGGCACGGTTGTGATACACCGCCGAGAGTACGCCCAGCGGCACGCCGACGAGAATCGCCAGCAGCAGCGCCACCAGGGCCAGTTCCAGGGTGGCGGGGAAGAACGCCTGCAGGTCTTCGAGCACCGGCCGGTTGGTACGGATCGAGATGCCGAGGTCACCGTGCAGCAGGTCCATCAGGTAGCGGCCGTATTGTTGATACAGCGGCAGGTCCAGCCCCAACTGGTGGCGGATGCCGGCCACCAGTTCATCGCTGGCGCGGTCGCCGGCGATCAGCCGGGCCGGGTCACCGGGAATCAGGTGGGAAATTGCGAATGTAATCAGCGAAACACCGAACACGACCAATACCAGGCCGAGCAGGCGCTTGCGCAACAGAGTCAGGAAGGCCATCTGGCACCTCAGTCACACGAACGACGGGAACGCCGCGCCCGCCGCGAACGGCCGGCGCGGGCGAGCAGGCTTACTTGCTCATGCTGCCCAGGTTGAAGACCTGTTCGAGCATCGGGTTGAACACGTAGCCCTTGACCGAATCACGCATCGGCAGGGTGTAGCTCTTCTGGTAGAGATAGGCGTAGACGCTGTCCTTGAGCACCTTCTTCTGCGCGGTCTGGTACAGCTCGACGCGCTTGGCGGTGTCGCTGGTGGCCGCTGCCTCACGAATCAGCTGGTCGACTTCCGGGTTGCTGTAGAACGAGCGGTTACCCTGCAGGCCCTGCATCTTGGAGTCGAACCAGAAGTTCATGAACATGTACGGATCGGCGAAGTCGGGGCTCCAGGCGCCGGCGGCGATGTCGTAGTCGGCCTGGCCGACGCGCTCGCGCAGGGTTGCGTTGGCGAGTTTTTCCAGCTTGAGGTTGACCCCCAGAGGGGCCAGTGCCGCTTGCAGCGTCAGGCCGATCGGTTCCCAGTTCGGGTCCTTGTCGGAGTACAGGTAGCTGAGGGTGGTGACCTTCTGCGGTGCCTTGGCCAGGCTCTCCTTGGCCGCGGCCAGGTCCTGCTTCATCGCCGGCAGGGAGCTGTCGTAGGCCCACATGCCATCCGGGATCGGGCCGTTCATCAGCTTGGCCTTGTCCTTGAGGATGCCCTTGACGATACCGCTGTAGTCCACCGCCTCGGTGATGCCGCGGCGGGCGTCGACGCTGGTCAGCGGGCCCTTCTTGTTGTTCAGGTACAGGTAGGTCACGCGCAGCGACGGGAACTCCCGTACCGCCACCCCGGACTTCTTGGCGAGTACGTTGAGTTGGTCTTCGGGCATGTCCTCGATGATGTCCAGGTCGCCTTTTTCCAGCTGCAGGCGACGCACCGACGGCTCGGCGATGATCTTGATGATCACGCTCTTCAGGGCCGGCTTGGCCCCGGCGTAATAGCTGTTGGGCTCCAGGGTCAGCGACTGGCCCTTCTGCCAGTTGCTCAGGCGGAAGGGGCCGGAGCCTGCGGTGTGGCTGGACAGCCAGGCGTTGACGTCGCTGCTCTTGTTCACCACATCCGGGTTGATGATCGAGGCGCCGTTGTGGGCCAGGGTGAACAGGAATGGCGCGAACGGTGTCTTGAGGGCGAAACGGATGGTCTGCGGGTCGACCACCGAGACCACCATGTCCTCGGGGAAGGCCCCGGACGGCCCCTGCTTGAGGGTCATCAGGCGGTCGAAGGAAAACTTCACGGCCGCAGCGTCCACCGGTGCGCCGTCATCGAATTTGTTGCCGGTCTTGAGCTTGAACTCCCAGACCAGGTTGTCGGGGGAGACGGTCCAGCTGTCGGCCAGGTCGCCCTGGACTTCGGTGCTGCTCTTGTCGCCTTCGACCTTGTAGCCAACCAGGCGCTGGTAGGACGGGTAGGTGATGGTCCAGTCGTTGTTGTCGAAGGTCACCGCCGGGTCGAGGGTCTGTGGATCGGCGGGCTTGCCGATGACCAGCGTGTCGGGTGGCGTTGCTGCGGTGGCGGCCTGCCAGGCGCCGAGGCTCAGGGCGCTGCACAGCAGGGTCAGCAGCAGCTTGCCGGTGCCGGGGGCGGTCTTGCGGGTCACGGTGTCGATAGGGTTCATGCCGGTTTCCTTGATCATTCGATGTATGGAAGTTCGTCAGGTTTTTTATAAAAGCTATAACCGGGCAGTTGCAGGTGAAGCGTAAGTAGCGCGGGTTATTGTTGTTCTCAGCCCCTTTGAAGCGGCTGTGCGGTGTGGCGTTCGAGGCTCTCTGGCCGCGTTGGTATCGGGTGGAGCGGTTCCTGGGCGCTTGTCTATGCGTCCTCCAGCAGGGGGTAGTCGTCGGCATTGGGCAGCTCGTAATGCCACCACTCGGTGGCGATGGCCTGGAACCCGGCGGCGAGCATCACGCCGAGCAACAGCAGGCGATTGCGCTGCACCGGGGCGGGCAGGTCGGGGTAGAACTGATGGGAGCGTTCCTCCATGGTGTCGAAGGCACTGCCCATGTCCAATGGCTGGTTGTCATGGCCTACCAGGGTCAGGTCGACGGCCACGCCACGGCTGTGGTGCGAGCCCAGGTGCGGATCGCGTACGTAGTCGTTGTTCGGCAATGCCTCCCACAGCAGGTGCTGGGCATAGGGTGGGCGATAGGCGTCATAGATGCGCAGGGTGTAGCCGGCCTGGCGGGCCAGCCGGCTGGCCAGCGCCAGGCGCTCGGCCGCCTCGCGGTGCAGTTGGCAGCGGGCGTCGGGGTAGATGACTTTCCCGGCCAGGTTGTCCGCGCTGGCGTAGATCATGTCGATCTGCACCTGGTAGCGCTGGGCATCGATCTCTACAAGGGGGTTGCTGTTCACACAAACACTCCGGTTGGGACTTGCTGGGTGTTGAATCAACCTTCGAACTGGCCGAAGGCTTTCTGCAGTTGGCGGTTCCTGGCCAGGCGTTCGTCGAGACGATCGCCATACTTCTCCGCCACTGCCGACACCACCAGGTTGAGCAGGCAGGTCAGCGGGGCAGGGGAGTCCCAGAACTGGCCGACATCGGTTTTCAGTTGCAGCAGGTCCAGCTCATGGTCCCGGGCCCAGGGGCACTGCAGGTCGGTGATCAGCGCCAGCGGCAGCTGGTTGTCCCGCGCCACCTGGCAGAAGGTCTGGGCCACACTGGAATAGGCGCGGAAGTCGGCGATGATCGCGTAGGGATTGGCAAAGCCCGAGTTCAGCGTCTCGGCGTAGATGCCCGAGAGACCGTCGACGTAGTAGACCTTGGGGCGGATGTACTCGAGGTGACTGTGAAAGGCGGTGAGAATCCCGCGGGTCGACTGGATCCCCAGGATGAACACGGCGTCGGCCTCATGGATCCGCTGCACGATGCGGGCGAAAGCCTCGCTGCGGGCCAGGCCATAGGCGTGCTGGATGGCCTCGATTTCGCGGTGCATGGAGCGGTCGAGGGCGTCTTCCTGATTGGACTCGGCACGAAACGCGCCAATGCGGTCGGTGATCAGCCAGGACGCCGGCGCTTCGCCGCGCAGGCTCTTCTTCACGTCATCGATGTTCTGGTAACCCAGCGAACGCAGGAAACGCCCCACGGAGATGCCGGTGGTAGAGGCGTGCTGGGCGATGCTGTCGGCCGATTCGAACGGCAGTTGCTCGGGGTTGCCCAGCAGGTAGCTGGCGATGCGCTTGCCGGTCGGGGTCAGGCTGGAGAACTGTTGCTCCAGTTGCTGCAGAAAGCTGTTTTTTTCCGTGGGCATGTCGGCGGGCCAGCGTTGTGATTGTTATTCGAGTGTCATTTGTCGTTTTCGTGTTACGAACATAACATTGCTTTTCGAGATAGCACAATGCCTTTTTTCCGGCTGAGGCCGGCGGGGCCTTCTGATGTGTTGATCGGCATCAACGGCGCAGGCGGGTGGGAGCGCTAGCCTGCCTGAAAGCCGGTGGCCCGTCTTGTCGACGGACCACTTCCCTTGCGCTTGCCGTCGAGATCCGGGAATTCATGGTCTACCCGCTGCTGCTCACCTTGCACCTGTTTGCCGCGCTGGTCTTCATCGGCACGGTGTTCTTCGAAGTCCTGTTTCTGGAGAACATCCGCCGACAGCTGCCGGCCAAGGTCATGCTGCTGCTCGAACAGGGTGTCGGTCGACGCGCCCGGGCATTGATGCCGGGAGTGCTGCTGGTGCTGTTCGGCGCGGGACTGGGCATGGTCTGGCTGCGCTATCTGCCGGTCCTCGAGCATCCGCTGGCGTCTTCCTTCGGCACCTTGCTCAGCTTGAAGATACTGCTGGCCTTCAGCGTGCTCGGGCATTTCCTGGTGGCGCTGTTCCTGCTCAGGAGCGAGCGCATGACCGCCCGCTACCAGCACTTCATCCACTACAGCGTGTTCACGCACATGGTGCTGATCGTGCTGCTGGCCAAGTGGATGTTCTACCTGAGTTGGTGAGCCGAGCGCAGCAGCCTCGGCTGGATAATCAGGAGGCGTTAGGGGTGATTCTGCCACGCCTGGCGGGGATGGACGCGCGCCGGGTACTCCAGACGCCGGCCTTCGAACAGGTCGACCACCTGGCCGATCACGGTCAGGGTCGGTATCCCGGGTGGGCAGTCACGCGCCAGCTCGGGCAATTGGTGCAAGCTGCCACGAACGACCTGCTGGTCGGGCAGGGTGCCGTTGCTGATCAGCGCCGCCGGTGTCTGGGCGGGCAAGCCGGCCTCGATCAGACGCTGCGCGATGACGTCCAGGTTGGACAGGCCCATGTAGAACACCAGGGTCTGGCTGCCGTCGGCCAGGCTGCTCCAAGGGAGTGACAGCGCGCTGTCTTTTTGCAGGTGGCCGGTGATGAAACGGCACGAATTGGCCAGGTCGCGATGGGTCAGGGCGATACCGGCGTACGCACTGCAGCCGGAAGCCGCGGTGATGCCGGGCACCACCTGGCAGGCGATGCCGCGCTGCAGCAGGTAGTCGAGTTCTTCGGCGCCACGGCCGAAGATGAACGGATCGCCACCCTTGAGGCGCACCACCCGTTGCCCTTGGCTGGCAAGTTCGGCGAGCAGTGCGTTGATCTGCTCCTGGGGCAGGCTATGGCAACCGTTGGCCTTGCCGACGTAGTGGCGGGCGCAGGTGAGGGGAATCAGGCCCAGCAGCGCGTGGCTGACGAGGCGGTCGTACACCACCGCATCGGCCTGCTGCAGCAGGCTCCAGGCCCGCAGGGTCAGCAGGCTCGGATCGCCGGGGCCGGCGCCGACCAGGGCGACTTCGCCTGGCCGCAATGACGACTCGAGCGTGGGCGGTAGAGTAATGGGTGCTGGCATGGGGGGTCCTTGGGCTTCATCAGGTTGGCCGGCAGCCGTGCTCTGTCGGACGGCTTGCCGGTGGACGGTTCAGTGCATGACGCAGGGAATGAGCGGCACGGGCTCAAGGCCGATCTCTTCATCGCTCAGGTGACAGCCGGGGTCCTGGCCCCAGAGGTCGCCCTCGGCCCAGGCGCGGGTACGGGTATTGCCGTTGCAGATCGATAGCCAGCGGCATTGCCCGCAACGGCCACCGATGCGACGTGGGTGTTCACGCAGGCGCTGCAGCAGGGCATCGGGCCGCTCCAGCCAGAGGGTGCGAAAGGGCGTGTGCCGTACGTTGCCCACCGAGTGCTGCCACCAGTAGGTATCCGGGTGGACTTCGCCGGTGTTGTCGATGTTGGCGATGCCACTGCCCGAAGCGTTGCCCCCCCAGGCCAGCAGCATCTCGCGTAGCACCTGATAGTGTTCCGGCAGGCGCCGGCCTACCCAGTGCAGCAGCAGAATGGCGTCGGCATCGTTGTTGCCGCTGACGAAGTCGCTGTCGCGGCCTTGCTGGATGTCTTCCCAGGCCCGTTCGAAGATCAGGTTCATGGCGTCGCGGCTCATCTGCAGATGGGCGTCGAGGCGGCGGCTGCGCCTGCCGCGGCCGCTGTAGTTGAGGTGCGACAGGTAGAATTTCTGCACGTCGTACTCGCGCATCAGGTCCAGCAGCTGCGGCAGTTGCGCATGATTGGCCTGGGTCAGGGTGGTGCGCAGCCCGACGCGAATGCCCTGCTCGCGACACAGCCGGATCGCCCGCATGGAGCTTGCGAAGCTGCCCTTGAGCTGGCGAAACGCATCATGGGTCTGCTCCAGGCCATCGATGCTGATCCCGACATAGTCGAAGTGGGCCTCGGCGATCTGCCCGATGTTGTGTTCATCGATCAGTGTGCCGTTGGTGGACAGGGCGACGAACAGACCTTTGCTGCGGGCATGGGCGCTGAGCTCGAACAGATCGTCGCGCAGCAGCGGTTCGCCGCCGGACAGGATCAGCACTTTCACGCCGGCCTGGTGCAGGTCATCGATCACCGCGCGTGCGGCGGCCGTATCCAGTTCATCGCGAAAGACGCTGTCGGCAGAGGTCGCATAGCAGTGCCGGCAGGTCAGGTTGCAGCGGCGCAGCAGATTCCAGATCACCACCGGCGGCCGCGGGCTGCCCGGTGGGCTGGTTCTGGGTGCGGCCCCCTGGTCGGCCAGGGCGCGCAGGTATTGGCTGATCCTCAACATGTCGGTCTCCTCGGCTCGGCGGGTGTTCAGCGTTGTACGGGCGGTAGCCGCAAGCCGGTCTTCTTCAGGATGCGGCTGCTCACCAGCATCTCGTCGGCCATACAGGCATCTCCCAGCAGGTCGCGCAGTTGCGTGCGATAAAGCTCGATCTCCTCGCGGCTGCGGCCATGGACCATGGCGAACAGGTTGTAGCGCCAGCCATCCTGGCGAGGGCGCCGGTAGCAGTGACTGACGAAGGGCTGTGCACCGATCAGCGCGCCGAGTCGCGGCATCTGCTCATCCTGCACGTCCCAGACCGTCATGCCGTTGTGGCGATAGCCCAGGCGGTAGTGATTCGGGACGGCGGCGATGCGCCGGATCGCCCCTTGGGCCTGCAGGCGACTGAGCAGGTCCAGCGTGACGTCGACGTTCAGTCCAAGCTGTTCGGCGAGCCAGGCCCAGGGGTCTTCCAGCAGGGGCAGGCCGGCCTGGGTCAGCTCGACCAGCCGTTGGGCCAGGACCGAGTCAGACCGGGAGATAGAGACCGACATGGTAGGTGTGCTCCTTGGGCAGGTTCAGTGGCGTCAGGCCGGTCAGGCTTTCGATCCGTTGCAGGGTTTCGGTGATGGCCTGTGGGGTCGGGCAGGCAAGGACGAACCACATGTTCCAGGCGTGTTCGCGTCGATAGTTGTGTGCCACGGCGGGCAGGGCGTGCAGTTGTTCGGCCACCGTGTCGAAGCGTTCTTCCGGCACCGCCAGCGCTGCCAGGGTGAACGCGCCACCCAGTTGTTCGATATCGAACATCGGGCCGAAGCGGCTGAGGGTGCCGTTGTCGAGCAACGCCTGGACGCGTTCGAGCAACTCGGCGCGGTGGCTGCCCAGTTCTTCGGCCAACGCCTGCCAGGGTTGGCGCACCAGCGGCAGGCCCCGTTGCAGGCGGTTGATCAGGCGGCGATCGAGCTCATCCATGGCGCGGCACTCGTGTCGAGGCAGTGAATCGCCCCCCGCACTGCTTGAAGGCCTGAGTGCTGAACAGCAGTTGATGGGGCAGGTCGCTCAACTGCTGCTCGTCGAGCAACGCCTGGATGTGCGCTTCGACCTGTTCGCGCTGGCGTCCGTGAATCATGCAGAACAGGTTGTAGCGCCACTGCGGCAAACGCCGTGGCCGTTGGTAGCACAGACTCACACCGGCGGCCCGGCCCAGGCGTCGACCGACTTCATCGACCAGGGCATCCGGGATGTCCAGTACCAGCATGGCGTTGGCGGTAAAGCCCAGGGCACGGTGATTGAGCACCAGGCCCAGGCGACGAAACAGACCCTGGGCCTGCCACGCCTGCATCTGCTCGAGCACCTGTTGTTCATCCGCTGCGATCCGTTCGGCGAGGGTGCGGTAGGGACGCGAGACCAACGGTAATCCGGCTTCCAGATGGCGACGTAACATCAGTGCCTGGACCGGGCTGAGAGCGGGCTTCATGGCGCGTCTCCCAGGGCGAAACCGAGGTCGATGCGGTAGGCAGTCAACATCGGCAGGTCCAGGGGCGCCAGACCGGTGTCCTGCTGGAGCTCATCGAGCACCCGGTCGAGATGCGGGCGATCCGGGCCGGTCAGCACGAACCACAGGTTGTAGGCATGCTCGCGGGCATAGTTGTGATTGACCTCGGGGTACTGACTGACGCGTTCGGCGACCTGCTGCAAGCGCTCGACAGGAACGGCGAGGGCGGCGAGGGTGCTGGCCCCGGCGCGGCTGTGTTCGAACACCGGGCCGATGCGCGATAGCTGGCCGCTGCGGTCCAGGTGCCGCAGGCATTCCAGCAACTGTTCCTCATCACAACCGAGGGTGCTGGCCATTTCCCGGTAGGGCTCCGGACACAGCGGCATGCCGTGCTGGAAGCGGTTCATTAATCGGCGAGCAAGCGAACCCATGTCCATCTCAGTACCCCATCCTTTGCGCGCGGCTGCTGAAGAAGATCCCGCTCGGCGCGCTGGCCGGCAGGCTGCCCAGGCGCTTGAGGCTGTACGGGTCCCAGACCTGGACCTGGTCACCGTCGCGTGCAGACAGCCACAACTGGTCGCCGCGGGCGGTGAACTCCATGTGCAGCACGGCCGGCCCCGGGCGCAGGTCGGCAACCAGGGCATGGGTTTCGGTGTCGATGACCTGCACCCGATCGTTGTCCGGGTAGGCGAAGTTGACCCACAGTTGGCGGCCGTCCGGGCGTGCGGTGACGAACACCGGTTGGCCGGCCACCGCGATGGTCGCTGTCTGCTGCCAGGTACGCGGGTCCATGACCAGCACCTGGTGGTGGCCGACGGCGGGCACGAAGGCCTGGTCGGCGGCCAGTGCCCAGCCTTCCAGGTGTGGCATCTTGTAGACCGGCAGCTTCTCCTCGCCACGGCCGTAGTGGCCGAGCACCCGTCGCACCCCGCGCTCGGGGTGCCAGAGGTCGAGCTGGGCCATGCCGTCCTCGCCAAACAGGCCTGCCATGTAGTAACGACCGTCAGGGGTGACCAGGGCATCGTAGGGCTGCTGGCCGATGTCCTTGTAACGCTCGATCCGCGGTGTGTGGCCCTGGCTGAAATCGGCGCTCCAGATCTCGCCGGTGTCGAACAGGCTGAACACGAAACGTCGCCCGGGGGCATCCACCAGCCCGACCACCCGTGAGCGCTTGCTGCCATCGGCCAGCGGTGTGGCGGGAATGTCGGCGACCTGCTGCAAGGTCGCGGCGTCGAAGACCTTGACGCCGCCGGGCACGTAGTTGGAGACCGCGATCAGCTTGCCGTCCTGGCTGATGGCGCCACCGATGCTGTTGCCGCCCTGGATGATCCGTCGGTCGAGTCGGCGTTCGAGCAGGTCGATCCTGCTCAGTCCGCCATCCCGGCCGAAGACGTAGGCGTAGCGCTGGTCGGGGGAGAACACCATCGAGGCATGGGACAGATCACCCAGCCCTTCGACACGAGCCAGTGCGGTCTGGTGGGTGCTTTCGATGATTTGCACGCTGCCGCTGGCGCGCTCCACCACCACGCCCAGGTCGCCAGTCCCTCGCGGGGCAACCTGGCTGCAGGCGGACAGCAGCAGGGCGGTCGTGGTGGAAAACAGGATGGAACGGATCATGGTGCGGGATATCCCTTCAGAAGTAGATCGACCAGCCAATGGATGTCCTCGTCGCTGAGCAGCGGTGCCCAGCCGGGCATTGCCGTGCCGGGACGACCAAGGGCGACGGTGGCGACCAGGCCGTCACGGGATTTGCCGGCCAGGGCCGTACGGGTCAGCTCGGGGCCGAGTCCGCCGGTCATGTGCAACCCGTGGCAGGCACCGCAGTCCTGGGCCAGCAGGTGTTCGAGTTGGGCCTGGCGCCGGCTGTCCGGCGCCGCGATCGCAGTGATGGACATGAGCAGGAGGGCGGTCGCAATCGTCAGTGGGTGGTGGAACTGCATGCGCCCTCCTGGTGGCTACTTGAGCGTCAACACCCAACTGGCGAGGGTCTTCGCTTCTTCCTCGGTGACCGGGTTGGCCGGCATGGGTATCGGCCCCCAGTTACCCTGTGTACCGTTCTTGATGTGCCCGGCGAGGGTGTCCACCGCGCCGCTCACGCCGGCATTCTTCGCCGCGACGTCCTTGAGCGAGGGGCCGACCAGCTTGCTGTCGAGGGCATGGCAGGCGCCGCAGGGTTTGCTCTTGAACAGTGCCTGTGCGTCCTGGGCGGCAGCGGGCTGGACACTCAGTGCGGCCCCCAGGACGAGCAGTGAAATCAGCGTATTTTTCATGACGATTCCTTGTATTGATGAGGCTCAATAGATGTCGTTCTGGGTGTTGTAGACGTTGAATTTTCCGGTCGGGGTGATCAGCCGCGGATCCTTGATCACGTCCTTGAGCTTGAGCGTCTTGTCATCGATGACCACCAGCGCCGATTCGTCCGACTGACTGCTCCAGACCGAGAACCAGACCTCGTCGCCGGCCTTGTTGTATTCCGGTTGCACCACGCGCATGGCGCCCTGCTTGAGGCCTGCATACTCGGCGATGGGCAGCGAGGTGTAGCCGGCATCGAGCTTGTCGAGGTTGAACACCGCCACCGACTGGCTGAGCTTGGGGTCCGGGTTGAAGGTGGTGTCGACGTACAGGTGGCGCGAGTTGGGGTGGGTCTTGATGAACAGCGAACCACCGCCCTGGCCCTTGAGCGAGGCCACCTGTTTCCAGGCGTATTGCGGGTGCTTGAGCGGGTCGGTGCCGATCAGCGAGATGGCGTCGTCACCCAGGTGGCTGGTGGCCCAGACCGGCCCGTACTGCGGATGCTCGAAGTTGGCGCCACGCCCTGGGTGCGGGGTCTTTCCGACATCCACCAGGGCGGTCAGCTTGCGCTCCCGGGAGTCGATCACCGCGACCTTGTTGGAGTTGTTGGCGGCCGTCATGAAGTAGCGGTGCGTACTGTCCCAGCCGCCGTCATGCAGGAACGGCGCGGCGTCGATGTAGGTGATGGTGAGGTTCTTGATGTCCTTGTAGTTGACCAGCATGACCTTGCCGGTTTCCTTGACGTTGACGATGAACTCCGGCCATTCGTGGGAGGCGATGATCGCCGCGACCCGGGGTTCGGGGTGATACTCCTGCTTGTCGACGGTCATGCCGCGGGTGGAAACGATCTGCCTGGGCTCCAGGGTTTCGCCGTCCATGAGGGTGAACTGCGGCGGCCAGTAGGCGCCGGCGATGGCGTACTTGTCCTCGTAGCCCTTGAACTTGGAGGTCTCCACCGAGCGGGCCTCGATGCCCACCTTGACCTCGGCGACCTTGGTCGGCTCCTCGGGCCACAGGTCGATCATGTCGATGCGTGCGTCGCGGCCGATCACCAGCAGGTAGCGGCCGGAGGCGGAGATGCGCGAGATGTGCACCGCGTAGCCGGTCTCGATGACCTTGACGATCCGCTTGCTGTCGCCGTCGATCAGGGCGACCTTGCCGTCGTCGCGCAGGGTCACCGAGAACAGGTTGGGCAGGTTGAGCTTGCTCAGTTGTTGCTTCGGGCGATCTTCGGGCTTGACCAGTACCTTCCAGGTTTTCAGCGTCTCGGCCATGCCCCATTCCGGTGGTGTGGGCGGCGTGTGCTGAATGAACTTGGCCATGGCCGTGATCTGTTCCTTGGTCAGCGCATTGGAGGTGCCCCAGTTCGGCATGCCGGCCGGTGAGCCGTAGGTGATCAGGGCCTCCAGGTAGGCCTGGCCACGGGCCTGGGTGATGTCCGGGGTCAGCGGCTTGCCGGTGGCGCCCTTGCGCAACACGCCATGGCAACCGGCGCAGCGCTGAAAGTAGATTTCCTTCGATGAGTCGAACTCGGCCTGGCTCAGGTCAGGTGCGCCGGCGGTCTTGACCATCGCTGGGGGGCTGGCGGTTTCGTCGGCACCAACGGCCTGGCCTGGTGCCAGGACCAGCGCCGAACTCAGGGCGGCGGCGGTCAGGGTGAAGGTTCTTCTAGGACTGATCAGCATTCCATTTCTCCTCAGACAGGGCCTTTCGATGCGCTGCGACGACAGCGCCGGCTCTTGATGCCAGCAAGGCTATGCCGGGGTGGGGCGGGGACCGTTTGACGGCGATCAAGGTTGTTGCCCGTGTGGTGGGGCGGGTTGTCGCAGGGCTGGGGATTCAAGGCGAGAAGGGTCTAAATGACCCTGGGCAAGCGAGTCGAAATAACCCTCCATGGGTCGAAATGACCTCTGTCGTCGCGCTCAGGGGCCCGGCCGGCCAGCATTGGCGGCATCGCGTGGTGGGGCATGCCGTTTGCACTGTTGATTTGTGACAAGGGTGTTCAGTCGCGAATGCCCGATGATTGCCACCTGGATTCACCCTCTGCTTGCGGATGAGTGTCAGGTCGGCGGCAAGGTAGAAGGAGTGGTTTTATGCAAGTGCTTGAGCGCAGCAAGGCGCTGGCGATCACACCGTTGTTCCGGCTGGCCTTCCGGCCATTTTTCCTGGCGGGCTGTGTGCTGGCGGCGCTGGTCATACCGCTGTGGCTGGCGGCCCTTGGCGGTTCGATCGATGACTGGACGCCGGCCGGTGGTTGGCTGGGCTGGCATCGGCATGAGTTGTTGTTCGGCTTTGGTCTGGCAATCATCGCCGGTTTCCTGCTGACCGCCGTGCAGACCTGGGCCGGTCGCCCCGGACTGTGCGGCAAGCCGCTGGCAGCGTTGGCGCTACTGTGGCTGGGCGCACGGCTGGCCTGGTTGATCAACGCGCCGTGGTGGCTGCTGGTGCCGTTGGAACTGGCCTTCCCGTTGGCGGTGGCCGGGGTCATGGGGCGTACGTTGTGGGCGGTGCGACAGCAGCGCAACTACCCGATCGTGGTGGTCCTGCTGTTGCTGGCCGGGGTCGACGCGGTGTCCTTGTACGGTCTGTCCGAGGGGCATGAAGGCTGGCAGCGCCAAGGCGTACTGGGTGGACTCTGGCTGGTGGCGGCGATGATGGGCCTGATCGGCGGGCGGGTCATTCCGTTCTTCACCCAGCGGGGCCTGGGGCGTACGCAGGGCGTTGCCGCCTGGCCCTGGTTGGACTGGCTGTTGCTGGTGGGCTCGGCACTGGCGGCGCTGGCTTATGCCTCGGGGTTGGCGCTGTCACCCAATGGCGGGGTCGGCGGGCTGTTCGCGATGCTGGCGGCGGGGCATGGGGTGCGCTTGGCGCGCTGGCAGGATCGGGCACTCTGGCGCGTGCCGTTGTTGTGGTCGTTGCACCTGGCCTACGGCTGGTTGGCGCTGGCCTGCCTGGTCGTCGCGCTGTGGCATTTCGGCGTGGCGTTGAACCCGAGCCTGGCCGTGCACTGCCTGACGGTCGGTGCCATGAGCGGCCTGATCCTGGCGATGATCGCGCGAGTCAGCCTCGGGCATACCGGGCGTGCACTGCAACCCCCATCGGGTATGACCCTGGCGTTCGTGTTGTTGAACCTGGCGTGCTTGAGTCGTGTCGTGCTGATCATTTTTTTCCCGCTGCCGGCACTCTGGCTGGCCGGGTTGTGCTGGACCCTGGCCTTCGCGCTGTATGCCTGGCGCTACGGGCCTATGCTGCTGCGGGCCCGGGTCGACGGCCACCCGGGATGAATGGACTGCTCATGGCCAAGGGAGGGCGCAGATGTACCCCTATTTGCTGGTGACACACCTGTTGGCGGCGATTGCCTTTATCGGGACGTTGTTCTTCGAAGTCCTGATCTGGCCGCCTGCTCGCCAGCAGTTGACGGATGCGGCCCGCTCGACGGCGGACCAGGCGATTGCCGCGCGTTCGCGCAAGGTGCTGCATGGCGTGGTGGTGCTGTTGTATGGCGCCGGTCTCGGTATGGCGTGGCACTACCGCGACGCACTGGGGCACCCCCTGGACAGCCGGTTCGGCCTGTTGCTGAGCCTGAAGATCCTGCTGGCGCTGAGCATCATCGGTCATTACCTGCTGCTGGCCCGCTGGCTGAGAAACGGACGCATAACGCCCTGCCGTGCCTTGCGCATTCGTCGCAGCATCCTCGGACACATGGTGTTGATCGTGATCCTGGCCAAGGCCATGTTCCTGTGGCATGGCTGAGACCGGTGGGAGGAGCCCTGCCCAGCGTTCGGCCGGCAGGGTTCCTGGAACATCAGCGGGCAGGGTTCAGGGCATTGGCGAACAGTACGTTGTTTTCCAGGTGGATGTGCTGCACCAGGTCGTCGTGAAAGGCCTGCAGTCCGTCATACAAGGTGCGCCAGGTGTGACAGGCGTCGACCGGAGGGGTGCACCCATGGGTCAGTGCCAGCAGCTTGTCCAGGGCCTGGGCATGCTGGTCGTGCTCGAACAGCATCACCTGGATCGGTGGCGCGGCCCGCGCTCCGAAGCCCTGTTGCAGCAGCGGGAAGAGCACATGTTCCTCCTTGCACATGTGGCTTTCGAGCTCCTGTTGCATGTCGGTCAGCAGGTCGGCCAGGCCGTCGGGGCAATGGGCATGCGTGCCATGCACCTGCTCGACCCGGCGCGCCAGGCGGACCAGCTCCGGCAGTTGTTCGCGATGTCGGGCGTGATAGCGCGTCAGCAGGTGAGAGATCAGTTGGGGCGCCGGTTCATCGCGCCAACTTTGTTCCAGCAGGGTCAGGCTCATCGGATTTCCTCATTTGTCCGTGCAGCGATCGACCAGGCCATTGCATCCACTATGCCAAGGGCCATGGGCTGATTTTGCTGGGTTTATTTTTGGTCGTGGTGGAATCGACCCGAAGCTTTTCGGGTCGATTCCACCCTTGAAGGTGATGATTACCATGCTGCGTGAAAGCCTGGCTGCCGACCTGATCGTCGAGCTGCCCAATGCCGTGCGGTTACAACGATTGGTCCAGACCCTGCACGAGTACTTCGGCAGTGGCGCGGTGTGCCTGTTGCGCCTGGATGGCGACAGCCTGCGGCCGGTGGCGACGGTCGGGCTGGTTCATGAGGCATTGGGACGTCGTTTCGTGATCGCCCAGCATCCGCGCCTGGCCGCGATCATGGCTTCGCGTGAGCCAACCTGGTTCGAGCCCGATAGCCGTCTGCCCGACCCCTATGACGGCCTGCTGGAAAACCCGGTCGGCGACTCGTTGCCGGTGCACGACTGCATGGGCGTGAGCCTTTACGTGGAAGGGCGGCCGTGGGGCGCGATCACCCTCGATGCCTTGCAGCCGGGCACCTTCGACTCGTGTGCCCAGGCCGAACTCAAGCGTTGCACCCTGCAGATCGAGGCGGCCGTGCGGGTCACCCGGCTCGAGCAGGATAACCGTGGCCTGCGCCTGTCCCGCCGTGACTTGCGCGATGCGGGCGGTGCAGTGGAAGACGGTGAGATCCTCGGGCAAAGCGAGGTGTTGCAACGGTTGCTCGACGAGCTGGATGTGTTGGCCGATGCCGACCTGCCGGTCTTGCTGCTGGGCGAGACCGGGGTTGGCAAGGAATTGTTTGCCCGGCGCCTGCATCGGCTGTCGCGGCGCAGCCACAAGCCGCTGATTCAGGTCAATTGCGCAGCCTTGCCCGAGTCCCTGGCCGAAAGCGAGTTGTTCGGGCACGTCAAGGGCGCCTTCTCCGGCGCCACCAGCGACCGTGCCGGTCGTTTCGACGCGGCCAGCGGTGGCACGCTGTTTCTCGATGAGGTCGGCGAGTTGCCACTCAGTGTCCAGGCCAAGCTGCTGCGCACCTTGCAGAATGGCGAGATCCAGCGCCTGGGCGAGGACCGGCCGCTGCATGTCGATGTACGCATCATCGCCGCCACCAACCGGCACCTGCCGGACAGTATTCGCGACGGTCTGTTTCGGGCCGACCTGTATCACCGGCTCTCGGTGTACCCGGTGCCAATCCCGGCGTTGCGTGAGCGGGGCCAGGATGTGCTGGTGCTGGCCGGGCATTTCCTGGAACTCAACCGGGCCCGGCTCGGCCTGCGCGGATTGCGCCTGTCGCCAGCAGCCGAGCGGGCGTTGCTGGCTTATACCTGGCCGGGCAATGTCCGCGAGCTGGAGCACGTCATCAGTCGCGCTGCGCTGAAGCTGCTCAGCCGTGGCGGGAGTCGCGCAGTGATCATGACACTGGGGCCGGACGTCCTTGATCTGGACAGCTCGCTTGCGCCAGCGACGGGTGTCGAAGATCCGTTGGAAGGGCTGGTGGCGGTGCCATTCCAGCCACTGGCCGATGCGGTCGACGACTGCCAGCGGCAGAAGGTGCTTCAGGCCCTGAGCCTGAGCGGGGAGAACTGGGCCGGTGCCGCACGGCTGCTGCAGGTGGATCCGAGCAACCTGCACAAACTGGCCCGGCGCCTGCGGCTCAAGTAGCGCTCAGGCGTCGTTGCGACGCCCCGAGAGACGCTCACGTATCTGTTCGCTGGCGGCCGGCCCGGGTTTCACGGTGGCGTTCTCCAGCGCCACCGGCCGGCCATCGGCGTCGTCCGCCAGCATGAAATGCAGCCGGCGTCCGCTGTCGCGCTCGACGATCTGCACGCTTTCACCCTCCGGCGCGTAATGGCGGTTGCCCCATTCCACCAGCGCCATCAGCACGACGCGAAAATCCCGGCCCTTGGCGGTCGGTATGTACTGGTAGCGCAAGGGGCGCTGGCTGTAGGCCTCGCGCTCGAGCAAACCGTCCTCCACCAGGCCGTTGAGGCGGCGGGTCAGCATGTTGGGGGCGATATCCAGGCTGCGGGAAAATTCGTCGAAGCGCTTCAGGCCCTGCAGGGCGTCACGCATGATCAGGATGTTCCACCACTCGCCAACCCGCTCGAGGCTGCGGGCGATCGGACATTCGGCATGGATCAGGGTTTTGCGCTGCATGGCGGCTCCTGCAGGGGAAATCTGCTTTTTGTCAGGTTGCATGTTACTTTCATAATGATAGTAACGTCCACAGGCCATTACCTGGTTCAATAACCTGAAGGAGTTGGATTGTCATGAACAAACGTATCGTTGTCACGGGCATGGGCGCACTGACCCCGTTGGGCTGTGGCGTGGAACCGGTCTGGCAGCGCCTGCTGGCCGGCCGGTCGGGGATACGACCGCTATCCCCGGAACTGGTCGGTGACCTGCCGATCAGCATTGGTGGCCAGGTTCCGGACCGCCTCCAGGACCCGGAGGCTGGCTTCGATCCTGACCAGCTACTGGCGGCCAAGGAGCAGCGCAAGATGGATCGCTTCATCCTGTTCGCGCTGGCGGCTGCCGAGCAGGCATTGACCCAGGCAGGCTGGGCTCCGGACATGCCGCAGGCACAGGCCCGTACCGGTACCATCATCGCCACCGGCGTGGGGGGCTTTCCGGCCATCGCCGACGCGGTGCGCACCACCGACAGCAAGGGGCCGCGACGCCTGTCGCCATTCACCATCCCCTCGTTCCTCGGCAACATGGCGGCCGGGCATGTCTCGATCCGTCATGGCTTCAAGGGCCCGCTCGGTACACCGGTGACGGCCTGTGCCGCGGGCGTCCAGGCCATTGGTGATGCGGCGCGGATGATTCGTGCCGCAGAGATCGACGTGGCGGTCTGCGGTGGGGCCGAGGCCTGCATCCACCGGGTCAGCCTGGCTGGCTTCGCCGCCGCGCGGGCGCTGTCGAGTGATTTCAATGATGCCCCGCAACGAGCCTCCCGCCCTTTCGACCAGGCTCGCGACGGCTTCGTCATGGGCGAGGGCGCTGGCCTGCTGGTGATCGAGGAGCTGGAGCATGCCCTGGCCCGTGGCGCGACCCCGCTGGCGGAACTGGTGGGCTATGGCACCAGTGCCGACGCCTATCACATGACCGCCGGCCCCGAGGACGGTGACGGTGCTCGTCGGGCCATGGAGCAGGCGTTGTTGCAGGCCGGTATCGAACCTGCGCAGGTGGGGCACCTGAATGCCCATGCCACCTCGACGCCAGTGGGCGATAAGGGTGAGCTGGCGGCGATCAGGGCTGTATTCGGGAGCCAGGGCGGCCCGGCGATCAGCTCGACCAAGTCCGCCACCGGGCACCTGCTGGGGGCGGCAGGGGGGATCGAGGCGATCTTCACGGTGTTGGCGCTGCGCGACCAGGTGGCCCCCGCGACGCTCAACCTGGAGAACCCCGATGAGGCCGCCGAAGGCCTCGACCTGGTCCGTGGCCAGGCCCGCCAACTGTCAATGGACTATGCGCTGTCCAATGGCTTCGGGTTTGGTGGCGTGAATGCCAGCGTGGTGTTCAAACGCTGGATCTAGAGGTTGGATCTTGAATTCGGCGTCCCGCAGGAAAGGGACGTCGATCGTCCTGGCAGAGTTGATTGCACCCACGACGCGAATGCTCTGGCCCACATCCGAGACTATCTGCGATAGTCCCGCTCCGCGCGATTTCCAAGCAGGATGCATCGAATGAGCTTACTCCCGGAAAAACTCCTCTTCCTCCCGGGCGCCTCCGGTAATACCCGGTTCTGGCTCCCGGCCGCCGAGCGTATCGCCCATCCGGCGCAAGCGCTTCATTTCGGCTGGCCCGGTTTTGGCGATACGCCGGCCAACCCGAAAGTGAACGGCCTTGAGGACCTGGTCGACCTCGTACTGGGCGAGATCGACCGGCCTGCTGCCCTGGTGGCCCAATCCATGGGCGGTATCGTTGCGGTACGCGCAGCGCTCGAACGCCCCGATTTGATTACGCACCTGATCCTGACGGTTACTTCTGGCGGCGTGGACATGTCGGCCTTTGGCGCTGAAGACTGGCGAGCGGATTTCGCCGCCACCTATCCAGGCCTGCCGCGCTGGTTCCTGGACGAGCAGCGCGATCTCTCGGCACGCATGGCCGAGTTGCGCATGCCGGTCCTGCTGCTTTGGGGAGACGCCGATCCGATCAGTCCGGTCGGGGTTGGGCAGCGCCTGGCGCAGTTGCTGCCAAACGCCGACTTGCAGGTGTTCGCTGGAGGTGGCCATGACCTGGGACATACTCATGCGGTGGAAGTCGCGGCGCTGATCGAGTCGCACCTGAGACGTGTCTGAAGGGGGCGGCCGGTTTGAGGTTTGCAAG
The DNA here is from genome assembly GCF_014268755.2 of Pseudomonas vanderleydeniana. Classification (NCBI taxonomy): domain Bacteria; kingdom Pseudomonadati; phylum Pseudomonadota; class Gammaproteobacteria; order Pseudomonadales; family Pseudomonadaceae; genus Pseudomonas; species Pseudomonas vanderleydeniana. The sequence goes on along the minus strand of NZ_CP077093.1, from coordinate 4,278,245 downwards.
GCAGGTGATTGATAGGTGGTTGTGTATCAGAGTGTATCCATACCGCAGACCGATACACAGGCTTTCCCAATGACCAGGGATTAGACACAGGCCGGATACGTCGAGGGGGTCAAATGCATCCAAGGTTTGAAGGGCGTCATCCAGACCCCTGACCAATGGCTGGCAACGGAGAGATCACCATGAAGAAGGCACTGCACAACAAAAACGGTAATGGCCGCCGCCTGGCCGGCTCGTCGATGCTCGCACTCGCCCTGTTCGGCATTTTCGGTGTGGCCCAGACGCAAACGGCTGCCGCCGCGCAGGTCGATGCGAGCAGTGCCAGTGCTTCCCATGCTGCCCCTTCGCCTTTCGGCCCGCTCAAGCACATCAAGGCCGGGTTGCTCGACGTGGCCTATGCCGAAACCGGCCCGGCCAACGGCCCGGTGGTGATCCTGCTGCACGGCTGGCCGTACGACATTCACAGCTACGACGAAGTTGCACCGTTGCTGGCCGCCAAGGGCTACCGGGTGCTGATGCCTTATGCCCGTGGCTACGGCGACACGCACTTCCTCTCTGAGAAAACCCTGCGCAACGGTCAGCCCGCCGCGTTGGCCAGTGACGTCATCGACTTCATGGATGCGCTGCAGATCAAGAAGGCCGTGCTCGGTGGCTACGACTGGGGTGCGCGCTCGGCGGACATCGTCTCGGCGCTGTGGCCGGAGCGGGTCAAGGCCCTGGTCTCGGTCAGCGGTTACCTGATCGGCAACCAGGCGGCTGGCAAGAACCCGTTGCCGCCCAAGGCCGAATTGCAATGGTGGTACCAGTTCTACTTCGCCACTGACCGCGGTCGTGCCGGCTACGAGAAGAACACCCATGATTTTGCCAAGTTGATCTGGCAGACGGCTTCGCCGAAGTGGGCGTTCGATGATGCCACCTATGACCGCAGCGCCAAGGCCCTGGAAAACCCCGATCACGTTGACATCACGGTGTTCAACTACCGCTGGCGTCTGGGCCTGGTCCAGGGTGAGCCGCAGTACGAGGCGCTGGAGCAGAAGCTGGCCACGGCGCCTTCGATCAGCGTGCCGACCATCACCCTGGAGGGCGACGCCAACGGTGCTCCGCATCCGGCACCCGAGGATTACGCCAAGCGCTTCACCGGCAAGTACGAATTCCGCCTGATCAACGGCGGCATCGGCCACAACCTGCCGCAGGAGGCGCCAGAAGCGTTCGCCAAGGCGGTGATCGACGCGGACCACCTCTGACCCGCCTGATGCCCACCCCTGAGCTGCGCACGTTCATCGCCCCCGGGCCTGCTCGTCGCGCAGCGTCATTACCGTACTGCTGACACTGGCAACGAGCTTGCCGTCTTCACGTTCGATCTCGCAAAGATAATGACTGATCGTCCGGCCCTGGTGGACTGCCCGGGCTCGGGCGATCAGTCGTGATTGCCAGACAGGGCGCAGGAACGTCGCCTTCAGGTCGATACTGGTAAAACTCTCCGTTTCCCGCATCAGCGTCGAGTGTGCCGTACCGATGGCGGCATCTGCCAACTCGCACAACAGCCCCCCGTGGACCGTACCTTGCTGGTTGCCATGCAGTGCCGCATCGGCATCGAGCTCCAGGGTGGCCGTGGCCTCGCCGATGGCGACCAGGCGAAAGCCCAGCAGGCGTGAAATCGCCGTCGGGTAGCGCATGTGGGTGGCATCGTCGGCGGCCAGCGTGCTGTCCAGTTGGCGTTGCAGGTAATCCAGTACGGGGAGCGGGTGGGCGAGGGTGTTCATGCAACCTCCGGTCAGATGAGTATCGTCATTGAACGACTGGGCGGTTGGAGTGTGTCTGTCTAGAATGGAACAATCAAAAAATTGTCCTAGGGACATTGCCCGTGGCTGCATCTCCCGTTTCTCTGGCGCTCGAGACTCTGATTGCGGATATCCGCAGCGGCCGTTTACCCCCTGGCACTGCATTGCCCACCCATCGTCAACTGGCCAGCCGGCATGGCATGGCGATCGCCTCGGCCAGCAAGGTCTACGCTCAGCTCAAATCCATGGGACTGGTCGTGGGCGAGACGGGGCGAGGCACCTTCGTGCGCGATCGTCCACGTCAACGCGAGTGGGACAGTGGCGATGAGGCCCGACTGAGTGCCGGCGCGATCGACCTGTCGTTCAATCATCCCGTCTGGCCTGGCCAGGCAGATCAATTGCGCAGCCTGCTGCGTGAGCTGGCGGGCAGCGGTGACTTGGCGGCGCTGATGCACCAGCAACCACCGGGTGGCCGGCGCCACGAGCGGCGGATCGTCAGCGATTTCCTCGCCAGGGAGCGCGGCCTGACGGTGGAAACCGAGCAGGTGTTGCTGGTCAACGGTGCCCAGCAGGGGCTGGACATCTGTGTGCGTGCCTTGCTCCAGCCTCACGATGTGGTGGCTGTCGATGCCTTGACCTATCCCGGCTTCAAGATGCTGGCCGGTGTGCAGAGGCTGGCTTTGCAACCGGTTCCCGGATTGCCCGGGGGACCGGACTTGGAAGCGCTCGACGCATTGTGCCGACAGCAGCGGGTCCGGGCGATCTACGCCATGCCCACGTTGCACAACCCGTTGGGCTGGGTGTTGGACATGAACCAGCGTCAGCGGCTGGTCGCCATAGCCCGGCAGCATGACTGCCTGTTGATCGAGGATGCCAGCTACACGTACTTGGCGGATGATGCGCCGCCTGCGCTGGCGACATTGGCGCCCGAGCGCACGCTTTACGTTTCCAGCCTGTCCAAGAGCCTGGCCAGCGGACTGCGTTTCGGCTTTATCGTGGTGCCTCCCGCCTATCGCGCGCGGGTGAAGGAGGTGATTCGAGCCAGTTCCTGGAGCATGCCGAGCGTGATCACGGCCATGGCGACGCGCTGGATCGCCGATGGTACGGCAGCCCGTCAGGAGCGCTGGCTGCGTGACGAGGCGCGCCGTCGACAGGCGATTGCCCGGCAGGTGTTTGCTGGCATGGAAGTTGTTGCTCATCCGGCGTCGTTGTTTCTTTGGCTACGCTTGCCTGGCGAGCTGCGCATGGACCGGATCGCCACCGCCTTGGCTGAAAACGGTATTGCCGTCTCCAAGGCCGAGGCCTATGCGACCACCCGACATGCGCCCCATGCCTTGAGGTTGGGGCTCGGTTCGGTGCTTTCGATGCAACTGGAGTCCGTTCTGGTGCGCGTCCGACAGGTCATCGAAGGTTTTCCGATCTAGTCTGTCTGTCAGAAAGTTGGCAAAAAGCCATCTCTGGAAAAGCTGGCGGCAGGGAAAAGCATTACTATTGACACTTTTGTTCCGTAAGTAGAAAGGCTAGTCCGTATATGTCGCTTGACCCCACCACGATGTTGACACTCACGATTGCCCTGGCGGCCGCTGCCGCGCTGTACCTGGCGATCGAGTGGCGCAGCGTTCGTGAGCCATCGTTGCTGTTCTGGAGCTCGGGTTTTGCAACCATCAGTATCGGCTCGACACTCGCCCTGTTGCGAGGCAGTGGTTTTCTGCTGATCGGGATCTGGTTTGCCAACGGCCTGCTCGTCACCGCCCACTGGCTTTTCCTGATGGGCGTTGCGCGATTCACGGAAACACGTCTCTCCCGTATCTGGTTCCTGGTTGTCGTGGTCTGGGTTGCCATGCTGTTGCTGCCCAATGATCCCTCGTGGTCGAAGATCATGATGCTGGTCAACTCGCTGATGGTGTCCCTGGTGACCCTGCGTGCCAGTTTTCTGCTGCGCCCGCACGGCAACTCGTTGAGCGTGGGGGCCGTGCAACTGCGTTATGTCCTGTTGATCCACGGGGTTTTCTATCTGATGAAGGCGCTGTCGACGATCCTTCCAGGCACCTTGATCGACCTTGCCGCGTTTCGTGGCGAGATCATCCAGATTTCCCTGGTCGAGGGCGTGATGGCAGTCATGCTGATCGCGTTGTCGATGACCGGTACCGAGCGCTATCGCCGGGAGAAGCGGATCGCGCGGCTGGCGGCTCGTGATCCACTGACCGCGCTGTACAACCGCCGCGCCCTGGAAGTACGTGCCCCACGGCTGTTCGAAGAGGTCTCGGGTGCTCGACCGGGGGCCTTGCTGCTGATCGATGTCGACCACTTCAAGCAGATCAACGACCTCTACGGCCACACCGCCGGGGACCGGTTGCTCGTCGCGCTGAGCGAGATGATTCGTTCGATATTGCCTGAAGGTGCGCTGGCCGCCCGTCTGGGAGGGGACGAATTCGTTATCCTGTTGAGCGACACCTCGCACGAGCAGGTGGTGCACTTGGGCGATGTGTTGCGTGAGCAGTTCTATCAGAACGTTCACCAGACCTTCAACACCCCTCAAGCGGTAACCCTGAGTATTGGTGCCAATCTCTTCGACCAGCCGCCCAGCAGCCTGGCGGCCCTGATCGAGCAGAGCGATGCAGCACTTTACGATTCCAAGCGGGGTGGGCGTGACAGCATTCGCCTGATCGACCGGACCACGCCTGGCAGTGAGGTGCTACCCGCGTCCTGATTCGCTGCAATGGTCAATCGAGGTAAAAGTGAGAAAGCGGCGGCCACAAGGACGAGGCTGCTTGGCTGAAACCGCTATTTTCCAAAAACCATGTCGAAGGCCAACCGGCCCAGCGGAAGCATCAGGACCGCAAAGATGATCCCGAGCTGCCAGTACACGAGTTTGAATCTCGACTCGGTATCCATCTTCAGTTCAGTGATCGATGTCTTCAGCGTGTATCCCTGGTCCTTGATGGCTGCGCGCAGCTCATTGCTCTGGTTCTCCATGGCTGCACGCAGTTCACTGCCTTGCTTCTCCATGGCTGTGCGCAGTTCATTGCCTTGCTTCTCCATGGCTGTGCGCAGTTCATTGCCTTGCTTCTCCATGGCTGCACGCAGTTCACTGCCTTGCTTCGCCATTGCTGTGCGCAGTTCATTGCCTTGCTTCTCCATGTCTGTACGCAGCTCATTGCCTCGCTTCTCCAATGCAAGGTGAAACTCACTGCCTTGTTTTTCCAGGGCAAGCCGAAACTCACTACCTTGCTCCTGCAGCGATGCTCGCAGCTCGTGGCCCTGGTCCTTGATTTCAGAGCGCAGCTCGATGCGCTGTTGGTCGATCAGCGCTCGTAATTGATTGCCTTGCTCCCTGATTTCCGCTCGCAGTTCAGTACGCTGCGTGGAGACGGTCCTGGTCAGCACGGCAATCTGTTCACCCTGCTGTCTGACCGAGGTCTGCAGCTCCATGATCGAGCCGCGCAAGCTATGTCCCAGCTCGGCAATCCTTTGAGTCAGATGCTTCTCGGTGCGGATCAGGGTGGATCGGGATACGAGGTTTTGCATTTCGCTCTCCGGGCCGCGTCGATGGGGTCTGGTCCTTTGTGTGGCCTGTTCACGGGATGTCAGCACGTCGTTCATATCCTGGCCTTGAAGATAGAAGCTGCTTGCGGAGTGTTTTATCCCGGACAGCAACCCTGATCAGATAATCGATCCAAACTCCCTGAACGAGATAGTCAGTGCATTCTCGGGGGGTTGTAAGAAAATACTTCGCTGATCGTGTGCAAAGGAACGGCCAATGTTTCCAAGGTTTTGCGGGTTACAAGGGGGCGAGTCCATTTAGGCTTATTGAGCCTGGCGCATCGGGAGTTCAGTTGTCCTACGATTGGCGCCACCAGGCCAAGCGCGTATTTGCAAAAAAATGTAAGCCAAGTGATGACGCCAATATATTGCCGGCGGCGTTTGTCTACTTGGAAAAGGTCCGGGAAACAGCCGGGTGATTCAGAACCGATGCAAGAGCATCTAAGAGGATGTCTGTCGGGGGGATAGACATGGATGTCGATTTTGGCGTCTGTGGATAGAGGATTGGGCAGATTGTCTGACGTTCCCAACTAACGGCAGACATCTGCGAGTCCTGTGTATGCTACTGCTAATCAATTGCACTCATTGAGTGCGACGCGCTTGATGAAACCGGGAGCGAGGCCGGCGCCAGGGAGGTTACCGGCCAGGCAGGAGGCGCACCTGCTCAGGCGCACACCTTGGCGATCTGCTCGCGCAGCCAGGCATTGGCGCTGTTCTGGCCGGCCTTGCGGTCCCAGAGCATGTCCATGGTGAAGCTGGGAAGGCCCGCCGGTGGCTTGCAGAGAGCGAATTTCGCTTCATTGCAGATCAGCATCTGGATGCGCCGTGGCAGAGTCAGGATCAGGTCCGTTCCATTGATCATCTCCAGTGCCGCTACATAACTGTTGGCCCGGGCAACGATCTGCCGGATATAACCTTGTTTGCCAAGCCAGCCGTCGACCATGTTGGTATCCGACATCCAGGGCGTTGGGAATATATGCTGGCGGGCGACGAAACTTTCGAGATTAAACTTGTTCCCAGCTGGCGCAAAGCTCTTGTCGACCACGCAGACCAGATCATCATCCAGCAGTATCTTGGATTTGAAACTTTTGGCGTCGGGGTGGAAGTTTGGGCCGGAACAGATAACCAGGTCGAAGCGGCCGTCCGAGAGTTTCTCTACAGGGATGTCCTTGTGAAACTTATGAACATTGATAATGACTGGAAAACTGCTTTTGATAAAACTTTTAAGAAGTGTCGGGAGAATCAGTAGCTCAAAGTATTCAGGAGCACAGATATTGAAGACTATCTCTTTTTTCGCCGGGTCGAAGGGCTTGGTTTCGGAGTGACAGAGATTGATGCTCTTGATGATATTGGTGACATGGCTGTACATGCTGGTGGCCTTGCTGGTGGGCCACATGGCATTGCGGGTGTGGATGAACAGCTCGTCCTCGAAGCTGGTCCGCAGCTTCTTCAGGCAGTAGCTGACGGTGGACTGGCTGACGCAAAGGGTTTCGGATACCTCGGTGACGCTGCTCTGCTCATATATCGCGACGAATACCACCAGGTCCTGCATGTCCAGCTTTCTAAGCAAATTGCTATTGAGCATAAGAGATCCGTCTCGATGAAAATCCATTGGTATTACTTTCGTCATGATTTTAGTGTTTCGACGTATTTGTATATTAGCGGATGCAATTTATTTTTTAAATAGCCTCCGCCGGGACTCATCCATATATTCGCCTCTCACATTTTCAGTACCCCTGCACAGGGACGGAGGAGGACGAAATGTTGGTACGTGTCACGGAAAATCAGACACCCTTGTGGTTACAGGCGACGCAAGTTGTGAAAGAAAAATTTCGCAGCTCTTATAAAGCCAACGTGGAGCCCAACCCGCAATACTTTGCTCTAACGCAGGACGCCGACGAGCGGATTCTTTCTTGCGCCGGTATAACTTTTGCCGATCATCGAACGTTGTTCTCCGAGCAATACCTGTCGGAGCCGGTGGAGACGATTCTGTCGCGCCGTTTCGACAAGAACATCGATCGCGCGAACATCGCCGAGATTGGCAACCTGATCTCCCATCACATGACGGCGGGCATCATCATGGTCAACATGATCCCGCTGCTGGCCTGGTGTATGGGTGCCCACTACCTGCTGTGCACCGTTACACCGCGGGTTCGGGAGATGATGGAGAGCTGCCAGATCGTGTTCGAGCCGCTGCTTGACGCCGATCCGGATCGCCTGGCCAACGACAGCGGTCAGAGTTGGGGCAGCTACTACTCCAAGCAACCCGTCACCGGTTTCATCCGCGTCGACCCCCAGCGCTCGCGCTTCGCGGCCATGACCCTGAACACGCTGTTCAGCCAGCTTCCGACCGACCTGCCAGCGAGGGCCCAGCCATGAGTGGTTCATTCATTGCCGAGTTGCGGCAGGCGTTGCAAGCCAACCGTGACGCCATCTGCGCGGTCGATTGTGCGGCGAGCGGCCCGGAGCAGGGCAACACCCTGACTTATGGTCAGTTGGAGCATCGGGCCCTGAGCCTGGCCGCCGAGTTGCAACGGCGTTTCAGCGCGGGCACCGCCGGCGAGCGCGTGGTACTGGGCATCGTGACACGCAACAGCAGCGATTGGCTGGTGGCCGACCTGGCCTGCCTGTTCGCCGGGGTGACGGCCTTGCCCTTGCCACTGGCGTTCAGCCAATCCCAGGCCGAACACCTGGCCGCCCGCTGTGATGGTTTCCTGGTCGACCAGGCCGGCCTGCGTACCCTGAGCGAACGCTGGCGGCTGGACTTCCCCGAGGAGCGCCTGCGCCGTATCGATGTGCCGGCCATGGAGCCGGCGTTGCTCGGTACACCGGACGAAGGCGAGTGGATCTGCAAGATCATCCATACCTCGGGCACGACCAGCCGACCCAAGGGCGTACGGCTGGGCACCGCAGCGGTAGGCGCGGTATTGACCTCCCTGCGCCAGGGCATGCCGGCAGGTGCCCACCGCCGCTACCTGTCGCTGGTGCCGCTGAGCCTGCTGCTCGAACAGGTGACTGCGGCGTATCTGCCGCTGCTGGCCGGCGGCACGGTGTTCTTCCTGCCCGAAGAGGAGCCCCTGCTGGGCGAGCCGGGTGCTTCGCCACAAAGCCTGGTCGACTGGCTGCTGCGCGTCGAGCCGACGGCGATGACGGTGCCACCGGTGATGCTCAACCGTTTTTACGAACAACTGGCCCGGGGCGACGAGCAGGGGGAGCGGCTTTCACGCTACCTGCATAGCGGGGTGCATATCACCTGCGGCGGTGCGGCGGTGAGCGTGGACATCCTCAAGGCGCTGGCCGAGGACGGTATCCCGGTGTTCCAGGGCTATGGACTGTCCGAGAACGCCTCGGTGGTGAGCATGAACACGGCTCGACACCAGCGCCTGGGCAGTGTCGGCAAACCCCTGGCACATGTGCAGGTGCGTATCGGCGCCGACCAGACCATCGAGGTCAAGAGCAGCTCGCTGTTCAGTGGCTATTCGGGGCTGGACCCCAGCGCCTGCTCGATGTCCGAGGATGGCTGGATGGATACCGGCGACCTGGGCGAGCTGGATGCCGATGGCTACCTGTATGTCCACGGGCGCAAGAAAAACGTGATTTGCCTGCCCAACGGCCGCAACGTCAGCCCGGAGCAGGTCGAGCTGGAGTACCGCGAATTTCCGGGGGTGCGTGACGCCGCCGTGTTCTTCGACGAGCAGCATGGCCTGGTAGCCCTGCTCTGCGTCGAGGCGCTGCCGGATCGCACCGAGCTGGCCAACTGGTCCGGTCGGCGTTTCTCCGACATCGAGCGGCCCAGTCGCCTGTGGCTGCTGACCAAGGACGATCCGTTGCTCGAGCAACTCTATACCGTGACCGGCCGCCCGAAGCGCGCCGATATCGCCACCGTTTTCTCCACTCTGCAAGGGAATGCAACCAATGAACTCGCCTGCCTATCACTCTGAAAGTCCAGCGGTCTCCATCATCGAGCCACGTCACTTCGACAGCCTGGGCAAACCTGAACTGTACGAACTGCTGGGTCATTATGGCGTCGTGCTGTTTCGCAATTGCATTCACAGCGCTGAAGACTTCAGCGCCTTTGTCCGCAAGAACAGCTCGCGGCTGAGCCTGGACCCGGCACGGGTGATGGTCGGTGGCGCCGCACAACTGGTGGATGCCGGGCGCGATGCGGTCGGCCTGCACTGCGAAAATGGCAACTCGCCATTTTGGCCGGACATCACCTGGTTCTACTGCCAGGAAGCGCCGCGCAAGGGATCGCAAACCACCTTGTGCGACGGAGAAAAGGTCCTGACGAAACTGTCGTCCGAGTGCCGCCGGTTCTTCGAAGAGAACCCGATCCGCTACAGCCGCACCGTGGCCGGGGACAAGTGGCGTCGGCTGGTTTGCCACTATTCGTCGACGCTCTCGGACCCATCGGCGGTGGTGATCGACGACCTGTTGCAGATCGTCGGCGGCGATCCAGGCACGCAGATCGACTTCAACCCGGCGGATGACTCGATCCATTACGCCTTCAGCACGCCGGCGATCCTGGTCTCCGAATTCAGCCAGCGCCCGGCTTTTGCCAACAGCATCCTCGGTCCGTCCTTCAACTACGAAGCGCCGGTCATCGACACCGTGTCCGGCCAGCCGATTCCGGTGGAGTTCCTGGCCGAAATCGCGGCCGTGACCGCCCAGGAAACCTATCCGGTCGGCTGGCGTGACCACGACATGGTGATGATCGACAACCGCCGGGTCATGCATGGCCGCGAAGCGATCGTCGATGACCGTCGACGCATCTTCAATGCCCTGAGCTACCGTTGAGAGCCCTCCATGAAAAACAATGACAAACAGATCATCACCGGCCAATACGAGACCTACACCGATGGCGCCGGCCGCAGGATCGTCGACCTGAGCGGCGGTTTCGGTTTCCAGGTGCCCCAGGTGATCGAGGCGGTCAGCCGCCAGGCGGGCATCATGGGCCTGTCCAACCGCGTGCTGATGTCCGAGCCGCTGATCGGGCTGTGCCGAACCCTGGCCGGACTGCTGCCTGCGCCGCTGGTCAGCTCCTACGTGTGCAGTTCCGGGGATGAGGCGTTCGAAGGCGCGTTGAAGTTGTGCAAGGGCCTCAAGCCCAAGGGCAACACCATCGTCTTCGTCCAGGGGGGCGATTATGGTTCGTTGAGTTACGGACGTTGCCTCGGCGCCTCGTCCGATTACCAGGAGATCCAGAGCTTCCTGGGGTTCAAGAAGGTGGCGATCCGTCAGGTCGCCGACCTGGACCAGGTGGACTGGGCCGACTGCTTCGCGGTCTGCCACACCAGCACGGTGATCGATGACAGTGGTCGCCTGCGCCTGATCGAACAGGCGCTGCTCGATCAGTTGCAGGCCCGTGCCAGCAAGGTATCGGCCCCGGTCATCGCTGTTGACGTGCAGACCTGCCTGGGCAGCCTGGGCAAGCTGTTCGGCTTTCAGCACTACCAGAACACCCCGGATATCGTGGTGCTGGGCGGGGCACTGGGTGGCGGGGCCATTCCCATTGGCACCTACACCTGCAGCGAAGAGATGGCCTACCAGGTCTACGGTCGCAGCAGCCCGGCGAAACACGGCAGTACCACGGCCGGCAATCCGATGGCCTGCGTGGCGGCGCTGACCGCGCTTGACTACGTGCGTCAGCATGAGTGCGCCAGGCAGTGCCTGGACAACGGTCGGTCGTTGGCCCAGGTGCTGGCCCCGCTGGGGGCCGTGGCACATGGCGGCTGGGTCGGCCTGCCGCTGCCGGGCGACCTGAGCCCGGCCGAGTTGTGCCAGATCCTCTACGAACGCGGTGTCTACGTCACCGCGCCACGCGGCCGTGAGCTGATCCTGCGTTGCCCGGTCACCGCCCGTCCCGAACCCATCCAGCGTGCCGCCCAGACCATCAAGGAGACTCTCAGCCATGTCCTCAACTCTGTCGCATGAGCAACTGCTGGACGATTGCCAGCGCCATTGGAGTGCTTCGGCCGCCAAGCTCTATCGTCTGGGCAAGACCAGCGTCGAGCAGCACACCGATGGCATCTATGTCACCGACCACGCGGGCAAGCGCTTCATCGACTGCGCCTGCAGCTATGGCGTGTTCATCGTTGGCCATCGCAACCCGCTGGTGCGCGAGCAGGTACAGAACCAGCTCAACCGCCTGGCCTGGGTCCCGGAAGGGCGCGTTCACCCTCTGCAGCATGCGTTGTCCGAGCGTCTGCGCGATCTGGTGCCGGGTGAGTGGGGTGATGTGCAGTACATGGTGTCGGGCGCCGAGGCCATCGAGCAGAGCCTGCGTTATGTGCTCAAGGTGCAACGCAACCGACGCGGCATCGTGGTGATGGGCGATTCCTATCATGGCAAGACGCTGGCGGCAATGAGCATCCTGGGCCAGCAACAGCACCATCGCAGCTATGGCACTCACGCCGACCAGGTGACCTATGTGCCCTATGGCGACTTCGCCGCCCTGCAGAAGGCCGTGGGCGAGGGGGTGTGCGCCGTGTATGTCGAACCGATTCTCGGTGGGGCCCACCTGCAGGTACCGCCGGTGGGCTACATGGCCAACATTCGCGCCTTGTGCGATGCCACCGATACCCTGCTGGTGGCCGACGAAATCCAGACCGGTTTCGGTCGCTGCGGCAAATGGTTTGCCGTGCAGTACGACGAGGTGGTACCGGACATCATGATCCTGTCCAAGGGCCTGACCGGCGGCTACACCTCGTTTGCCTGCGCCCTGTACAGCCAGCGGCTGAGCCAGCAGTTCCCACTGCTCGAAATCGAGCCCGACCAGCGCACCCAAGGCGGCCACCCCGTGGCCTGCGCGTCGGCGCTGGCGGCCATCGACTACATCGAGGAGCATGACCTGGTCGAGCGCTCGCGGGTCAACGGCGGTCTGTTGCGCCATGGCCTGCAACGGCTGGCCGAACGTTATCCGGACATCGTCGAGGACGTGCCGGGCGTCGGCCTGATGACCGGCTTGCGCCTGCGTGGCTCGGTGTACGAGGCCCTGATGAGCATGGAACTGGGCAAGCGCGGTATTCACGCCGGGCATTCGATGAATGAAAAGGCCCGGCGTCCGGTGCTGCGTTTCTATCCGCCGCTGAACATCACGCCCGAGGCGCTGCGTCACGTGCTGACCATGACCGAGGAGGCCCTGGAGGCCATCGCCCGGCGCCCCAAACTGGGGGTCAAGGCCTTCTCCCTGGTGGTGCGCAACATGTACCAGATCCCCAACAAGCTGCTGCGCAGCAAGGCAGAGGCTTGAGCATGTTCAACCCCGATACCTTGACCCTGCGCGAGATGGCGGGCCTGCTGCGCCGTGGCGCGCTGAGCAGCACCGAGCTGCTTGAGTTCTACCTGCAACGCATGGCCGAGCGCAACAAGGCGATCAACGCCGTGATTCAGCTCGAATCCATCGATGAATTGCGGCGCCAGGCGCGGGAAGCCGATGAACTGGCGGCTCGTGGCGTTTTCCTGGGCCCGCTCCATGGCGTGCCGCTGACGATCAAGGACGTCTGCCATGTGCGGGGTTTTCGCATGTCGCGTGGCCTGGAGGAATTGCTGGGGGAGCCGAGTGAGCGGGACGCCACGGTGGTCGCGCGGCTACGTGAGGCCGGCGCGATCATTCTCGGCATCACCAACGTCCCCGAGCTGTGCATGGCGTTCGAGACCGAGAACCTGCTTTATGGTCGCACCCTCAATCCCTACGACGCCGGACGTTCGGCCGGTGGCAGCAGCGGCGGTGAGGCGGCTGCGATTGCCGCGGGTTGTTCACCGGCCGGGCTGGCCTCGGACGCCTGCGGCAGCGTGCGTATTCCGGCGCACTTCAACGGCATCTGCGGGCTCAAGCTGACCCAGGGCCGGGTGCCGTTGACCGGGCAGTTTCCCAACGACCGTTCCGGGCTGTTCCACCTGACTTCGGCGTTTGGCGTGATGGGCCGCTACGTCGACGACCTGGCATTGCTCGGGCCGTTGATCAGCGGGGCCGACGGCCAGGACCCGGATACGGTCGATGTGCCGTTCGCCGAAGGCAAGCCCTTGAACGAGCTGCGGGTGGCGCTGTCCTGGGCGTCCAGCCGGACGCAGGCCAGCCGTGCGGTGAAAAACGTGCTGCAGCGTGTCGAGGCGTGCCTGCAGGGGGTGGTGGCGGACGTGAGCCCGGCGGTTCCACCGATGCTCGATGAGGCTTGCGATATCCTCTGGCGGGTATTCATCACCGGGGCGGATGCCGGGCGTAGCTGGCAGCGCCTGTTCCAGGCGATGGGCAAGCAGAACTCCACGCCGGCCACCGCCGAGCTGGTTCGACGCAGCGAACAGGTGGAGCTGAGCGTGGATGAGCTCAAGCGCGACTGGATTGCCATCGATACCTTCCGCTATCAGTTGGCGAAGTTCTTCAGTGAGCATGACCTGTTCATCTGCCCGGTGTACCCGGACGTGGCCTTCGCCCATGGCGAATCGCTGGCCGACCGCGACCGTTATGCCTATGTGTTCCCGTTCAGCCTGTCGGGTTCGCCGGCGGTGGTCATCCGTGCCGGCCATGACCCGGACAGCGGTTTGCCGATCGGTATCCAGCTGGTCGGGCCACACTGGCAGGAGGAACGTCTGCTCGCCGTTGCGGCATTCCTCGAACGCCAGTTGGAACGCTGGACCCCGGTGAATCCCCGAGGCCCGGCGGGTCGCTGAGGCTCAGGCCATAGCAGGCCTGGCGTTACGGCTACCCATTACCAGGGTGGCGATACCGATCGCCACCATCACGGCACCGACGGCTTCCAACAGCGTCGGTTGCTGGCTGAGCCAGAGCCAGTGGTACACGGTCACGAACAACGTATTCAGGTACACGTAGGACACCACCGTCGAGGACTCGATCACCCCGATGGCCCGGTGCAGCAGCCAGAAGGTCGCCAGGGTGCCAAACAGCGCCAGGTAGGCCAGCCAGAACAGATCCCGTCCCGTCAGCAGCGCGCCACTGCGCCAGCCGCCACTGAACAGACAGAACGCCAGCAGGAACACCGCGCCGAACAGCATGTTCCAGAAGGTCATCGCCACCGGGTCGCGTCCCTTGAGCACCTTGACCTTGAAGCGTTGGCTCACCGGCGAATAGAGCGCCATTGCCAGGCAGCCGATACCGAACACCACCACCGGATATTGCGCGGGCAACTCGTCCGGGGCGCTCCCCTTGAGAATCAGCAGTACGGCACCGACGGCGGCGAGTGTCATCGGCAGTACGCGGGTCTTGAGGCTGGCGCTGGGTTGCAGCAGGGCCTCGAAACCCAGGGTCATCAGCGGTACCAGCGTGTACAGCGTGGCGGTATTGACCGCGGAGGTATAGCGCAGGGCCTCGAACAATGAACCGAAATACGTCGCCAGCAGCAGGCCGAGCACCGCATGGGCCAGCAGGCCCCTGGCCGTCAGCGGGGAGTTGTTGTTCAGAAGCAGCAGCGGCAGGAACACCAGGGCTGAGAACAGCAGGCGCAGCCCGGTCAGCAGGATCGGATCAATCGATTGGCCGACCTTGGCGGCAGCGAAGAACGACGCGGCGATCAGCAGCGCCCAGACCAGCATGCCGGCATGAGCGGCAGCGAAACTGACGTGTTTCATGAGCGTCTCCAGTACGGGGAGTGTGTGGCCCAGGCAGGCGGGTACCCGCACCAGACGGTGTGCGTACACGCATGGGGCAGGGCATTGGGGGTTCGGAAGAGGAGGCGGCCCTTTCGAGCCAGGCCGGGCGGCCTGGCGGGAGAGCTGGAAAGGGCCGCCGATGGTTACTGGATGTGCTGGGCGTAATGCTTGGGGTTGAACCGCAGCACCATCAGGATCATCACCGCCATCACGGCGGTCAGCGACCACCAGGCCCACTCGAAACTGCCCAGCTGGTCGCGGATCACCCCGGCGATCAGGGGTGACAGCCCCGCGATCAGGTAGCCGATGCCTTGCACGAAGGCGGTCAGGCCACCGGCGCGACGAGGGTCTTCCAGGTGATCGAGGGAGACGATCAGGCTCATCGGGAACAGGCCGCCGATACCCAGGCCCAGCAGGCATGGCCAGAGCAGGGTGAAGTGTTGCGGGCTGAGAATCAGGCCGCAGAAGCCGGCAATGATCAGGCCCAGCAGCACGGCCAGCACCAGCCGTCGATCCTGGCTGCGGTTGGCCAGCGCCGGCGTGACCAGGCCGGATACCACTTCCATGGCGGTCAACAGGCCCAGCAGCAGGCCGGCGCTCTGTTCACTCCAGCCTTTTTCCACGTAGTAGGGGGCCAGCCAGGCCAGTACGCAGGTGTAGGAGGCGGTGCCGAGGCCGAAGAAAATCGCCAGCAGCCAGGCCCGCGAGTTGCTGACGAACGATTCGCGCCGGGTGTTGCCCGGTGCGGGCGGTAGCACCGGTACCGCCGAGCGCTGGGCGTACCAGAAGATCAGCCCGACCAGGGCCAGCGCGGCCCAGATCGCCAGGCTGATCCGCCAACTGCCGGTCTGGGCCAGCACGAAGGGTGAGAACGACGCGGCGACTGCGGCGCCCCCCATGATCGAGGTGACATACACGCCCATGAACAGCGACACGTTGTGGCTGAAGCGTGACTTGATCAGCGCCGGCATCACCGCCTGAATCAGGGCGATCCCGAGGCCGGCCAGGACCGCACTGAGGATCAGTTCGGCGGTGCTGTTCAGGTACAGGCGCGAAGCGGTCGCCAGGCCGATCACCAGCAGCGACACGACGATGGTGCGGTGTTCACCGAAGCGCAGCGCCAGGCGCATGCCGAGAAACATCGCCAGGCCCATGGCCATGACCGGCAGCATGGTCAGCAGGGCGGCAGCACTGAAGCTGAGTGGGATATCGCCGCGAATCGCCGAAAGCAGCGGCCCGACAGCGGCCATCGAGGGTCGCAGGTTGAGCGCGACCAGTATCACGCTGATCATCAGCCAGACGGCATGAGCGCTTGAAGCTCTAACGTTTTCCATGTGGGAGCCTTCCATGACAAAGCTCCAATTAGGCCATTGCGTGCCAGGCGGGGGCAAATCGAAAAACCAATGGGGGCGATTGAAAAATTAGGTTGGGGCCGTGTTGTCGGCCCCAACCTGGAGGCGGCGGATCGGTGTTCGGCCCCGCCTGCAGGGGGCGTCATGACTCATCGAGCGGCAGGCGCCGCAGTCGGCCGGTCAAGGGGACAGTACCGTGGTCCGGGGTCGGCAGCGAACGACCGGACAGTCCCATGCCCTCGCTGACGATCACCGCCCCCGGCACTACGCACAGGTTGGAGGGGGTATCGAGCTGGCGGGCGAGTACGGTGACCGTCGCGGCCTGCAGGTTGCAACTGAGCAAGCGACCGCTGAAGCGCTGGAAACCACCATGGCGGGTCTCATCCGTCCAGTCCGGGTACAGCGGCTCCAGCAGGCGTTCGCAAAGCTCGAGCACCAACAGGTCGCCAGCTGGCGTCAGTGCCAGGCCGGTGGGCAGTTGCAGCCCGGTGATGACGGGCTCGACCTGGCCATTGTCCAGCCAGACCCGAATGACCTGGCCGGCCTTGTCGGCAAAGTCGATGCCGCGATTCTGCGGCGAGCTGTGCAGTTCACCGGAGAACAGGCTGATCAGCACGGCGTCGCAGGCCGGTTCATGGACCAGCGTCACCGGTACGGCATCCTGGCCCTGGTCGAGGTCGGGCAGGTCGACCAGCACCTGTTCGCCGTGTTCCGGGGTGAATTCGACCAGTTGGTTGGTATCCGGCTTGACCGCCAGCCAACTGCGCCGAGTCGGGTGATAACACAGGGCGTTGAGGTTGCCACGGGCATGGAACACCGGTTCCGGTGGGTTGTATTGCAGGTCGAACAGCTTGGAGCCCTCGACGTAGTCGGTCAGGCTGACCAGGCAGCGATCGCCACCCCGAGCGACATCGGACAGGCCCATGATCTCGTCGCGCAGCATGCGTGCCTGCATGTTCATCGAGCGATAGCCTTCGGCCAGGGTTTCGCGCGGCAGGTAGCCGCCGGGGTGGCGTGGGTCGGGCAGCAGTCGACTGATACGGCCGCTGAAGGGTTGGTCCGGCAGGCCGGAACCGGCCTCGACCAGCAGCAGGCTGCCGTTGTCGAGCAGGCACAGGCCACGAGGGTTCAGCAGCCCTTCGGCGATGATGGTTCCCCGGCGCAGGTTTTCGCCGGGGTGCGTGGGAACATGAATGGGCATAGGCGTTCTCTCCATGGAAAAGGGCGGCTGGATCACTGTGGCGGTTGCCACGGCTCACCGGTGAGATAGGCCCGCAGCAGTGCCCGTTGGCAGGGTGACATCGACCGCACCACGGGCATGAACAGGGTGGTGCCCTTGTAGGCATCCGAGGTCCGGGCGAGGATCGGGTTTTTCGCCGCCATGACCGCGTCGGGCTGGTTCAGCGGGACATAGCGCGACATGGCGGGGAAGGCCAGGTAGTGAAAACGCAGGACGTTGGGGTACATCAGCGGCCAGGTGATGACGGTACCCTTGGGGATGCCGAAGTCGGTCTGGGCGTATTTGCGGAAGTTGGTGAAGTAACCGCTGCTCGCAAGGCCCTTGGCGGTACAGGTCAGCGCGACGAAACCCGCCTGCGCGGCAGTGCCCGGTTTGACGCTGACGGGGACACTGATGGAGAGCTGGCCGGGGTTGAGGGTCAGTGAGGCGGGGAAGTCGATGAAGTCCCAGTATTGCGGCTCATCGTACAGGGCGGGCGCCGCTGCCTGCAGGTCGATTTCGGTAGCGCTGGGCACCGGGCCACCCAGGTACCGGACCTGCAAGGTGATCGACAGGCCATTGGGATAGTCTTCCAGGTAGACGTTACGCTGGTCGGCATAGACCCGATAGGTCGACTCGATGGCCTGGAGCGTGGTCCCGGCAACCTTGCCAGGGGCATTGATGGCCAATGCCGTGGTCCGCACCGCCTGCTGTTGGCTGGTACTCAGGGGCAGATCGACGATACCGCCATATACGTAGTAGTCGACCAGGGGGCTGCTGGTCGGGTCGAGGGTGGTCAGGGCCGTGTTGCCCGCGCTGATGGTGACGGGGCCGTAGTTGGCGTTGGGGCCGATAGGGCTGGTGATATCGTCGCGCACCGCCCTGAAGGTTTGCTTCGGGATCACGTTGACCATGTCGATGCTCAGGGTCCCGCTGTTGCCCAGGTCGGCGTAACCGGCATTCCCCGTACCCTGGTTGACCAGCTGCCGACCCGGCGGGCAGATCAGCGGTTCGTTGGCGAAAGCCGGGGCCAGTGTGCCGATCACCCGGCCAATGCTCGGGTTGGGGGTGTATCTGCCGGCGGCGTAGTCGGCATCCAGTTGCTCGGTGGTCATGGTCGGGCACATTTCGAACATGACGAAACGCAGGACGATCCCGGTCGCTCCCGGTGCCTGGATGATCGAGCGCAGGCCAACGCTGTTCTGGTTCCAACTGACGATGCTGCTCAGGGGAAAGGTCAACTGAAAGGTACCGCTGGCATGGAAGGAACCGGGGGCGTCCATCTTCCTGGGCTCCAGGACTCGCCCGGTAACGTCGAAACTGCTGCACACGGTATTGTTGTGGATCAGCAACTGGACATTGTCGTTGCCGCCGATTTGCAGGCCGCCGACGAAGATCTGGGTGGTCGTCGAAGCGGTGGGGTCCAGGTCCACCATCATCGGCCCGGAAACGGGGCCTTGTCCGCTCAGCGGGTCCACCGATCCCAGCAGGTAGACCGGCTGTCCCACCAGGTCGCCGGTGGTGCTGACATGGCCGGCAGCCCCTTGGGAACTGATCAGGGCGTTCTGCATGTCGACCACGTGCTGCCCATAGTGATTCCAGCCGCCGGCGGTGTAGTAGTTGCCGTTGGGGGCGTTGAGTATGTCGTTCAACTGATCGTCGCTGTAGGACTGCGCACCCGGTGCCAGGGTCGAGGTGGTCAGGTCGAAGATCGGCCAGTCGGGATTGCCGTTGTAGGGGATGGTGGGGGAGTTGTTCGGCACGCTGACATCCGTGCGGATGCCGCCCCAGAAATTCAGGCGTGGCCCGTTCAGAATGCTCATGATCTATTCCTCGTCCTTGTGGGTTTGATCCGGGGTGGTTTTGCCGGCCGGTGCCTGGGCGAATTTGAAAACGTAGGAGAAGTCGGACTTGTAGATGCTCTTGACCGGCGTCGCCATGGAGTGGCAGTTCATGCAACTGCTGTTGGGCTGGATATAGCTCTCCATCGTCACGTTGGCCGAGAGCGCGGGTGTTGGCTGGCCCAGCGGGTTGCTGGGGTTGTTCGGCATCAACGGACGCTGGGTGGTAATCAGCTGGTAGTACTTCAACACGCTTCTTTGCAGGTCCGGGTTGCTGCGGTATTGGCTGTTCACGCCGTTGGTCACTTCGGCGATTGCAGTGAACCGGTTCAGCGGGTTGGGGGTCTGGAAAGTGGTGCCGGGTTTGGGCACGCAGACCATCTGGGTGCCCTGGGTTTGCCAGTCGCAGGGCGACTGGTTGAGCGTGGCGGCCGGTGCATTGGGGTTGAAGTAGGAATAGGCCATGCCGGGTGCCGGCTGGTCGACCCACTGGCCGTTCACCTGCACCTTGGGCGGAACGTTGTCGATCTGTTCGAAGGTCGACCAGATCCATTGTGGATAGCCGTTCACCTTGGTGATGATGTGCAGGCCCACCAGCCCCAGGTAGGCCTCGGTGGCACCGGTGCGCTGGCCCTGGTCGTTGAACGTGGCCACTTGCGCGAGCCGGGTCAGGTAGCGACTGGCGTTGACGCCGGGAGGCAGGATGCGCCAGCTCGACTTGATCTCGATGACCCCATTGGGGAAGTTGATGTGGTTGGCCTTGGAAACGATATCGGCGTTATAGAGGTGGTTGGCGACGATGTAGTTGTAGGAAGGCTCGTTGACTGAAATATCGTAGTAGGTCGGATTGCCGGCCTGGTCGATCAGCCAGCCGCCGACGGCCTGGTCGACCGCCTGGACCGCACTGCTGTTTTTCAGCGCGGCGATATTGATGATGCCCAGGCTCTTGCTGACCAGCGGGGTGTTCCACGGCCCTGGATTAACGCCCTGTGGCAGAAAGGTTTCCTCCACGGTCTTGTAGGTCTGCCAGACGGTGTAGCCAGGGTCCCCGGGTTGCCGGGCGCAGTCGGGCGTACCGCGCTGTCCCGCCTGGGCGGGCCAGTTCATGGCGATGAACAGCTGCCAGCTGTATTGATCGAACAGCTCCTGGCTGGCCGTGGCGTTCGGCGCGGTGCTGGGTGGTTGGCAATTGAGGTTGCTGGCCTGCGTCGACAGCATGGCCTGTTCGCGGGCCAGGGCTGGCAGGCTGGCCAGCCCAAGCAACAGCAGGGTGAGACAGCGTGATGTGTTCATGGCGATCCTTCGTCGTGGGTCAGGGTTGGCGCAGCAGGTTCCACTGGGCTTTTTTTCCGTTGCTCAGGGACGCCGGTGGCTCGAACAGTTGGCAGGGTGGCGGATTGGCCGGACACATCGCGGCCACCTGCGCCCAGGTCTGGGCCGGGTCCGGTTTGGCGACGCGGAAATGGGTATAGTTCTGGCTGACGATGGGGGCATTGGCGACGCTGGTGTCACCGGAGAAATAGAATGACTGGGGAAGCCGCACGGGCGGCTGCCCCGTCGCTTGCTTGTAAAAGGCGTAGCCGAACAGGATCGGACCCTGTGGCGAAGCGAGGTCCAACGCGTAGGCCTGCACACTGCCGCCCAGGTTCTGGCTGCGTGCAGGGCTGTAGGGCAGGTGCTGGATGAAGTCTTGCCGTGGTGGGTGGTTCATCGGCGAGAACGAGCAGCAGGCCGGCATGTCCTTGGGGCGGTCTTGCGGGTAGGTGAGGAAGTACGCCTTGTTGCCCAGGGACACGAAGGAGCAGGTGTAGTTGTTGTTCCTGATCGGGAAGATCGGCAGGCAGTACTTCTCGTAGTGCTCCATCATGGCGCCGAAGCCGTCGCCATCGGCGGGGATATAGGTGGTGTCGTAGTAGCTGGTGCCCTGGGAGACGGTGTAGTCCGCCGGGCTGAGGGTGCTGGGTGGGTTGCTGTAGGGCGGTGGATTTTTTTCGTAGTTGCGCATCACCCGGTACATGGTCCAGTCGCTGATCCAGTACGCCGGGAAAAACGGATCGGAGGGATCGCCTGGCGCGCGCTTGGCGATGCAGTTGCCGTTCTTTTCATTGCAGCCTTCGGTGTTGTGCACCCCCATGGTGAAGTAGACGTCACCGCTGTCGGCCTGGGCGAAAAAGGCGGGACTGAGCAGCAGGATCAGGAGCAACAGCCGGTTCACTATGCTGGTTTTCATACGACACTCCCTTGAAGTGCCGGGTGGCGGGTTCGCCACCCGGTGATGCGGCGTGCAACCTCGATCGGTCAGCGGTTATTGAAGTCGCTCATGCTCAGTTGGATGGGTGGATAGTTGCGCTTGACCAGTGATTGCGCCCAGAGCTCCAGCACCGCCCGGCGGCTTTGCGGCAGATCGCGGGTGATCGGCATGGCCAGGGTGCTTTCCTCCTGGTACTGCTTGCTGACCAGTACGATCAACTGGTCGATGGCCCCCTCGACCCGCGACAGGGAGTTGAGCGGCATGTACTTGCTCATGATCGGGTAGAGGTAATAGAACGGTTCCAGGATGCGCGGGTAGATGAAGCTGGCCCAGATCTCCTGCCCGGCGTCGGCGTTTTGGTAGACCTTGTTCCAGGCGTCGACGAAGTCCTGTTGCAGTTGTGGTTCCAGGGGCAGGACCCGCAGCGGCGCGAGGAAGTCGGTGTAGGCCGAGGTGTAGTCGAAGCTGAAGGGGACGACTGGAGACGGAGTCCCGTCCTGTAGGAAGAAACGCAGGGTCGGAAAGCCCGGGGCGATGGCCTTGATTTTCAGGCTAGCGACTCCCTGGGCGTTGGTCTTGATGGCGGCGATGCTGTACTGCACGGTGTTTTTCAGGGGGTCGTGCAGCACGCCCTCCATGGGCGTGGCGTTTTCCAGGGCCAGGCAGGGGGCCAGGGAGACCGAGGCGGGGGTGGGCAGGTAGGCCTGATAGGTCATCGGCTCCAGGGCTGTGGTGTCGGCTTCGACGCTGACGGCCCTCAACCGTCGACCACTGCCGATGTCCACGGTGTTCTGCACAACGGCGGCGTCGACGAACTGTGGCAGGTTGGACTTGTTGTTGCTGGGATTCGACGGGTCATTGCAAAACAGGGTGAAGTTGGCGTTGTTGCTGAAGGCCAGGTAGTAATCGCTGGTGGTGAGCATGTAGGGATTGTTGTACTCCGCCACCCAGAGTGTCGTGCCCGTCGGGGCTGGCTTGCCGTCGCACTGCACCATGATCTGCAGCTCGCGGCTGTCGCCGACATCGATGAAGCTGCCGCTTTGCACGACCTCGGCTGTCCACTTCTGCTGAGTGGCGGTGGCCGTGGTTGTTCCTTTCTGGCGTAACTCCAGGGTGCCGGTTTGCAGCTTCTGGCGCAGCGACGGATCGAAATGCAGATCGAGAATGCCAGAGCGCTGGTCGAAGGCGGCCTGTTGATACTGGTCAAAGCCGAAGTTCGCCACGGCGGTGAATTGTCCCAGGTTGTTGACGCCCAGGGTGAAATCACCTGCGTGGTACTTTTCCGGCACCGGGATGGCCGCCTTGGGGTTGACCTGATAGAAGGGGAAGGTGTTCAACAGGTCCAGCGAAATGACATCGCTGTCCGTCTGCAGGTGCGTTGAAGTGACTCCCAGGTGGAGGGTGGCTCCCGGTGGAAGAGGACTGTCGCCGGGGGTCTTCTGGTAGACGTTGATCGGTGCGGCAGGTGTCAGGCGCCTTCCCGCTGGCGCGGTGGGGAACTCATCATCGAACCACAGCCCCAGGACACCGTTGGTTCGGCTATAGGCCGGGTTGAAGAAAATATCGGCGACATTGTTCAAGCCCTTCTCATACATCGCGCGAACCTTTTCCTGGGCGGCCAGGTCGCTGCTGTGGGTGTCGATGGGCGGATAGTTGTTGAAAATGCCGTTCTTGTCGTAGCAGGTCAGGTAGGTGGAGAAACGGAACATCAAGCCCTTGGCCTGCTGCCGCTGCATCTGCTCGTAAAGATTGTTCAGCAGTTGCGAACCACCGATCGTCCAATGCAGGTTCTCCTTGGGAAAGCAGGTCTGCCAGGTGGTGGTAACGGTCATCAGCCCGCCCAGTGCCCCCCAGTTGAAGTTGAGGAAGCGATCCATCATCCGATGCTGACGGTCCAGGACCAGGCCGCATTGGTCGTCACCCAGTACCAGCTTGTCGAAGTACAGGGCCGTGAAGGTGTTCTGCCAGGGGCTGATATCGACGAAGCGGGCAGGGGGCAGGCTGTTGCTGCCCAGCGGATTGCCCAGCAACTGGTAGGGTTTGCTGATCAGGGCATCGCTGTCGACGTAACGGCCGCCAGGCAGCTCCCCGCCGGTAATGAGCGAGGTGGTGTCTCTGTAGTTGACCGTGCCGCAGCCGTTGTCACCGAACAGGTCCCATTCGGCAGGAATCATCCTGTGGACCTTGCCGTCCGGTTTCGGGGCATTGGTGGGCACCTGCAGGACATAGTCGGGCAGGGTGCTCATGTCCAGGGGCTTGATCATCCACGGCATCAAGGCCTTGTCGGCGTTCTGCGGGGTGATGTCGTACGAGGCCAGGAAGGGCCAGTTCATTTCCATCTTGACCGCTTCATAGACCGGTAATACGTCGTTGTTGTTGGCCGTCGGCGGGTTCCAGAACATGTGGCCATTGAAGTAGATGCGGGGGAAATTCAATACGCTCATGTCAGGCTCCTTATCTTTGCCAGTGGGCGCGTTTGAGCGACCAGACGTAATCCAGCTTCTTGTAGTCGGCGAAATCCTGGGGCGGTAGCTTGGCGGTTGGATAGACAATGCCGCCCTGTTCCCTGAGGGCGAAATTGAAGTACCCCTTGGTTTTCGAGTACGCCGCCGTGTCATGGCAGGCCAGGCAGGACGACTGGCTCTGGAACGCCGATTCCAGTTGTGAGTTGGCCAGCAGCTTCGGCGTGATCAGCGCCTTGGTCGGGATCGGCTCGTACTGGGTGCCGATCAGCTCGTACTTCGACAGCATCGGATTGGCCGGCTGAAAACTCGTGTTGGCCGCCGCGGCGGCCGTCGTCGGCCCGGTGCTGTTGGTCATTGGCGTGGGCGGTATCGCGTTGGTGACCGTGTACTTGCTGTTGTTGACGTTTTCGAAGGTGGTCCAGACCCAATCCGGCTTGAGCTTGTTGACCACGTGCAGGCCGCTGAGCGCGGCATAACCGACCACGTACTGGCCGTTCTCCTGGTAGTAGGCCTGGGCGATGTAGTAGCCGTCCGCCTGGAGCCTGTTCTGGAAGGTGGTGTCGGCACCGATCCACAGCCATGAAGCCTTCAACTCCCACGCCGTGGGCGGAAAGTCCAGGTCGCTGGTGAGGGCCTCCTGACCGTTCACGTTGTAGACCCCCTTCTGCACGATGTAGTCGTAGGTGTCCTTGGACATCAACAATTGAAAGCGCACCGGCTTGCCCTTGACGGCCTCCGGTACGTCGCCGCCCATTTCCAGGATCATGCCGTCGACCTGCTGCACGGCGTTGATGTTGTGCATGACCCGGGCAGGGTTCATGCCCAGGGCGTTGGCTTTCTCCGCCACTTCGCGTGGAAGCTGGACCCTGGCACCGTAGGGCCCCGGGGCGGAACCATTGCTCAGGTAGACCTGGTCGGAGGGCTTCAAGGTCTCCCAGACCCGGTTCGGATTGTTGCTGGCAGCCGGCTGGTTCAGGCAGGTGAACCAGTTCCAGGTCAAGGTCTCGGGCCCCTGGTCGAACAGGGCTCGAGTCTTGGTGACGTCGCCTCCAAATTTCAGGAAATTGTCGCAATCGAAGCTGCTGGCGCCCTCTGCCTGGGCGAAACCTGCCAGGGTGCTGAGGACTGTTATCGAAATGGCTCGCCGCATGGAAACTCCTTGGCATAGGCCTTATCACGGTTGGGCTGCCCCAGGAAATGTTGCAGGAGCAGTTGCTTCACCGCCGTCACCGGTAGGTGTTCCGGCAGCGGCAGGTCGCAATCGGTAATCAGCAGGGGCCCGTTGGCGGTGTCTTCGGGGAGCCGGCCATGGCTGCCACGAATCATCCGGGTGTCCAGCGGGATCAGGTCCATGTAGTAGCGAAAGCCGAGCTTCTTCTGCAGCAGGCGGCGCGCTATTTTCAGTTTGGGGAAGCGGATCGCCGGGTCGACGAACAACTCCAGGGGGTCGTAGCCGGGCTTGCGGTGGATGTCCACGGTACGGGCGAAATCCGGCGCCTTGCGGTCGTCGAACCAGTAGTAGTAATCGAACCAGAAACCGGGTGCGGCCACGGCCACCAGTTCGCCGCTGCGCGGGTGGTCCAGTTGCCAGGCGCGCTGCTCCTGCTTGTCCAGCACCTGCTCGACGCCGTACTGGCGCTGCAGCAAGGCCTTGATCCGCGGTATGTCCTGGGCCTGACGGATGTAGACATGGGCCACCTGGTGGTCGGCCACGGCGAAGGCGGCACTGGCGCCAGGGTCAAGCAGTTCCCATGACAACGAGTGGCGCACCTGCAACAGTCCCTCCGAGCGCAGCAGGCGGTTCAGGGAGATCGACTGCGATACGCTTTCGATCCCGTATTCGGAAAGCAGCATCACCGCCGCGCCCTCTTGCCGGGCGAAGTCCAGCAGGCGTCCGACCTCGTTGTCGATGGCCCTGACATCCTCGGCGATGCCCGGGTGGTCGGGCCCCAGGCGTTGCAGGCCATAGTCCAGGTGGGGCAGGTAGACCAGTTGCAGGTCGGGCTTGTTGAGCCGGAATTCGGCCATTGCGCAATCGACGATCCAGCGGCTGGAGGCAATGCCGGCGGCCGGCCCCCAGAACCCATGAAAGGGAAATTCGCCGATCTGCCGCTCGATGATTTCATGCAGGGTCGAGGGCGACGAGTACAGGCCGAACTGCTTGCGTCCGTCGGCCGGGTAGTGCGGGCGCGGGGTGATCGAGGCCGCCACGTCGGCATACATGTTGAACCACCAGAACAGCTGGCTGCAGCGAAAGTCGGGCAACTGCCGCTGTAGCGCCTGCCAGACCTTTTCGCCCTGGATCAGTGCGTTGGGCTGCAGCCAGAAGCGCACTTCGGCCTGATCGTGAAAGTACCAGCCATTGCCGACGATGCCATGGGCCGAGGGAGGTGCCCCGGTGAGAATCGAGGCCTGTACCGTCGAGGTGACGGCGGGAAAGACCGGCTGCAAGTGAGCCATTCGCGCGCCCTTGAGCAACTCGTTGATGCGCGGGGTCGAGGCACCGAGCAGGGCCGGAGTCAGCCCCACCACGTTGATCAGCAGCAGCGGCTGGCGTTGACGATCAGCTGACATGGGCGCAAGCCTCCGGCCGGTCTACCTGCAACTGCAGCAATTGCCGGTCCTGCAATTGCGTCTCGACCCACTGCAGTTCCGCGGCGATGCCTTGCAACAGTGCCTGCTCGGTCTGGGGCCGCAGCGGTAGCGGCAGGACGTTCCAACTGTAGGTTTCCACTTCCAGCACCGGCCGGAACCCGGGGTGGTCGGCCAGGAAGTCGAAGGTCTGGTGCAGGGCGTGCTGGCTGCCGCGCAGTTCCGGTAACAGAAACTCCTCGCTGAACAGCGGGACGTGGAAGTGAATCCTCAGCTCGTGGTACTGCGCCAGCTCCTGGGGCGGGCCCTCGAGCGCGGCCGGGAGATCCGGCCAGGCCAGCAGTTGCGTTTGCGGAGATTGCGCCTTGACCTGGTGCAGGTAGGTGGTTTCGACAAAGTCCCCCAGTGCTTGCAGCACCTGGGCACGCCGTTGTTCATCGCATGCGGGCAGGCTGCAGACCAGGGCATTGGACAGCTGGATCTTGCCCACCGGTACCTTGGCCAGGTACAACCGCTCCAGTGATTGGTAGCAGTGCTCGAACACCACCGCCTGGTGGCAGACGTCAAAGCACAGCGCCAGGTACTGGTGATGAGGTGCCGTGGCCTGCCAACGACGGAAGAAGCCGATGGCCTGGTCGGTCGTCTCCAGCACGCAGTCGGGCTCCATCTCCAGGCAGAACACGATCTGCTTGCCGGTCTCGCGTTGCAGGGCGGCCAGCTCGGCGGTGAGCTGACGCAACTGCTGTTCGGCCAATTGTTGCTTGTCCCGGTTCCAGGTCGCGGCATAACCCAGGGGCACCGTGGAAATCACCCCGTGCCGGCAGTCCTCGGGCAACCCGGCGGCCAGCAGGCGTGCCAGTTGCAGGCTGTATTCCAGTCGCCGCGGATCGGCCCAGTCGGGCTGGTAGGCCTCGGCCTTGACCGCACGCTGATGAAACTGCCCGTAGGGGAAACCGTTGAGCGACGTCAGGCGCAACCCGCTGTCGCGCAGCAACGCCAGGAACGCCGCACGGGCCAGGGGCGACTGCAACTCCTCGGCGGCACGGGCGCTGATCCACAGGCCGCTGTCCTGCTCGGGCAGGCCGCGGCGGCGACGTACGCCCTGGAACAACTGCCCGATCGAGGCCCGCAGGGCGGCCAGGTCGGCCGCCGGATGGACGTTGCCGCAATAGCCGAGCTGCGCGGCGTTCCAGCCGCTGCCGCTACTCATTTGACCACCGGTTCCTGACCACGCAGCGCGGAGTTCTCCTGCCATTGCCGACGTTGATCGATCGGCAGGGGGACGCTGACCAGCGCCTTGTCCAACTGACCGCTCTGGGCAAAAAAATCGATCGGGTTGTGAAACAGCACCTGCTCGACCTGGGCTTCACTGAAACCGGCGGCCAGCATCGCCTGGCCGGTCTTGGGCACCTTGAGGGGATCGCTGATGCCCCAGTCGGCGGCGCTGTTGACCACCATCTTCTCGGTGCCGTACTCCTTGAGCAGCGCCACCATGCGTTGTTCCGACATCTTGGTGTTGGGGTAGATGGAGTGACCACGCCAGCAGTCGCTGTCGAGCACCAGCGGCAGGGTCAGCTCATTGAGGTGGTCGATGATCACCAGGTTCTCGGGGATACCCACTTCCCGGATCACCGCCAGGGTGCGCTTGGTGCCGCCGATCTTGTCGCGGTGGGGGGTGTGTACCAGCGCCGGCAGGTTGAATTGCCGGGCCAGTTCCAGTTGTGCGGCAAAAAAACGGTCCTCTTCGGGGGTGATGTCGTCGTAGCCGATCTCGCCGACGGCGACCACGCCATCCTTGACCAGGTAGCGCGGCAGGACCTCCAGGACTTCGTTGGCAATCGACAGGTCATTGGCCTCCTTGGGGTTGAGGCCCATCGTGCAGAAGTGATGGATGCCGAACATGCTGGCGCGAAAGCGCTCCCAGCCCAGCAGGGTATCGAAGTAGTCGACGAAGCTGCCGACGCTGGTCCTGGCCTGGCCTTGCCAGAAGGCTGGCTCGATGACGCCGGTGATGCCGGCGGCAGCCATGTTCTGGTAGTCGTCGGTGGTGCGGCTGACCATATGGATATGCGGATCGAAGTACTTGGGCATGGTGAGGCCTCGTGCAGGTAGGGAGTCTTGCGATCAGGGGTTGAGAGGGAGCTGGTCGTGCCAGTCCGCGGGCAGGCGCTGCTGTCGGTCGAGTTCGACCAGGCGTTGCAGCTGTGGCGGGCTGAGCAGCGCGAAAGCGATCACCTGGACCAGCCCGGCGGACACCGTGCGTTCGGCTGCCAGCTGTTCCTCCAGCAGGTCCAGGGCCAGTTGGTTCAGCGGGTGTCCGCGGCGTCGTGGCAGTCCTTCGGTACGTCGCACATCCAGGCCCATGCCCAGTGCCTTGAGGATCAGTTGGTAAAACGCGCGCTCGTCGTAGTGCCGGGCCGGGTAGGGGTTGTCCAGGGCAATGGCCGCGAACACCTGGCTGTTGTTGGTCCGGCCGGCCTGCAATGCCAGGTCCAGGGCTGCGCCGTGACTGTCCAGCCAATCCAGGGCCCTGAGCAGGGCGATCTTTTCCTGATCGTCGCCCCACAGGAACACCTGCCGCAGCAGGGCCAGGCGCTGGTCCTCGGCCTGGTACTCAAGCGCCTGGGCCAGCAGCAGGACATGGGCCAGTTGCGCATGCGTCCAGGCGCTGTTGCCGGGTACCTGGCGGCCGGGCCCGCGCTTGTACTGGCTGCTCAGCCGTGCCACGGTCTGGGCGTCGGGCTGTGCGGCCATCTGGTCCTCGGCCTGTTGCCACCAATGCCGGGTGCCGTCGTCCAGCGGTTCGGTGAAACGCAGGCGCAAGTCAGCGAGGCTGTCGCGCCGCATCTCCAGTACAGGTACGGGATGGGTCGAGAGAGGCAGGTTCATGTCGGTTTGATCCAGCGCTGAAAGTGGGGAAGCACAAGAAACACCAGGACACAGGCCAGGCTGCCCCAGGGCTGGTTGGCCACGGCCAGCACCAGCGCATCGAACAGCGGCAGGGCGGCCAGCCCGGCTCCGATGAAGGCCCGCACCTGACGTTGCCGGGCATCGGCCAGGTGGCGCCGATAGTTCCAGCCCAGCCAGCCGAGCCAGAACAGCAGCACCAGCCAGAACACCAGGTTGTCGGCGTAGAAGGCCAGCAGCACGGGGCTGAGCATCAGCAGCAGGGGGAGGCGGCTGAGCAGTTGATTGCGGTGTTCCTGGCGAGCCAGGTAGGTCAGGCCGCTGATGTAGGTGCCCAGCAGCACCGCGCACAGCCACAGCGGTTGCGGCGGGATGGCCAGGCTCGCGGCGGCGGTGAGGTACAGGGTCGAGCGACAGGCGCCCATCAGCCAGACACTGTGGGCGTACGTCTTGTGCAGCAGGTTGTAGGCAAGGATGCACGTCACCAGCAGGGTGGCGCTGCCCAGCAGCCAGAGTGGCTCCTCGATCAACTGGCTCAGGCCAATCACCAGCACCGCCGCCAGTACCAGCAGCAACGAGGTGGCCAGACCGACCTGGCGGCGACTGACCAGGCCGAGGGTGATCGGTCGTGGGTTCTGGTGCTGTTGGTCCCAGTCGGCGTCCAGCAGGTCGTTGAGCAGCATGCCGGCCAGGTAAAGCAGCGACAGCGTTGCCAACAGCAGTATCCAGACCAGCGAGGAGGGCGATGCCAGTGCCCCGGCGCTGCTGGCCAGCAGGACCGCAGCCAGGGTGTTGGTCCAGACGGTGGGCAGGTTGGAGACGCGGCCCAGGGTCATCCAGGTCTTGAGGTTCAGCGACGGGTTGTTCATTGCGCGCAACTCCGTATCCCGTCCAACTCGGGGCAGGTGCAGCTCGACAGCCGCTGCAGCGCCTGCTCCATCAGCGCCGGATCGATCTCATGCACGTCCAGCGATTCACCCATCCGGCTGAGCATCGGGATCGACAGTTCACCGCCCAGGTGCTGGCGAAATTCTTCCAGCCCCAGCAGGACCAGCAGGCGCCCCTGCGAGTCTTTCAGCAGCAGTTCCGGTGGGCACAGGCTGAAGCCCAGCTTGAGCAACAGCCGCAACAGGCGCTCGCATTCGCTGTCGCCGAGCAGCCCGCGGGCATTGGCATACAGCGCATCCAGGGCCATGCCCACGGCGACCGCTTCACCATGGCGCAAACGGTGTTGGCTGAGCTTCTCCAGCTTGTGTGCGGCCCAGTGTCCGTAATCCAGCGGCCGACCGTTGCCGCGCTCGAAGGGATCACCCGCCCCGGTAATATGCCCCAGGTGCAGTTCGGCGCAGCGGCGGATGGCATAGCGACTGGCCTGTGGCTCGAAGCGGGCGAGGGCGTCGGCCTGCTGCTCCATCCACTGGAAGAAACGGGCGTCCTTGATTGCCGCAACCTTGATCGCCTCGGCGAGCCCGGCGATCTGGTCCCGGTAGGAGAGGCTGTCGAGCAACTGGAAATCGTTGATCACGGCCGTGGCCGGACAGAACGTACCGAGCAGGTTCTTCTGCTCGAAGGCGTTGATGCCGTTCTTCACCCCGATACCCGCGTCGTTCTGCGCCAGGACGGTGGTGGGGATCCTGATCAGGCGAATGCCGCGGTGAAAGGTGGCGCAGGCATAGCCCACCGCGTCGAGCGTGGCGCCGCCGCCCAGGGCGAGGACATAACCGTGGCGGTCCATGCCCTGTTGCAACAGTTGTTCGTAGAGCTGCTGCAGCACCTCGGGTCGTTTGCTCGACTCGCCCGCCGGTACGGGAAACGGTGCGGTTTGCAGGTGCAGGTCGGCGGCGTGAGCGCTGAAGTAGTCGTCGATCTGCTGCAGCAGTGGCGAGCGGCACTGGAGCAACTGCTCGTCGGCGAAGACCAGCACTTTGACCGGGCCGTCCTGCAGGCGAGTCAGTTGTTGATGCAGGCAGGCATTGTCCGGATCGAACACGTGGTCGGTGAAGACCACCGGGTAGTCGTAGCTCACCTCGAAGCGCCCGTGCAAGGTGTGCTCGGCGTCGTTCCGGGAGTTCAGCCGATAGGCCTTGAAGAGGCTGCGAGCACCGAGGAACAGCCCCGGCAGTACCATGCTGGCGAGGATCGCCACCAGCCAGGCGTTCTGTTCCAGCAGCGCGGTACCGATGGCGCCGTAGGCCAGCGCCAGGCCGGCGTTGGCCAGCGTCGTCACCACCAGGAACTGGCGCAATGGGTAGCGCTGCATGCCTGCGGCCACCACCGAAGTCTCGGCCAGGACCGGCACGCCACGCAGGCAGATCAACGACAGTGTGCTCAGCGGATGGGCGAGCGCAGCTTGCTGGCGGTGCCGGATGTTCAGGCGATTGGACAGCAGGCGGAAGTAGCCGGCACCCAGTCCGTAGCCAAACAGAGCCCCGAGACACAGGCCGATGAAGATCACCAGGTACCCGCCGATGCCGCCAAACAGGGCGATGGCCAGCAGCGCAACCATGCTCGACGGCACGGGCAGCAGCACATCGAGGATCAGCAGGGTGACCAGCAGCAGGGCCAGGTTGAGCTGCTGGGTTGGCGTGGCGGGGTGGGACTGGCCCAGGTGTTCCAGCAAGCCCTGGATCTGCTGTTCGAACAGCAGGAAGCTCACGATCACCAGGCCCGAGAAACAGACGAGTGACAGCCAGCGATACTCGGCTGACCCCTGTTTTGAAAACGCACGATACCACCGGCTGCGCTTCATCAAGCGTCCCTCTTGAATGTAATGACTGAGTTCCGTTTCAGTATTTTGGAGCGGTGGTTTTATATTTCTTAGTTGAACTCTCCGGTCGGGTAAGTGTGCGGCGAGTGTGTGGAGGGTCACACTCTGAAGTGATAGTCATGAACTTAGACGGCGATGGAATTTTTGCAAGTTTGTCTTGTCGTGGCAGGCGAAATAGGGGGCTTTTGGCGGGAGGCTGGGCTTTTTTTCAGAATAGTTGTCATTTAAAACAATGACTTGTGCTTATGGGGCAAGACTCGGCGATCGGATGTTCGAAAAGTAATCACTCCAGATGCAGTTTTCTTTTCTTGCGAACATTTACGCATTGCAAGTTTGTGAGGGAGTATTTTTGGCTATATTTTTTATTGCTATTGGCTATATTCACATGCTTGAAGTCGATCGGTGGTTTCGAAGCATGATGTTGCTGTTTCGCTGAAGTTGCTCTTGAAACTTCGGTTTAAATCTAAATGAGTCGTATTTAAAAATAGCCCGGGAGCAGTAAACCCCCGGGCTGTCTGTGGCCTCATGGCATCTGTGGCAGTTCTTCAGGCCGCAGGTCGAACACCAGGACCTCGGCATCCACCCCGTTGGCCAGGGTCAGCAGGCGTTCCTTGCGAACCCTTACACCGTCACCGGTCTGCAACATCAGGCCGTTGAGTTCGACGCTGCCGCGAGCGACGTGCACATAGGCGTAGCGGTTCTCGGCCAGTTCCAGGCTGGCGGTTTCCTTGCCGTCGAACAGGCCGGCATAGACCCGGGCATCCTGACGCACTTTCAACGAGCCATGTTTGCCGTCGGGGGAGATGATCAGCGCCAGGCGGCCGCGTTTCTGCTCTTCGCTGAAATGCTGCTGCTGATAACGCGGGGTGGCACCACTGACTTCGGGCACGATCCAGATCTGCAGGAAGTGCACCAGCTCGTTGTGCGAATGGTTGAACTCGCTGTGGGCCACGCCGGTACCGGCGCTCATCAGTTGCACATCACCGGGGCGGATCACCGAACCGGTGCCGAGGGTGTCCTTGTGTTCCAGGGCGCCTTCGAGCACGTAGGAGAAGATCTCCATGTCCCGGTGTGGATGCTGGCCGAAGCCCTTGCCGGCGGCGACCCGGTCATCGTTGATCACCAGCAGGTCGGAAAAGCCCTGCTCGTTGAGGTTGCGATAGTTGGCGAAGGAAAAGGTGTGGTACGACTTCAGCCAGCCATGGTTGGCAATACCGCGATCGGAAGCCTTGCGAAGCGTGAGCATGATGAATTCTCCTGGGGGGACGTTGATTCGTCCGAGTGAGGAGAAGCTTAATGTTTACTCATTGGTTAAATAAGTAGATGGAAACTGAAAGACCGTCTCCCTCTGGTTGACAGTGTGGGTCAACCCTCCTGTATGCTTCCTGTTCACCCCCTCTGCCCTGGGTAGCCATCCCCCGGACACCGTGTGGGCGCTGCTCCCTGATGCTCCTCCCTTGATGCGTCTCCTTGATAGTGAAGTGATGTCCAAACAATGAAAACCGTGGCTATGGTGCTGTTTCCAGACTTTCTCCTGCTCGACATGGCCGGGCCCATGGAGGTGTTTTCCATGGCCAATCGCTACCTCAAGCCCGCCGATCACTATCAGCTCGTGACCATCGGCAGTGAGCCGGGGTCGCTACGGGCGTCCAATGGCGTGCGGGTCGAAACCGACCTGGGCATTGACGAGGCGCCGGCGGCATACGATCTGCTGCTGGTGCCAGGTGGACCGGGGGGCTATAACAGGATCCATCCGCAATTGGTCGGTTGGCTGAAGCAGGCTGCCGAAAAGGCCATCAGCTATGGCTCGGTCTGTACCGGCGCTTTCGTGCTCGGGCATGCCGGTCTGCTCGACGGCCACCGGGTGACCACCCACTGGAACTACACCGAGCGTTTGATCAAGACCTTCCCCGCTGCCATCGTCGAGACGGATCGGATCTACCTGCGCGATCGCAAG
The DNA here is from genome assembly GCF_014268755.2 of Pseudomonas vanderleydeniana. NCBI lineage: Bacteria > Pseudomonadati > Pseudomonadota > Gammaproteobacteria > Pseudomonadales > Pseudomonadaceae > Pseudomonas > Pseudomonas vanderleydeniana. The sequence goes on along the minus strand of NZ_CP077093.1, from coordinate 4,243,967 downwards.
CTGCTGACCTCCGGCGGGGTGACGGCCGGTATCGACCTGGCCCTGGCCATCGTGGCCGAAGATCACGGCAAGAAAGTCGCGCAGGATGTGGCGAAGGTACTGCTGGTGGTGATGAAGCGCCATGGCGGGCAGGCGCAGTTCAGTCCGCTGACCGCAGCGGTTGCTCCCCAGCAGACCCCCGTGACCTGGGTTCAGAACCACGTGCTCGAACACCTGGACGAAGCCTTCAGTGTGCAGAGCATGGCCGCCCTGGTGAACATGAGCCCCCGCCATTTTTCCCGGATGTTCGTTCGCGAGACCGGCATGACGCCCATGGCGTTCGTGCAGAGCGCCCGCATCGACTACGCCAGGAGCCTGCTGGAATCCACCGACCTGCCGCTCAAGACCGTGGCTTACAAGAGCGGCTTTGGCAGCGTGCGGCACATGCGCTTTCTGTTCGGCGAAAAGCTGGGTCTGACACCCATTCAGTACCGCGAACAGTTCAGCTGAGGCGGGTTTGTCCGCCTCGCGCACCGGGAAGTCCGTAACGCTCCCCCAGACACGGTTGTTCCGTCACGCCTGCCTGCCAAGATGGATGCGGATATTTCGCAAGGGAGGCGTGGGTCCGCTGGATCACTTCGCGCGTCGGTTCTTGCCGTGTCGAAGTCGTGCCCGGCCTGGGCCCGCGAGTGGACATGAGCAGCCTCAGACAATTGGAGGGCGATGCGCTGTTGCGCTTTGGCCCTTATGCCTTTCACCTGCGCCAACGGCTGGTGCTGGACGGTGAGCGCCCACTGCGCATGGGCGGCCGTGCGTTGGACATTCTGCAGATTCTGCTTGAGCACGCGGGCAGTGTGGTCAGCAAGGACGAACTGATCGCCCGCGTCTGGCCGACCTCGGTGGTCGAGGAAATCAACCTGCGCGTGCACATTGCCGCCTTGCGCCGGGCCCTCGGGGACGGTGAAGGCGGGCAGCGCTACATCATCAACGTCCCGCAGCGCGGCTACAGCTTCATCGCCTCGGTGCAGCGCGAACAGGTGGCGCTGCCGGTCTCGTCGGCAGTGGCCCTGAAGTCCGCGCACAATCTGCCCGCCCGACTGACGCCGGTGACCGGGCGCGATTCGTTGGTGGGCAGTCTGGTTCGACAACTGCCGGTGCGACGCTTCATGACCCTGGCAGGGCCTGCCGGGGTCGGCAAGAGTACGGTGGCGCTGCGCGTGGCCGAACTGCTGCTGCAGCACTATCGCGATGGCGTGTGGATGATCGACCTGGTCAGCCTCGACGATCCGGCGCAGGTGGTCGAACAGTTGGCCGATTGCCTTGACCTGGACCGCGACCTGCACGGTATCGCCGAACGGCATGCCCTGGTGGTGCTGGACAACTGCGGGCATCTGCGTGATGGCTGCCGCACCCTGGTCGAGCACTTGCTGGCCATCGCCCCGCGCTTGTCGCTGCTGGTCACCAGTCGTGAATCCCTGGGGGCTGGCGGCGAGTGTGTGCAGCGCTTGCCGCCGCTGGCCGTGCCGCCGGCCTCGGCGCTGCACAGCGTGGACGAGATGATGGGCTATTCGGCGGTTCAGCTGTTCGTCAGCCGGGCGCGGGCCTGCCAGCAGGGGTTTGTCCTGCGTGAGCGGGATCTGCTTGCGGTACGCGATATTTGTCGTCGACTCGATGGCTTGCCGCTGGCCATAGAACTGGCCGCGACCCAGATCAGTGCCCTGGCACTGGTAGGGCTGCAGGCCCAGCTCGGCAACTGTTTTCAACTGCTGACCCAGGGCCGCCGTACCGCCGAACCCCGGCACCAGACGCTCAAGGCGGCACTGGACTGGAGCTACGAGCGGCTGGAACCGCGGGAACAGATCCTCTTGCAGCGTCTGGCGGTGTTCAAGATGTGCTTCAACACCGAGGCGGCCATTGCGGTGGCAGGCGGTGAGTCGCTGGCTGCGGCGCAAGTGCCGGGGTTGCTGGCCAGCCTGGCGGACAAGTCGTTGCTGGCGCTGGAGCAGGGCACCGGCATGCCCCGCTACCGGCTGCTCAATACCACCCGCACCTATGCCCTGGAACAGCTGGCGCGTACTGGGCAGCAGCCTGCGTGGGAGCGGCGCCATGCCGAGTATCTGCGCCAGGCGGAGCGGGTCTCAGGCTGACCGGCGTGGCTCCAGCGTCTGGAGCAACTGGGCGGCGTCGAGCAGGTCCGGCATGTTGCAGCCTTCGCCGAACCGTCCATGCACCGCTGCGAGCAGCTCGTGGGCCGCGCAGTAGCGCCCCTGCTGTTGCCATAACCGCGCCAGCGAGGTCGCGCTACGCAGTTCCCAGGTCAGCGCGCCCTGGTCCTGTGCCACGCTGATGGCCTTGAGCAACAGACTCTCAGCCGCGTCCATCTGGCGCTGTGCCAGCAGTTTTTCCGCCTGTGCGCGCAGGATCTCCGCGCTGCTCCAGCCGGCCGCGCCGCTTTCGGCGCGCTCGAACAAGGTGTCGTCGATGAAACGGCTGTCGAGGGTGACCATGATTTCCTTCACCAGGCCGCTGTTGGTCGGCATCAGGTTGGCCGGTGGTTGCATGGCAAGCACCTGGGCGTACTGCAATCCCCAGTTCTGGAACAGTGCCACCGAGTGCTTCTGCGCCTGCTCCAGCAGCAGTTGCAGCAGCTCCCGGGCGGTACCGATATCGCCGTTGTAGTAGGGAATCAGGCAGCCAGACAGGGCCAGGGTGTAGCAGATGGACGTGCCATGGTTGACCTGCAGGGCAAGGTCCAGCGCCTGGCGGGCGGTGCGCCAGGCCTGCTCGGGCAGGCCCTGCAGCCAGAGAATGCGGGCCAGCACGGTCAGGGCCGCGACGCTCTGGTCGTACTGCACGCCAAAGTCGCGGGTGAAACGGTTGACGTGATCGTTCTGGGCCAGGCGTTGCAGCACCTGTTCGGCAAGCGCCCGGGCGCGCGTCTGGTCGCCGGAATAGTGCAGTGCCAGCACTCGCAGACGCTGGGTGCCAAGCGACAGTGGGGTATCGCTGAGCGCCAGTTGGTCGAATTGCCGGCTCTGCTCCAGGGCCAGCCGGTAGTTGCCACTGCTGAGGTTGGCGGTCATGTGACCGGACACGGCCTTGAGCTGGCCACCGAGATCACCATGGTACTCGGCCAGGGCCTGGGCACTGCTGAAGCTGGCAATGGTTTCGGCGCTGCCGCCATGGGTGTGATAGCAGGCATTGCCCAGGGCCAGCTTGAGCGCGATGGTCAGGTGCGGGCTGGGACGACTCATTCTCTCCAGCAACTGGAGGGCCTTGCGCACATGATCGCCTTGCTCCTTGGGCAAGGACAGCTCCTGCCACAGTGGTGCCGAGGCGGCTGTCAGGCGGATCGCCAGGCCTTGTGGCCCGTTCGGCCCCAGGCCCCACTCCAAGGCCGCGCGCAGGTCTTCCAGGCCGCGAGCATAGCGTTCGATCCAGCGTTCGGTCGGGGTACTTTCCCACTCGGCCTGGGCCTGTTCCATCAGGGCCAGGCAGCGTTCGGCGTGGCGCCGCCGGGTGCCCGGCAGCTCGCAGGCCAGTTCGAGTTTTTCCAGGGCATAGCTGCGGGTGGTGTCGAGCAGCCGGTAGAACACGTCCTCGTCGCCGACCTCGACGTTCAGCAGCGACTTGGCGACCAGTTGCGTGATGGCGGCGAACACCTCGCTGACCTCGACGTTCGCCCCCATGATCACTGCGGCGGCCGAGGCCAGGGTGAATCCGCCGCGGAATATCCCCAGGCGGCGCAGGCAGGTCTGTTCGGTAGGGCTGAGCAGTTCAAAGCTCCAGTCCAGGGTCGCGCGCAGGGTCTGGTGGCGCCCCAGCGGCGCATGGCTGCCCTGGGTCAACAGGCGAAAGCTGTCCTGCAATTGCGCGAGCAGGCCGTGCAGGCCCAGGTCTGCGACCTGGGCGGCGGCCAGCTCGATGGCCAGTGGAATGCCGTCCAGGCGCCGGCAGATCTCGATGGCCTGTGGCAGATGTTCCTGGGTCAGTTCGAAGCTGTCCTGGGAGGCCATGGCGCGCTCGACGAACAACTGCAGGGCCGGGAAGTCCAGCGCCCGCTCACGGTCCAGGGTGGCCAGCAGAGGCGGGCAATCCAGTGATTCCAGGCGCTGTACGAATTCGCCCTCGGCCCGCAGGCTTTCGCGGCTGGTCGCCAGGATATGGACCTGTGGCGCACCACGCAGAAGGCTTTCGCACAGCGGAGCGACGGCATCGAGCAGGTGCTCGCAGTTGTCGATCACCAGCAGCATCTGCCGTTCGCGCAGGCAGGCGACGATACTGGCAGTCGGCTCGTTTTCCGGTAGCGGCACCTCAAGCAGCGTCGCCAGGTGCGTGGCGACCATCGCCGGGTTGTCGAGGGGGGCCAGGTCGAGCAGGCGGATCCCATCGCGGTAGTGGCCGATCAGCTGTTCGGCGACGCTCAGGGCCACGGTGGTCTTGCCGATGCCACCGGGGCCGACCAGGGTGATGAAACGCTGGTGCGAGAAATGCCGGACCATGCCGGCCAGCAGCGCCTGGCGACCGATCATGCGGGTTCGGCGCACGGGCAGGTTATGGCTGACCGGTGCTCCGTCCTCGGGCTGTTGCTCGATCATGTCCAATTGGCAGGGGGCGACGAAGCTGTAGCCACGCTGGGCAACGGTGACGATGTAGCGTTGCCCGGCCTGGCCGTCGCCCAGGGCCTTGCGCAGCGCCGCCATGTGCACGCGCAGGTTGATGTCCTCGACCACGCTGTCGGGCCAGACCCGGGCGATCAGTTCCTGCTTGCTGACCAACTGCCCGGCGTGTTCGAGCAGGATCAGCAGGATGTCCATGGCACGCCGGCCCAGTCGCAGCGGGCGATCGCCCTCCATGATCAGGCGCTGTGCGGGATAGGTTCGATAAGGGCCGAAACGCACGGCCTGCTCGAGTGAAAGGGTCAACGGGTCGCTCCTGCTCGCTTTTTTCTTCTGAATGCCCCCGTGCTCTGTCGACAGAGGGGGCGCATGACCCGGAGCGCACGCAAGGCCCCTGTCTATCACGCAATACCCGTGCATATTCCTCAGGTTTGGGCGGTTGTGCAATGTGGTGGCAGGTTGACTACTCGCAGAAGGGGAAGGCGGCCACCCGTTTCACGACGGATGGCAACCGGATTGCAGGGGATGGCAGCGTAAAGGGCAATGCGGGCAATTATTGTGCGCCAGGTCGCTCGACATAGCACAGGTGGCGCTCGCCACGCCGGGAAGGACGGGCGGCCAACTGTTGACCGCGCCAGGCAAACGGATTGATCCCTTCGCTGCGCGTAAAAATGTGGCAGAAGTACGCCTGGTCGCAGAAGCCGCATTCGAGGCTGATCTGCGTCAGGCTCAGGTCGGTTTCACGAATCAGCTGCTTGGCCCGGGCGATCCGCTGCTGGCGAATCCAGTCCTGGGGCGAGAGCCCGGTGCTGCACTTGAAGGCGCGCGAGAAATGGCTGCGTGACAGCGAACAGGCGCGGGCCAGCTCGCTGATCTCCAGGGTTTCGCTCAAGCGCTCGAGGATCAGTTGCTTGACCAGGTTTTCCCGGCGCGGCGACAGGCCGCCGGGAGCCGGGGTAGGGGTTTCGCTGGCGCGGGTCGCCGCACCGGTGTGCTGTATCTGAACCATGACCAAAGTCCGTGTCGGGGGGAGAGGCGCTGGCACACAGCACGTTGAGTCAGCACCGTCCCACGGGGAATACCGGTAGGGGTTGAGGTCACCATTCTTGGATGAGGGGCGTTAAGGGGCGAGTTAAACGTTGTTAATTCCGCCTCGGCGGGTACGCCTGGCAAGTCAGCACATCCTTTCAAGTATCGGGATGGGGCGCCGATGGATACTGGAGGATCGCCCCAGGCTGACTCGCGAGGAGAGAGTGCCGATGAACCGAAATGACCTGCGCCGCGTCGACATGAACCTGCTGGTGATTTTCGAAGCCCTGATGTTTGAAAAGAACCTGACCCGGGTGGCGGAAAAGCTCTTCATGGGCCAACCAGCCGTAAGCGCCGCGCTGGGGCGTCTGCGCGACCTGTTCGACGATCCGCTGCTGCTGCGCAACGGTCGCGGCATGGAACCGACGGCACGGGCCCTGGCGATTCTCAAGGAGCTGCAGCCGGCGATGGACACTATCTCCGGGGCGGTCAGCCGGGCCAAGGACTTCGACCCGGCCACCAGTCGCGACGTGTTTCGCATCGGCCTGTCCGACGACGCCGAGTTTGGTCTTTTCCCGCCATTGCTGAGCCAGCTGCGTGAAGAGGCGCCGGGCATCATCGTCGTGGTGCGTCGGGCCAACTACCTGTTGATGCCCTCGCTGCTGGCTTCCGGGGAGATCTCCGTCGGTGTCAGCTACACCACCGAACTGCCGGCCAATGCCAAGCGCAAGATGCTGCGCGACATTCCCTGCAAGGTGCTGCGCGGCGACGATCGCCCAGGGCCGCTGACCCTGGACGAATACTGCGAGCGCCCCCACGCGATGGTGTCGTTCTCCGGCGACCTGAGCGGCAACATCGACCTGGACCTGGCGAAGATCGGTCGCAGCCGCCGTGTAGTGCTGGGCGTGCCGCAGTTCAGCGGGTTGCGGGCGCTGCTGGCGGGCACCGAGATGATCGCCACCGTGCCCGACTATGCCGCCTGTGCCCTGGTCGAAGGCTGCGCCCTGCGGGCCGAGGATCCACCGTTCGAGATCGATGCGGCGCAGCTCTCGATGGCCTGGAGCGGCGTGCACGACAACGACCCGGCCGAGCGCTGGCTGCGTTCGCGGATTGCGCAATTCATGTCCGCCCCGCTGGATATTCCTCCACCCTAGCGGTCAGGTGGGGCTTGTTCGCGGATAAATCCGGCTCCCACAAGGTACCGTGCCGCCCACAAATCGTGTGATCAACGCAAACTGTGGGAGCCGGATTTATCCGCGAACAGGCCCGCACGCCTTGCCATGCCTCCAGGGCGCTCGCAATGAACACTTGACGGCGCTCTTGCGGAAAGAGAGCACGTACATTCAATTTTTCCGCAGCCCGCACCCGCACTATCGCTGAACAGTCCGGCCTCCCTGATGCCGGTGGTTTCTTTTGGTGATGGGTGGATCATGAACGCTTCGTGCTGGAATGAACGGGCGCAGGCCCTCGGATTGCTGTTCATGCGCGTCAGCGCCGCGGTGTTTCTGCTGTGGGTCCATGGCCTGCCGAAACTGCTGCACTACAGCACCGAGCTGCAGAACATCGAAGACCCCTTCCACCTGGGGGCAAACCTGACCCTGATGCTGGCGATCTTCGCCGAAGTGTTCTGCCCGCTGCTGATCATCGCCGGCGTGCTGGTGCGCCTGGCGTGCTTGCCTATTCTCTCTGTGTTGCTGGTGGCCCTGGTGTTCGTGCACCCGGAGTGGACGATCGCCGAGGGCCAGTTCGCCTGGCTGCTGCTGATCCTCTTCACCAGCCTTTTCATCGCCGGTCCCGGACGACTGGCGCTCAACCATCGTTTCGCCGGGATCTGGCGCATTGCCTGAGCCGCTGGCGAACCTTTTTTTCACTCATACCCTGTCGAAGGAGAAGCGATGAACGCCGATCTGATTCTGTTCAATGGTCTGTTCCATACCGTTGACCGTGAGAAACCCCGCGCCAGCGCCGTGGCCATCCGTGAAGGCCGTTTCGTCGCGGTCGGCACCGATGCCGAGGCCATGGCCCTGAGGGGTTCGGACACCCAGCTCATCGACCTCAAGGGCCGTTGCGTGATCCCGGGTCTGAACGACTCGCACCTGCACCTGATCCGTGGTGGCCTGAACTACAACCTCGAACTGCGCTGGGAAGGCGTGCCGTCGTTGGCCGACGCCCTGCGCATGCTCAAGGACCAGGCTGACCGCACCCCAACCCCGCAGTGGGTACGTGTGGTGGGTGGCTGGAACGAGTTCCAGTTCGCCGAGAAACGCATGCCGACCCTGGAAGAACTCAACCAGGCCGCACCTGACACCCCGGTGTTCGTACTGCACCTGTACGACCGCGCCTTGCTCAACCGCGCGGCCCTGCGGGTGGTCGGCTACACCCGTGACACCCCGAACCCGCCAGGTGGCGAGATCGTGCGTGACAGCAACGGCGAGCCGACCGGCATGCTGGTGGCCCGCCCGAACGCGATGATTCTCTACTCGACCCTGGCCAAGGGGCCCAAGCTGCCCCTGGAGTACCAGGTCAACTCGACCCGCCAGTTCATGCGCGAACTCAATCGCCTGGGCCTGACCAGCGCGATCGACGCCGGTGGCGGTTTCCAGAACTACCCCGATGACTACCAGGTGATCGAGCAGCTGGCCAAGGAACAGCAGTTGACGGTGCGCATCGCCTACAACCTGTTCACCCAGAAGCCCAAGGAAGAACTGGCCGACTTCAAGAACTGGACCGGTAGCGTCAAGCTGCACCAGGGCGATGACTTCCTGCGCCACAACGGCGCTGGCGAGATGCTGGTGTTCTCCGCCGCCGACTTCGAGGATTTCCTCGAGCCGCGTCCGGACCTGCCAGCCAGCATGGAGGCCGACCTGGAGCCTGTGGTCCGCCACCTGGTCGAGCATCGCTGGCCGTTCCGCCTGCACGCCACCTACAACGAATCCATCAGCCGCATGCTCGATGTATTCGAGAAGGTCAACCGTGACATTCCGTTCAACGGCCTGCCCTGGTTCTTCGACCATGCCGAAACCATTACCCCGCAGAACATCGAGCGTGTTCGTGCGCTGGGCGGTGGTATCGCGATCCAGGACCGCATGGCGTTCCAGGGCGAGTACTTCGTCGATCGCTACGGTTCCAAGGCTGCCGAAGCCACGCCACCGATCAAGCGCATGCTGGCCGAAGGTGTGCCGGTCGGTGCCGGTACCGACGCCACCCGCGTGTCCAGCTACAACCCGTGGACCTCGCTGTACTGGCTGGTCAGCGGTCGTACCGTGGGCGGCCTGGCGCTCTACGAGGAAGGCCTGTCGCGCGAAACCGCACTGGAACTGTTCACCCATGGCAGCGCCTGGTTCTCCTCCGAACAGGGCAAGAAAGGCCAGATCAAGGTCGGTCAGCTGGCTGACCTGGCGGCCCTGAGCGCTGACTTCTTCAGCGTCGAGGAAGAAGCGATCAAGTGGATCGAGTCGGTGCTGACCGTGGTTGGCGGCAAGGTGGTCTACGCCGCCGAGAACTTCGAGAAGCTGGGCCCGGGCAACCTGCCGGTGCTGCCGGACTGGTCGCCAGTGGCCAAGGTGCCAGGGCACTGGCGTCAGAATGCGCCGATGCAGGCGCAAGTCCACCTGTGCAGCGGCCCTTGTGCCGTACACGCCCATGGTCATGAGCGGGCCCGTCATTCGAACGTGCCGATCAGCGACTTCCAGGGCTTCTGGGGCGCCTTCGGCTGTTCCTGCTTCGCCTTCTGATTTCCCACCCCTCGGCGCCGGTCATGCTGGCCGGCGCCACAACTCGTCCCTACCCATGATGGAGTCTCGAAATGAGTAACGTTCCTTACAAACGCCTGGACAAAAATGATGCGGTGGTTCTGCTGGTCGACCACCAGACCGGCCTGATCTCGCTGGTACAGGACTTCTCGCCGAACGAGTTCAAGAACAACGTGCTGGCCCTGGCCGACTGCGCCAAGTTCTTCAACCTGCCCACCATCCTGACCACCAGCTTCGAACAGGGCCCCAACGGCCCGCTGGTTCCAGAGCTGAAGGAAATGTTCCCGGACGCGCCCTACATCGCCCGTCCAGGCCAGATCAACGCCTGGGACAACGAAGACTTCGTCAAGGCGATCAAGGCCACCGGCCGCAAGCAACTGATCATCGCTGGTGTGGTGACCGACGTTTGCGTGGCGTTCCCAACCCTGTCGGCGCTGGCTGAAGGCTTCGACGTGTTCGTCGTGACCGATGCTTCCGGCACCTTCAACGACACCGTGCAACAGGCTGCCTGGAACCGCATGACTCAAGCCGGCGCGCAGATGATGAACTGGTTCGCAGTGGCCTGTGAGCTGCACCGTGACTGGCGCAACGACATCGAAGGCCTGGGCAACCTGCTGTCGCAGCGTATCCCGAACTACCGCAACCTGATGAACAGCTACGCGGCGCTGACAGCCAAGTAAGCTTTTTTGCGATAACGCAAAACCCGCCGCAACGAGCCCTCTCGTTGCGGCGGGTTTTTCTGCATGGAAGGGTCATCCTTGACCGCTCGTTTTTCGTTTGCGGGCTTACTTCAGGTGGGTCTTGAGTTCCAGGGCCGCCTGACGCATCGCCGCTTTCACTTCAGGAATCCCGTTCAGCGGGTTGAGCAGGCCGAAGTCGTGGATCATGCCGTTGTAGCGCACGCTGGTCACTGGCACACCGGCCGCATCCAGGTGACGGGCATAGGCTTCGCCTTCGTCACGCAGCACGTCGAATTCGGCGGTCTGCACCAGCGCTGGCGGCAGGCCGCGAAGCTGTTCGGTGCTGGCCTGCAGAGGCGAGGCGTGGATCTGTGCCCGCTCGGCGCTGTCGGTGGTGTAGTTGTCCCAGAACCACTTCATCATGCCCTTGGTCAGGAAGTGCCCCTCGGCGAACTGCTGGTACGACGCCGTTTCGAAGTGCGCATCGGTCACCGGCCACAGCAGCAGTTGGAAGCGCAGTTGCGGGGTCTTGCGTTCCTTGGCCATCAGCGCCACGACTGCCGCCATGTTGCCGCCGACGCTGTTGCCGGCCACCGCCAGGCGCTTGCTGTCGACACCGATGTCCTTGCCGTGCTCGGCGACCCATTCGGTGGCGCCGTAGGCCTGGTTGATCGCGGTCGGGTAGCGCGCTTCCGGCGACGGCGTGTAGTCGACGTAGACCGCTACCGCTCCGGAGTCGACCACCAGGTCGCGGATCAGGCGCTGGTGAGTCGGGAAATCACCCAGTACCCAGCCGCCGCCGTGGAAGAACATGAACGCGGGCAGCGGGCCCTTGACCTTGGCCGGGCGAACGATCTTCAGGGTGACCGGCTGGCCGTTGACCTGAATCGAGCGCTCGCTGACTTCGATACCCGAGAGGTCGACCTTCACCGAAGCCTGTGCGCCGGTCAGTACCGCCCGGGCGTCACGGGGGCTCAGTTGCTCCAGGGGACCGCCACCGCCAGCGGCGAGGGCATCGAGGAAGGCCTGGGTGTTATGTTCGACACCGGTGCTGCCGGCGGCGAAGGCCTGGCCAACGCTCAGGGCCAGCAGGGTAGTGGTCAGGGTCTTTTGTACGATGTTCATGGTGAAATCCTTTTGATTTGATTGATCTGCGTTAAGTGCGTTTGGCGACCGTCTCAGTGGCTGTCGCTGCAACGTGTGAACAGATTAATGGGATGCCAGAACATGAAAAAGCGGCTATAAAGCGTTTTACTGTCAACCAGGGAGTGACAATGAACCCCTTCGAAGATATGCGTATTTTCTGCCAGGTGATGGACTCCGGCAGCTTCACTTCCGCGGCCGACCAGTTGGGTCTGTCCAAGCAGTTCGTCAGTCGGCGCCTGATGCAACTCGAAGAGCGCCTGGGGGTCCGGCTGCTCAACCGTTCGACCCGGCGCCTGGATGTCACGCCCCTGGGCCAGAGCTACTACGAGTCGGCCCTGCGCCTGCTGGCCGAGGTCGAACAGGTGGAACAGGGCATCGCCGGCCAGACTGCGGAGCCGCGCGGCACCATTCGCCTGAGTGCACCGTTGTCGTTCGCCCTGGCGCACCTGGGTTGCCTGCTGCCGCCGTTCCTGCAGCGTTATGGCGAAGTCAGCGTCGAGGTCGATCTCAGCGACCGGCCGGTGGACCTGCTCGGTGAGGGGTATGACCTGGCGCTGCGGATCGGTACGCTCGAGGACTCGACGTTGATCGCCCGCCGCATCGCCAGCATCGACCGGGTGTATTGCGCCAGCCCCGAGTACCTCGCCGAGCGCGGCACGCCACACAAGCCTGACGACCTGCATTTCCACGACTGCCTGCCGTACGGCCACGGCCGTCAGGTGCAGTGGCGTTTCACCGGGCCGGGCAAGCCGGTGGTGGTCAACGTCACCGGGCGGATGCGGGTCAACAACGGTGACCTGCTCAGGGACGCCGCCATTGCCGGCATGGGGATCACCTATCTGCCGCTGTTCATCGTCGGTTCGGCATTGGAGGAGGGGCGCCTGGTACCGGTATTGAATGACCTGCGCCCCGAGCCGCTGGTGCTGTCGGCGGTGTACCCGCAGCACCGCCAGGCCTCGCGGCCGGTGCAGGCGTTCATCGAGTTCCTGCGCGAGCGGCTGGACCGCATCGAGGGCCGGTCCTAAACGTCGCGTTCAGGATTTCCCGTGGGTAGGGTAATGTCGGCGGGGCGGGTACTCACCGATCATAAGGAGATGGAATGCTGCAGATATTGGGTAAGGCCTCATCGATCAATGTGCGCAAGGTGCTCTGGACCTGCGCCGAGTTGCAGATACCTTTCGAGCGCCAGGACTGGGGCTCCGGTTTCAGGGAGACCCACAACCCTGAATTCATGGCCTTGAACCCCAATGCCATGGTGCCGGTGATCGATGACGAGGGTTTCGTCCTGTGGGAGTCCAACACCATCATCAGGTACCTGGCGAACCAGGCCAACGCCCTGCACCTGTACCCCGCAGACGCAAAGGCCAGGGCACGGGTGGATCAATGGATGGACTGGCAGGCCACCGACTTCAACAAGTCCTGGGGCTATGCCTTCATGTCGCTGGTTCGGCGCAGCCCTGCCCACCAGGACCCTGAAGCGCTTGCAGAGGGTTGTCGGCAATGGTCCAGGCACATGGCGATCCTTGACCGGCAGCTCGAGGCGACGGGCGCGTACGTCAGCGGCGGCGAGTTCTCGCTGGCGGACATTCCGATCGGGCTGTCGGTGAACCGCTGGTTCGAGACCCCGCTGGCCCATCCGGACTTTCCCGCCGTCAGCGCGTATTACGAACGCCTGAGCCAGCGTGCCGGGTTCCGCCTGCATGGGCGAAACGGCACGCCGTGAGGTTGATGTCCTCAGAAATTGACTGAGGCACTCAGGCGCGCCGTCAGCGGCGCGCCCTGGAACAGGTAGTCGTCGCCGATGTACTCGCCGACATCACGCCAGTAGCGTTTGTCGAACAGGTTGTCCACGGTCAGGCGGAACACCGTGTCATAGCCGTCGATACGGGTGCTGTAGCGGCTGCCGACGTTGAAGATCGCATAGGCGCCGGTTTCGACTCCACCTTCATGGCTGGCGTACTTGCGACCGCTGTATTGCATACCGCCGAGCAGCGCCAGGCCATCGACCCAGGGTAGGGCGTAGTCGCCGGACAGGCTGGCGCGCAGCCGCGGCACGTTGATCGCCTGGTGCCCCTCGTAGCTCGGCGTGCCGGTGTCGGTGACCCGTGCCCGAATCGCCGCGACGCTGGCGGCGATCTGCAGGCGCTGGGTCGCCCAGCCATTGGCCGACAGCTCCAGGCCGGTGTTCTTCTGCTGGCCCTGCTGGACGAAGGTGAAGTCGCCGTTGCCGTCAGGCTTGGCGTACTGGTAGCCCTGGCGGATCTGGAACAGGGCGGCGGCGAGGGTCATGCGGCGCCAGTCGTACTTGATCCCGGCTTCGATCTGGTGCGAGAGGGTCGGGGCCAGGGTTTCGTACTGATTGGTGGCGAACCACGGCGCGGTACCTCCCAGGGACAGGCCCTTGCTGTAGCGGGTATACAGCGACAGGTCTTCGATCGGCTTGTAGATCAGTGCGGCCTCGGGCAGGAACACGTATTGCCGGGTATGCCGGGTGGTTTCGCCGGCCTGGTCGAAGGTCCGTTCGTCCAGGCGCACTTCACGGCCTCCAATGATCGTCTGCCACTGTTCGTTGAAGTGGATGCGGTCCGTGGCGAATAGACCGTACTGGCGGCTGTCCAGATGGCGGTAGGAGGGGCCGATGGCGCCGTCGTAACGCGGGAAGTTCTCAGGGTCACTGCCGATGTTGCCGCTGCCGATCATCTCGTTGATCGCATCGTGCTGGTCGACCACACGCCGGAAGGCGCTGGTACCCACGGTCAGTTCGTGCCCAAGGCCGCCGGCGTCGAAATGGCCACTGAGGGCGGCCTGGATCTCGTCGTTGCGCCGGGTATCGTCGGGACTGCGGAAGTCGTAGATGTCGTAGTTGCCTTCAGGACTGAAGTAGTTGGGGACCTTGGCTGTTCCACAACTGGTCGAGCCATAGCACCCCCAGGCAAACGAACTGTAGTCATCGATCACCACCCGGCTGCGCGAAGCGCTCAGGCTGCCTTTCCAACTGTCGTTGAAGTGGTACTCGAACAGACCGTTGATGTTCAGCGCATCGCTGCCCACCTGCGGCGAACCGCTCTGGTGGCCCAGCAGCTTGCGTGGCGAGGCACCGTGGGGCAGCTCGGTGCCGCCAAGCAACTGGTAGCCGGGGGCCGAGCGCTGCTGCTTGTTCTGGTACTCGACGTCCAGTTGCAGCAGGGTGTCGGGGCTGATGTTCCAGTCGAAGGCCAGGGAAGCGAAATCGCGCTTGCCGTTGGTGTGCTCGATGTAGGAATGGATGTCTTCATGGGCCACGTTGGCCCGCAGGCCAAACTGCTGCTCGGGACCGAACCAGCCGCCGACATCGGTGGCCAGGTAGCCGCTGCCGCGGTCGTCGGTGGACACGGTGACCGAGCGCACATCGGCCGGGCGCTTGGTCACGTAGTTGATCACACCGCCCGGTTCGCTGGCGCCGCTTTCAAGGCCCGACAGGCCCTTGAGCACTTCGACCTGCTGCTTGTTCTCAAGGCCCACGTTCTGCTCACCCGTGATGCTGCGGCCATTGATCCGGTAGCTGTTGGCGGCGTTCAGGGCAAAGCCGCGCACGTTGAAGTTCTCGTAGTAGCCGACCGGCGCGTAGCTCTGGCCTACCGCCGCGTCGTTGCGCAGCACTTCACTGAGCAGGCGCGCCTGCTGGTCCTTGATCAACGAATCGGTGATGACCGAAACCGAGGCCGGCGTATCACGCAGGGGGGCACTGTCGAACCCGGCCACCGAGGCGCTGTCGGCGCGGTAGCCACTGTTGTCCTCACCCACCACATTGACTGCCGGCAACTGGGTCTCAGCGGCCTGTGTCGCCGGCAGGCTGGCAGCCATCAGCAGCCCAAGGGCCAGCCGCGGGGCGAAGGGGCCCTGGCCCAGGTGGCGATAAGCCTTGTCCATCAACGATTCCTCGACATCCACTCTGCAAAAGCGCGCCATCATACAGAAGGGACGATTGAGCGGTCGGCAAATCAACCGAGGGGCTCAGTTCCAGCTAAGTCTTGCCAAGTAATCTGCCCACCAGCGCCAGTCGTGGCGTTGCCAGGGAGAGATCACTCACATGAAGCCGCTAACCGGAGCCGACTGGCTCAACAAAGTCCCCGAAGTAACGCTGTCGTTCTGGGTCATCAAGATCATGTCCACCACCGTGGGCGAAACCGCCGCCGACTATCTCGCCGTCGATGCCGGGCTGGGGCAGGGGGTGACCAGCATCGGCATGGCCGTACTGCTGGCCATCGCGCTGTTCGGGCAACTGCGCAGCCGTGCCTATACCCCGTGGATCTACTGGTTGACCGTGGTGCTGGTGAGCATCGTCGGCACGCAGATCACCGATGTGCTCACCGACAAGCTGGGCGTCAGCCTGTATGCCAGTACGGCGGTGTTCGCCGGGCTGTTGGCGGCCAACTTCCTGATCTGGTTCAGGACCGAGCGCAGCCTGTCGATCAACGACATCGTCACCCTGCGCCGCGAGTGCTTCTACTGGGCCACGGTGCTGTGCACCTTTGCCTTGGGCACTGCGGCCGGCGATCTGGCGACCGAGGCCCTGGGCCTGGGCTTCAGCCTCGGCGCCGTGGTGTTCGCCGCCCTGATCGGCGCGACCCTGGTTGCCTGGCGCCTGGGAGGCAACGCAGTGCTGACCTTCTGGATCGCCTACATCCTGACCCGGCCGTTCGGTGCTTCCCTGGGCGACCTGCTGACCCAGGCCAAGACCTACGGCGGCCTCGGCATGGGCGCGATGTGGACCAGCGCGATCTTCCTCAGCGTCATCCTGCTGCTGGTCGGCGTCGCGCAGATCGGCAGCAGCCAGCGCAAAGCCCTTTCCAACTGATTTCACTCAACGTTCAATCAAGGATTCATCATGACCCCTCTTCGCAGTCTCGTTCGTAAAGCCGCCATCCTGTCCGCCATCGCCCTGCTGAGCCTGGCCACCGCTTGCTCGAAGTCGCCCGACGCACCCAAGACCGGTACGACGGAACAGGCTGACGCGAGCCGCACCGCACCGAGCAAGCTGGGTGACCTGTCGGCGTTCCAGAGCATCGCCAGCCAGGTCTCCGGCCTGGTCGACCAGAACGACCTGGCCGGTGCCAAGGCGCGTATCAAGGACCTGGAAATGGCCTGGGACTCCGCCGAAGCCGGCATCAAGCCCCGAGCGGCCAGCGACTGGCACCTGCTGGACAAGGCCATCGACAACGCCCTGGAAGCCCTGCGTGCCAGCAGCCCGAAACAGGCCGACTGCAAGGCCGCCATGGCGGATCTGCTGAAGGCTTTTGCCACCCTGCAAGGGACCCAGTGAACCCAGGTCAGGTGAAGGCTTGAGGGCGGACCGATAAAACGGTTCGCGCCGCGCGCCACAGATGCTTCAATGCAGGCTCGGCACCGGTTGCACGGTGGCCGGGCCTTGCTGGTTGTCGGAGAGGAACATGCGGATACTGCTGGTCGAGGATGATGCGATGATCGCCGAGGCGATCCAGGCGGCCCTGAAGGATGCCGGTTATGCCACCGATTGGCTGGGCAATGGCCTGACCGCCCTGGCAGCGCTGGACACTCAGCACTACGACCTGGTGCTGCTAGATCTGGGCCTGCCGGGCAAGGATGGGCTGGATGTGCTCGACGGCATCCGCCGGGTCGGCAACGCGGTGCCGCTGCTGATCATCACCGCCCGCGACAACCTCGATGAGCGCCTGCGGGGGCTCGACAGTGGTGCCGACGACTTCCTGCTCAAGCCGTTCGAAATGTCCGAACTGCTGGCGCGCATGCGTGCCGTGTTGCGACGCAAGGGCGGTACGGCGCTGTCGCTGCTGAGCAATGGCGTGGTCAGTCTGGACCTGGTGTCCAAGCAGGCCAGCACCGCCGAACATTCCGAGGTGCAGTTGTCGAACCGCGAGTTCTCGTTGCTGCAGGCGCTGCTGATTCGGCCGGGAGCGATCCTATCCCGGGCCGATCTGGAGGACCGTCTCTATGGGTGGGGCAACGAGGTGGAAAGCAATGCGGTGGAGTTTCTGATTCATGCGCTGCGGCGCAAGCTGGGCAGCCAGGTCATCAAGAACGTCAGGGGAATGGGATGGATGGTTTCAAAAGGCGCCTGAACGAGTCGGTCCAGCTCAGGCTGTCCATCGTCCTGTCGCTGGCGATCCTGCTGGTTGCTGGAGTCGCCGGCGGCTTTGCCTTCGTCTCGGCGTTCGATGAGGCACTGGAGTTGCAGGACAACACCCTGCGCCAGGTGGCGGTGCTGGTCGAACGCCAGAACATGACACTGAAACCGTCGGCGGTCACCACGCCGATCAAGGACGATGACGAGGAGTCACGGGTCATCGTCCAGTACCTGGCCGATGGTGCGAAGGCCTCGGGCAATGTCGATGATGGTGGTCCGCTGCCGTTGCCGGCCAGCCTGGCCGATGGCTTGAGTACCCTGGAGGTGGGCGGCGAGCCGTTTCGTGTGCTGGTCAAGACCCTGGCCGGTGGCGAACGGATCGCCGTGGCCCAGGAGACCGGTGCGCGCGACCAGGATGCCCGGGAAAGTGCCTGGCGTGGCCTGTTGCCGTTCCTGATCCTGCTGCCGGTGCTGTTGCTGGTGGTGGCGGACCTGGTGGGCAAGCTGTTTCGACCGATCGCGTTGCTGGCGCAGGAGGTCGACCGGCGCAGCGAACAGGATCTGCACCCGATGGATGAGCAGCACCTGCCCAGTGAAATCCGCTCCTTCGTACGAGCCATCAATCGCCTTTTGGAGCGGGTGGCGCGGTCGATGGACAGCCAGCGGCGCTTTGTCGCCGATGCGGCCCATGAGCTGCGCTCGCCGTTGACCGCGTTATCGCTGCAGGCCGAGCGCCTGGCGGCGGCCGAGCTGTCGGAGGCGGCCCGTGAGCGCCTGCATCCGCTGCAGCGCGGGATCGAACGCGGCAAGAGCCTGATTGACCAATTGCTGGCCCTGGCCACGGCGCAGTCGAGTCCGAACCGGGTCCCTGAATCGATATCAGTACATGGTATGTACCGTCGCGTACTGGAGGACCTGCTGCCGCTGGCTGAACTCAAGGAGATCGATATCGGCGTGGACGGTGATCAGGATCAGCAGGTGGCGATCAGCGAGCAGGACTTGCTGGCGATTGTCCGTAACCTGGTCGATAACGCCATTCGCTATACCCCGGTCGGCGGGCGGGTGGACCTGTCGGTCAATGGCGGGCAGGGCGGGGTGGTGCTGCAGGTCAGCGACAGTGGTCCGGGGATAGCGGTCGAGGAGCGCGAGCGGGTATTCGATCCGTTCTACCGCTGCCTGGGCAACGAGGGCACCGGCTCCGGCCTGGGGCTGTCGATCATCAGGGCGATTGCCGAGCGTATCGGTGCACGAATCCGACTGGACTACACCGATGAGGCGCGGCGCCGGGGCTTGAGGGTATCGGTATGGCTTGCCTCGCAGCCTGTGGAGGCTTCTGTATAAACGGGGCGCCATGCAGGGGAAATTGCGCATAGCATGGGCACTTGGGGAGGCGGGCGTATGGGACTCGCCCCCGGTCAATGGAATGCCGAATGAGTGTACTTACCCAAACAGAAGCCCAGCAGCGCGCCGACGACATACGCGTTTTCCAGTTGGAGCTGGGCCGACTTGAGCACGAAGGCGTGCTGCAACTCTCCGCCGAGCAGCAGAGCGCGCTGACCAGCCATCATCAGGCGCTGCTCGCCAACTACCGCGATACTTTCGATATCGACCTGACCAGCGGTTCCCGGCAGTTGTCGATGGGCATGCGCATTGCCTCGTTTCTCGGGGCACTGGCACTGGCGGCCAGCGTGTTCTTTCTCTTCTACCGCTTCTGGGGCACGTTCTCGACCGTGGCGCAGGTCGTCACGCTGGTGCTGGCCCCTCTGGTGACCTTCATCGGCACGATCTGGCTGCAAGGACGCGACAGCACCGGCTATTTCACCCAGTTGGCGGCGATGGTCGCCTTCGCCTGCTTCGTGCTCGATATCAGTATGCTGGGCCAGGTCTTCAACATCACGCCCTCCGACAAGGCCTTCGTCGTCTGGGGCGCGTTCGCGCTGTTGCTGGCCTACAGCTGCAACCTGCGCCTGCTGTTGTTGGCCGCGATCCTCTGCCTGGCAGGCTTTGTCGCCGCACGGGTGGGTACCTGGTCGGGTATGTACTGGTTGGACATGGGCGACAGCCCGGAGAACTTCTTCCCGGCAGCCGCGTTGCTCGCGCTCGCCGCGCAGTTCTTGCCGCACAAGCGCTTCCCCGGTTTTGCCATGACTTACCGGGTGTCCGCGCTCCTGGCCCTGCTGGTGCCGGTGCTGATCCTGGCCCATTGGGGGGAGGGCAGCTACCTGGCGTTCGAGCCGAAGCGGATCGAACACGGCTATCAGGTGGCGGGTTTCCTGCTCAGTGCCGCCGCGATCTGGCTGGGGATCCGCCGGCATTGGCCGGATGTGGTCAACACCGGCGTGACCTTCTTCGTGATCTTCCTGTTCACCAAGTTTTATGACTGGTGGTGGGAGACCTTGCCCAAGTACCTGTTCTTCTTTCTGGTCGGCCTGGCGGCTGTATTGGCGTTGGTCGTGCTCAGGAAGCTGAGGGCGCCGCAGTCCAGAGGTGTTCAATGATCAAGTGGACAAGCCGTTACACACTGATGGCCGGCGTGACGCTGATTCTGGTGACGCATGCTGTGGTGCTGTCGGGAGTGGCGTATAACCGCAGCGGTACGCCGCAAGCACAACTGAACCTGTCCCAGCGCGAATTGCAGTTGCCCTATCGCGATGACGCCGACAACAGCGGCCTGTCGCTGAACTTGCGTCTACGGGGTTTGCACCCCTACGAGAATGCCTATTCCGATCCGGGCGACGTGACGGTCTGGTTGGACAAGGACAAGCTGGCGAGCCTGGGCTTCGATGTCTCCAGGCCCTACGAGACGCAGTACAGGAGCAGTCGCTACACCAAGCGCTTCTCACGGTCGGTGTTCCTGGCGTTCGAATTCAATGGCCCTGCCTATCAGCGTGCCCTCGAGAAGGCCCGGGCATACGAGGCTCGGGAAGCGCGCAAGGGCGCCTCGAAAAATACCCTGGAGGCGGCCAGCCGGTCGCTGGCCTTCGAATTGAATGGCAACAGTCGACTGTTCCTGATCGATGCCGGGCAGGACGCCCAGGCCTTGCGGGCGAAGTACCCGGACACCCATCGGTACCTGATCCTCCCCGGCAGGATCGAACCTCTGGTCCTCGACAGTACCGAGAGCCGGCCACGGCTGCTGACGGGGCGGGTCACCGAGGTCGATGTGGAAAAGATCAACGTACCGGCGGCCTTCAGCAGCCAGCTTGAGCCGATACGGCAACGGATAAAGGGACAACGCTACGAGGATCGCGAAAGCGACGCCTTCGGCTTCCGTGCGACGGTGTCCTTTGGACAACGGTTCGAGCCGTGGCTCGTTGAACTGAGCCCAACGCAGGCGCCCCCTCATCCGGAGTGAAGGGGCTGGTTGTGTCGAGGATCAGGTCGGAGAGATGGTAGCCAGCAAGCCGATCGCGATGGTCAGTAGCAGGAAGCCGCCAAGGAAAATTGCCATTTTGCCCATGATTTCAGGCCTCCTGAGCCAAGGAATTGCGGTGCAGCGAACAGTGAGTCATATCGAACTCTCCCCTCAAACGCGACCCGGGACGCCGGGCGGTGACTTATTGTCAGGGGAAATCTGATCCCGATACAGATTCAGGTAGTGAAGAAAAATACGGATCAGATGGCATTTGCGAGGGTGGTACAGTACTTGTGGTGAGCGGCAGCTTGCGGTCGAAGTCGCTCTTTTTCACGCTGCCGAAGGCCATGTGTGGGGCGAGGGTGCTGTAGCTGTTGATGAACACCTGTGGTGAGCGGGCTTGCCCGCGCTCGGCTGCAAGGCAGCCGCAAAATCAGCCACCTCGGTTTTCCTGATAGACCGAGGTGGCTGGTTATGGGGGCGCTTTGCGCCCCAGCGCGGGCAAGCCCGCTCGCCACGGAGTGCGGCAACTCGCGGTCGAAGTCGCTCTCTTTCACGCTGCCGAAGGCTATGTGTGAGGCGCAGGTGCTGCAGCTGTTGATGAACACCTGTGGTGAGCGGGCTTGCCCGCGCTCGGCTGCAAGGCAGCCGCAAAACCAGCCGCCTCGGTCTTCCTGATAGGTCGAGGTGGCTGGTTATGGGGGCGCTTTGCGCCCCAACGCGGGCAAGCCCGCTCGCCACGGAGTGCGGCAACTCGCGGTCGAAGTCGCTCTCTTTCACGCTGCCGAAGGCTATGTGTGAGGCGCAGGTGCTGTAGCTGTTGATGAACACCTGTGGTGAGCCTGTTCGGCAGCGGCTCGGTTCAGATCAGTTGCGGTCCAGCCAGACGGTCTGGGCGTTGCAGAACTCGCGTACGCCGAAGTGTGATAGCTCGCGACCAAAGCCGCTCTTCTTCACGCCGCCAAAGGCCACGCGTGGGTCGGAGGCGCTGTAGCCGTTGATGAACACACCACCGGTTTCCAGCTCGTCGGCAATCTGCTGCGCCAGGTCGACGTTGGCGGTGTAGACGGTCGAGGTCAAGCCGAACTCGCTGTCGTTGGCCAGTTCCACGGCGTGGCGAGCGTCGCGGGCGGTAATGATCGACGCCACCGGACCGAACAGTTCCTGCTTGAACGAGGTCATCCGGTCGGTGACGTCGGCCAGCACGGTCGGCTCATAGAAGTTGCCGTTGCCTTCGGCTTTTCTGCCACCCAGCAGCAGGGTCGCGCCTTCGGCCAGGGTCGCCTGGACCTGCTGGTCCAACTCGTCGCGCAGGTCGAAACGGGCCATCGGGCCGATGTAGGTTTCGGCCGACAGCGGATCGCCCACCACCAGTTTGCGCGTGGCTTCGACGAACTTGCGCGTGAATTCTTCCACCACGCCCTGCTCGACGATCAGGCGCTTGGCCGCCGCACAGACTTGCCCGGTGTTCTGGTAGCGACCGATCACCGCGGCCTGCACCGCTGCGTCGAGGTCGGCGTCATTGAGCACGATGAACGGGTCGGAGCCGCCCAGTTCCAGCACGCACTTCTTCAATACCGCACCGGCCTGGGAGCCGATCGCGGTGCCGGCACGCACGCTGCCGGTCAGGGTCACGGCGGCGATACGCGGGTCGGCGATGGCTTTGGAGACGCCGTCGGGGGTGACGTTGATCACCTCGAAGACACCTTCCGGGAAGCCGGCGCGCTTGAACGCGTCGAGCAGCAGGTAGGCGCTGCCCATCACGTTCGGGGCATGCTTGAGCACGTAGGTGTTACCGGCCAACAGGGTCGGAACCGTGCCGCGCAGTACCTGCCAGACCGGAAAGTTCCACGGCATGACGGCCAGGATCGCACCCAGTGGGCGGTACTCGATACGCGCGCTGCCGTTGTTCACCAGGGTCGGCTCAGGTGCGAGCATGGCCGGGCCCTGTTCGGCGTACCACTCGCAGAGCTGGGCGCATTTCTCGACTTCGCCACGGGCCTGGGTGATCGGCTTGCCCATTTCCAGGCTGATCATTTCGGCCATCTGGCTGGCGCCGTCACGCAGGGCCTTGGCCAGGGCGATCATCCGTTGCGCGCGCTGGGCGACACTGGTGCGGCGCCAGCCGGCATAGGCCTTGGCGGAGCGGGCCAGTGCTGCGTCGAGCTGTTCGGCAGACTCGTAGGCATAGTGGCCGATCTGCTCGCCATTGAAGGGGTTGATCGAAATAGCGTGGGTCTGGTTCGACACAGTAGTCATGGCACCGTCCTGCTGGGTGGGTTATGGAGCCAGATTACGGCGCTGTTGTTTTTATGGAAACTGAATAATACTGAGCCATTCATTCACGATTGGAGAATGACGTGGATCTGGTCCAGCTGGAAATCTTCAAGGCCGTTGCCGAGCAGGGCAGCATCAGTGCTGCTGCGCAACTCATTCACCGGGTGCCGTCGAACCTGACCACCCGCATCAAGCAATTGGAGCAGGATCTCGGGGTGGAGCTGTTCATCCGCGAGAAGAGCCGACTGCGCCTCTCCCCGGCAGGGTGGAGCTTCCTGGACTACGCCCGGCGCATCCTCGACCTGGTGGCCGAAGCCCGCCTGACCGTCTCCGGGGAAGAGCCCCAGGGCCCGTTCGCCCTCGGTTCGCTGGAGAGCACGGCGGCCGTGCGCATCCCGGCTGTGCTGGCGGCCTACAACCAGCAATACGCCAAGGTCGAGCTGGATCTGTCCACCGGTCCCTCCGGGACCATGATCGAAGGGGTACTGTCCGGGCGACTGGTGGCGGCGTTCGTCGACGGCCCGATCCTGCATCCGACCCTGGAAGGCGTGCCGGTGTTCGATGAGGAGATGGTGATCATCGCACCGCTGCAGCATGCGCCGATCACCCGCGGTGCCGATGTGAACGGCGAGAGCATCTATGCGTTCCGGGCCAACTGCTCGTACCGCCACCACTTCGAAAGCTGGTTCAGTCACGATGCGGCGGTGCCCGGCAAGATCTTCGAGATGGAGTCGTACCACGGCATGCTGGCCTGCGTCAGCGCCGGTGCCGGACTGGCGATGATGCCGCGCAGCATGCTCGAGAGCATGCCGGGCTGCAGCACCGTCAGCGTCTGGCCGATGTCGCCGGATTTCCGTTACCTGCAGACCTGGCTGATCTGGCGTCGCGGTACGGTGTCGCAGAACCTGTCGGTGTTCGTGCAACTGCTCGAAGACCAGGTTCAGGCGAACCGCAGCCCCGCAGAGTGACGGCCTGATCACCATCCCCTTATGCTTGACGTTTGCCGAGTGCCGACAGGAGCGCGCATGACCCTCAGCTTTGTGAAGATGCATGCCCATGGCGACGATTTTGTCATCATCGACCGCCGTGGCCAAACTGATCCGATCACCAGTGCGGTGGCTCGGCGCCTGGGCGACCGCAATCGCGGCATAGGTTTCAATCAACTGGCGGTGGTGCTCGACTGTGAGGATGCAGCCGCCCGCGTGGTGTTCTGGAACCCCGATGGTTCACCCCTCGACACCTGCGGCAGCGCCACCCGGGGCGTGGCCGATACGCTGATGCGCGAGGCCGGCAGCTCGTCGGTGGTGCTCAGGAGCAATCGTGGACTGCTGACCTGCGTGCGCGAGGAGGGTGGGGCTATCTCGGTGGACATGGGCAAACCATCGCTGGACTGGCAGAGCGTTCCTCTGGCCGAGGCGATGGACACCCTGAACCTGCCTATCGCCGGCAGCCCGGTGGCCTGCAGCATGGGCAATCCTCATTGCACCTTCTTCGTCGACGATCTTTCAGTTATCGATGTGGCCGAGTGGGGGCCGAGGATCGAAACCGATCCGTTGTTTCCGAAAAAGACCAACGTGCATTTTGTCCAGGTCATCGACCGCAGTCATATCCGCCTGCGCATCTGGGAGCGTGGTGGCGGCATCGCCCAGGGCTCGGGTTCGTGCTGCTGTGGCGCGGTGGTCGGCGGCATTCGCCGTGGCCTGCTGGACGAGCGCGTCCAGGTGCAGTGCGACGGTGGCACGGTCAGCGTGCAGTGGGATGGCAGTGGCGGGGTGATCTTGAGTGGGCGGGTGGAGACCGTTCTGCAAGGGACTGTTGCGCAATACTGACTGCCGGGTCCGGCGCCATAGCGGCAGCCGGACCGTTTCAGCGGCGGATCAGAACGGCTTGGTCGGCAGGTACTTGCCGTCCAGGGTGATCACGGCGCGCGAGCCGCCTTCCGGATCCTCGACTTTCTTGATGTCCAGCTTGAAGTTGATGGCGCTGATGATGCCGTCACCGAACTTCTCGTGGACCAGTGCCTTCAGCGTGGTGCCGTAGACCTGCAGCATCTCGTAGAAACGGTAGATGGTCGGGTCGGTCGGCACGCGATTCTCGATGCTGCCGCGCAGCGGAATGCTCTGCAGCAGCAGGACAGCGTCGGCGTCCAGGCCCAGCTTGTCGGCCACCACCTGGGCAGCAGCAAGCGGCAGGGCATGCTGGCCGAGCAACGCGGCCGTGACGAAGGCTTCGGACAGGCCGGTGCCCTCGGTGATCTGGGCGAACGAGAGGTCCTTGCGGGCCTTGGCCAGGAGAATGACTTCGCTCAGGGCAAGACGGGCGTTCTGACTGATTTGCGACTGGATCATGGTGTTGTCTCCTTGGTTGAAAAAAGTATTCGGTGATTGCGGTTCAATGGGAAACGGCGCGGGCATCCGGGTGGTCCACCAGCGACACGAACCGGCCGCTGCTGCCATCGAACGCGTCGATCCGGCCGCTCTCGATGTCGTAGACCCAGCCATGCAGGGTCACGCGACCTTCCTGGAGGGCCAGGCGTACCGAGGGGTGCGTCTGGATATTGGCCAGTTGGGCGATCACGTTTTCACGGACCATCGCATCGACCTTGGCCGGTTGGTCGGCATGCTGGCGGGCTTCGTTGACCACCCGTGCCGAGTCGGCGTAGCGCAACCAGCCGGCCACGGCGGGCATGTGGTCCAGGCATTTGCAGGTGGCGATGGCGGTCATGGCGCCGCAATCGGAGTGCCCGCAGATGACGATGTCCGACACCTGCAGGGCGGCGACGGCGTATTCCACCGAGGCCGACACACCGCCTGGTTCGGGGCCGTAGGACGGTACGATGTTGCCGGCGTTGCGAATGACGAACAGGTCGCCCGGTTCGCGTTGCGTGACCAGCTCGGGGACCAGGCGGCTGTCGGAGCAGGAGATGAACAGCGCCCGCGGGCTCTGCTGGTTGGCCAGGTCCTTGAACAGCTTGATGCGTTCGGGAAAGGCGTCACGCTGAAATTTCAGAAAACCTTCGATGATGTCTTTCATGGCTGATTCCTCTGGTTCGCATTGCGATGGAGCAGAGGTTACGCAGCGCATGACATAAGATAAAAGTCTCATTTATGATGGAGTGCATCAGATAATCTTATGGAGTGAGGCGATGCTTGCCCGGCACATCCAGTACTTTCTCGCCGTGGCGCAACACGGCAGTTTCACCCGGGCGGCAGCGGCCCTGTACGTATCCCAGCCCGCGTTGTCGCAGCAGGTGCGGCAACTGGAGGATGGCCTGGGTGTGCAATTGTTCGACCGCTCCGGACGTTCCACGCGGCTGACCGATAGCGGCGAGGTGTACCTGCGCTACGCCCGCCGGGCCCAGCAGGAGCTGGAAGAGGCCAGGCGTGCCCTGCATGATGTGGGTGACCTGAGCCGAGGGTCACTGCGGGTGGCGGTGACGCCGACGTTCACCACCTACCTGGTTGGGCCATTGGTCGAGGCCTTCCACCAGCGCTATCCGAACATCACCCTGAACATGCGCGAGATCGCCCAGGAGTCCATGGAGGAACAGTTGCTGGCCGATCAACTGGAGGTGGGTATCGCCTTTGAGGAAGTGCATGCCCAGGATATCGAGGCCGAGCCGCTGCTGGTTGAAACGCTGGCCCTGGTGGTCAACGCCAGACACCCGCTGGCCGGGCAGCGCACCCTGGGGCTGGAGGCGCTGAGTGCCGAATCGCTGGTGCTGCTCAGTGCCGAGTTCGCGACCCGTGAGCAGATCGATCGTTATTGCCATCAGCACGGCATTCATCCGCGTGTACAGATGGAGGCCAACGCCATTGGTGCGGTGATCGAGATGGTGCGTCGGACCGGGCTGTCGACCTTGCTGCCTGCGGCCATTACCCTGGCGCACCCGGATCTGGTGGCGATCGAACTGCAGCCGCTGCGCCTGCAGCGCACGGCGGTACTCATGCAGCGCAAGGGTGGCTACCAGAGTGCGGCGGCACGTGCCTTCATCGAAGTGGCCCGGGAGGTCGCCGATCGGCTGGCAAGTTGAACGGTTCTGGACAGAAGGCGGGAAGGCTGGTCCCATACAGCGTTTTTCATCCAGAGATAGCCTGCCATGTCAGAAACCATCGACGAATCGTTCTACGACCGTGCGGACGAGCACATCAACCTGTCCAACGAACAGCTCAAGCAGGTCGAGAACTTCGGCAAGGTCAATGCTTCGATGATGTTCGGCACCACCCGATTCAATGCCTGGGTCAGTGCGCGCGGTTTCAAGTCCGGCGAAGAAATGGCCCAGGCGCGTGAGGCGATGCTGAAGTATTTCTGTGATCAGTATCGGCTGATGCTCGAGGACAACCTTGACGATCACATCAAGAACTTCGACCTGTACATGGGGGCGAAGCAGGACTGATTCAGCGTACCGGTTTCCGATCGTTCCCACGCCCCGCATCAGATCGCTCCCACGCTCCTCATCAGATCGTTCCCACGCTCTGCGTGGGAATGCAGCACGTGACGCTCTGCGTCACCAGGGCGGACGCTGAGCGTCCTCGGAGGCATTCCCACGCGGAGCGTGGGAACGATCGTTGTTCCAGCTAGCGCCCGCGAGTCATTTTCAGAGCCAGCGCCAGTCGCTCCCAGGCCTATGCCGAAACCGGCAACCTCTCGATGGGCGCCACCGCCGAGCACTTGCTGTGGGCTCCCAGCACCGGGCAGCGGACTTCCGATCGCTCCCACGCTCCGCATCAGATCGTTCCCACGCTCTGCGTGGGAATGCAGCACGTGACGCTTAGCGTCACCAGGGCGGACGCTGAGCGTCCTCGGAGACATTCCCACGCGGAGCGTGGGAACGATCATTGTCAGCGCCAGTCGCTACTTCTGTAGACGACTGCTGGTATGTCATTTAGTCAGGTGCAAGCGGGCAACGCTGTCGCTGCCAGCAGCGAGTCCACGATCGCCCGCGACAACTCCAGCGATTGCAGCATCCCTCTGAACAACTCACGGTCAATGCCGTCGAGGTGCGGGCCGATTTCGTCGGCGTTCAATTCGGCGCTTTTGAGCAGGTCCGATACCCGGGCCAAGGCGACCTTGGCGGTGACGCCGGGTTGAATGGCAAAGAGCGCGGGCTTGCCGGCGGAGTCGCTGGTGATGTTGAAGGCAGTTGTGGCGAAGGCATCGAGTGGCTCGGGCGGCGGTGGCTCCGAGTTGATCTGGTCCAGGGCGCTGTACATGGCGTTGCGCAGGAAGTCGCTCTTTTCAGTGGGACTCGAAGTGCGGCAGGGCGGTGGGTCTGGGGTGATTTTCTTGGTCATCGCTCAATCCTTGTTTCAGAGCAACTGAGAATGCCCGCCATCTTTCGTGTCCAAGCGAAAGGGTGGCGAACCGTACGCAGGTTGGACAACCGGGGAAACAAGAACCCGGCACACCCATCACAGGTGTCCCGCGCACAGCTCGCCATAAAGCGAGCACAAGAATACCGCGAACGCGGCGATGTGCGCTTGTTTCCAAATTCGGGTGTCCAAGCCCGGTTGCTGAATTGGCAGCAACACGGAAAGATTAGGCGTCGAGGAGCGCTGAATCAACGGGAAATATGTAGGAAAAATCCTTTAGATGGCTGCAATTATTCTCGAACGAGTCGAGAAATTGGCGTTTCAGAAAGCGCCGAGATGGGTTTTCAGAAAATGAGAGCTGTTCTTGATGCGTTCCCAATTGCGAGCCGATGCTCTACCATGCCGACCGCCGGTTTCCACTCGGAAATAATAGGGAATCCCGGGCCGCCGATCATGGCGGACCAAACGGAACTGCCCCCGCAACTGTAGGTGCCGAGCCCACTCCAACGATGCCACTGGATCCCTGCGATTCGGGAAGGCCGGAGGCGGGCCAGGACGCACCAGTCAGGAGACCTGCCGGCCTACATTCACCAACCGGCGGGGTGTCCGGGATGGCCATCTCCCCTGTAAAGGGCTACGCCTGGCATCACGCCAGGGTGGCGATGCCTGTCCATGCGTCCACTTCGTGTACTGCCCGACAGGAGATCGCCCACCATGCTGCCTCGCTTCGCCACCTTGCTCGCCGGCCTCAGCCTCACCGGCCTGGCCCAGGCCGCTGCCACCCAGTACCCGCTGACCGTGGAAAACTGTGGCCTGCCGCAGACCTTCGCCCAGGCGCCCGAGCGTGCGGTCACCATCGGCCAGGCCGGCACCGAAATGCTTTATGCGCTGGGCCTGGGTGACAAGCTGGTCGGCACCTCGCTGTGGTTCAACAACGTGTTGCCCGAGTTCCAGGCGCAGAACGACAAGGTCGAGCGCCTGGCCGACAACGACCCGAGCTTCGAGGCCGTGGTGGGCAAGCGGCCGCAACTGGTGGCGGTACAGTTCGAATGGATGGTCGGGCCGCAGGGCTCGGTCGGTACCCGTGAGCAATTCAGCGAACTGAAGATCCCGACCTATCTGCTGCCTTCGGACTGCGAAGGCAAGGACAACCTGGTCGGCGCCGATGGCACCCGGTTGCAGCCGTTCAAGGTCGACAGCATCTACAAGAGCATCAGCCAGTTGGCGACGATTTTCGACGTGCAGGATCGTGGTGTCGCGCTCAATGCCGACCTGCAGGCCCGCCTGGACAAGGCGAAGAGGCAGCTGGCCGGCAAGGATCTGTCCGGCACCAGTGCGCTGTTCTGGTTCTCCAGTGCCGACCTGGCGACCGATCCCTACGTGGCTGGTCGCCAGGGCGTGGCCGATTTCATGCTGCAGACCCTGGGTGTGCGCAACGTCGTCGAGTCCCATGAGGAGTGGCCGACCGTGGGGTGGGAAACCCTGGCCAAGGCCAATCCGACCTGGCTGATCATCGCCCGGATGGACCGTCGTCGCTTCCCGGCGGACGACTACCGCAAGAAACTCGAATTCCTGCGCAATGATCCGGTGGCCAGGAACATGGATGCGGTGAAGAACAACCGCATTGTGATCCTCGATGCGGATGCCATGCAGGCCGGCATCCGCCTGTTCCGCGGGCTGGAAACCCTGTCCACGGCCATCGCCACGGGTAAGGCGCCAGAGTGAAGAGCCGCCTGCTGCCCTACAGCCTCTTGGCGCTGGTCGCCTTGTTCGCGGCCTTGCTGGCGGGGATTGCCATCGGTGAGACCAGCCTGTCGCCACGCCTGATCTACCAGGTACTGGCCAACCAGCTGTGGCAGGCCGGTTATCCGGTCGAGCCGATCGATGCGGGCATCATCTGGAACTACCGCCTGACCCGCACCCTGGTCGCAGCGGCCTGCGGCGCGGGGCTGGCGACCTGTGGCGTGGTTCTCCAGGCGCTGTTGCGCAACCCCCTGGCCGAACCGTACCTGCTCGGCCTTTCGGCGGGCGCCTCCAGCGGAGCGGTGGCGGTGGGGCTGCTGGGCCTGGGTGGCGCAGCGTTATCGCTGTCCGGCGGCGCCTTCATCGGGGCCTTGTGCGCCTTTGTCCTGGTTCTGCTGCTATCGCGCGCGGCCGGGGCGAGCAGCAACAATGCCCAGGTGATCCTGGCCGGTATCGCCGGATCGCAACTGTTCAATGCGCTGACGGCCTTCCTGGTAACCAAGTCGGCCACCGCCGAGCAGGCCCGCGGCATCCTGTTCTGGCTGCTGGGCAATCTCAGCGGCGTGCGTTGGCCATCGGTGTGGCTGGCCGTCCCGGTGGCGTTGGCCGGGCTGCTGGTCTGCCTGTGGCATCGGCGCGCGCTGGATGCCTTTACCTTTGGTGCCGACTCGGCGGCCTCGCTGGGCATCCCGGTGCGGCGCACCCAGTTGCTGTTGATCACTGGCGTGTCGCTGGTGACGGCGGTGATGGTGTCCATCGTGGGAGCCATCGGTTTTGTCGGGCTGGTCATTCCACATGCCTTGCGCCTGCTGCTGGGGCCCGGTCACGCTCGGCTGTTGCCGGCCAGTGCGCTGGGTGGTGCACTTTTCCTGGTGCTGGCTGACATCTGCTCGCGCATCCTGATTCCGGGGCAGGTGATTCCGGTCGGCGTGGTCACCGCACTGATCGGCGCCCCGGTGTTCGCCCTGATCCTGATCAGCCGCAGGAGGCATTCATGACGGTCATGACCCGCACGAACATGGCTCCGCTGTCCTGTCTTGGCCTGGGACTGCGCCTGGGCAGCAGTGAGGTATTGCGGGATATCGAACTGACGGTTTTCCCTGGCGAGACGCTGGGTATCGTGGGGCCCAACGGTTCGGGCAAGTCGAGCCTGCTCAAGCTGCTGGCGGGTTTGCGCACGCCCAGCCTGGGCAGTGTTCATCTGTTGGGCGAGCCCATGGCGCGGTTGTCCCGACGACGCGTTGCACAGGTGCTCGCGCTGGTCGAACAGCAGGCCGATACAGGGGAGGCGATCAGTGTCTTCGAAGCCGTGGCCCTCGGGCGCACGCCGTGGTTGTCAGCCCTGGCGCCATTCGGGGCGCAGGATCGCGCCATCGTCGAGCAGGCCCTGGCCGATGCCGATGCGCTGCACCTGCGCAAGCGTCTGTGGCATGAGCTTTCCGGTGGCGAGCGCCAGCGTGTGCATATCGCCCGGGCCCTGGCACAGCGCCCGCAGGTGCTGCTGCTCGACGAACCCACCAACCACCTGGATATCCAGCACCAATTGAGCCTGTTGCGTCAGGTGCAGGCCTTGCCGGTGACCACCCTGGTGGCGTTGCACGACCTCAACCAGGCGCTGACCTGCGATCGTCTGGCGATCCTCGACCGGGGCTGCCTGGTGGCCCTGGGCAAGCCCTACGACGTACTGACCCCCGAGCGCCTGCTGGAAACGTTCGGTGTCCACGCGCATTACCTCATCGACCCGTTTGATGGGGCGCGAATTCTGCGTTTTCGCGGCCACGCCTGACGCGAGGGTGACTGCGCAGGATGTTGTACCGCGCAGATCCTTTTTCCAGATGACAAAACCGCCGGCCATTGTGTGGCCAGCGGTTTGCTCGGATCAGCGCAAGCGGTATCACGCCATCAATGGGCAGAGGCCTTGCGCCATGCGCTCATGATGGTTGCCAACACGATCAGCGCGGCACCGCCGGCCATGCGCAGCGAAGGTTGTTCGCTGAACAGCCACCAGGCACAGGCGATCGCATACACCGGCTCCAGCGCGATGATCATGCCGGCGGTGCGGGCCTGCAGACCCTCCAGGCTCTTCACGAACAGGAACTGCGACAGTCCGGTGCAGAAAATACCCAGTACTGCGAGGTTGACCCAGTCGTCAGTGCGCAGGCTGGTGTTCGCCAGGTGACTGAAGGCGAAGGGCGCCACCAGTGCCGCGACCACGAAGTTCTGCCAGAACGAGGTCTGCATGGCGTTCATGCCGCTGGTGTTGCGACGGTTGGCGACGGTCAGCAGGGCGAACGACAGGCCCGAAACCAGACCCCAGATCAGCCCGACGGTGCCCTTGTCGACCATGTCGAAGGAGGGCACTACCAGGACCAGGCCGGCCGATACCATCAGCAGCAGCAGGCTTTCGGTGGCGCCGATCCGGTCACGGAACACCAGCAGGTCGATCAGTGCGATGAACGCCGGGAAGGCGGCGAAACCCAGGGTCGCCACGGCTACACCGCCGACTTTCACGGCGATGAAGAAGGTGACCCAGTGCGCGGCGAGCAGCGTGCCAGTCAGGCCGATAATCGGCAGGTTGCGCCAGGTCAGTGCGTCCAGCAGGCGGGTGCCCTTGAGCCCGGCGACGAAGCCGAGGGCGATGAAGGCGAAGGTGGCGCGCCCGAAGGTGATCACGCTGGCGTCGGCCTTGATCAGGGCGCCGAGAATACCGGTCAGCCCGAACAGGACCGCGGCGATGTGGGCGACGAGCAGAGCATTACGGTGACCGGTTGCAGAACCGGCACTGGAAATCGATGTAGTAGTCATGGCAGTCAAATCTTCACAATTGTTGCGCACACAGAGATGGTCCGCTCGTGTGCGCGGGTCCATAGGTTCTGAGTCATATGGTTGTCTGCGACCGGTTATCCGGTTCGGAAAGGCGCCGCAGCGTTGGAATTGTGAAGCGAGGCTGCATACTCGCGGTGTCGCGGGACCGGCCTATGGCGGAAGACCGGTCTGTGGGGTGAATTATTGGATTTGCCGACGTTGACGGAGCGATCAGAAACGACACGATTTTGTCGGAATACGACTTGCCGACCAGAGGTGGTGCATTATGGCGATGATGGCTCTAGAGCGGGCCATTGCGGTGCAAGCATCAGGGTGATGAGCGACAGGCCGGGGCAGGAAACGAAGCCGGCATGTCTCGCGTGAAAATCGGCGAGTCTTTCATTGAGTGGATGGACTGGCACGGCGGTGGATCCCACTGCTTCGCAAGGATGGATACAGTGCAGTAACCCATGACCTTCTGGGTGTCTTTCAGGCAAACCACATGGACTACCGCGTGTTTGGCGGCTTGGGCTTTGTGTGCCTTGTTGAAGAGGTATTCATTTATCGAATTCTCTGCGCAATCGAAATTGCTCAGATCGTGCTGTTCATCCAGCCTTTGTGGAGCACTCAGTTCCAGCGTTTTGGCCTTGCCAGGAGTTTTTGCAGACACCGGTTCCCTCGTGCCGGGTTGGCTTCCAACGCTATTTCGAATGAGTCGAATGCACTGTCATCGAGCATGAACATGCGCTTGTCCAGAACGAGCTCTTCTGCTTTCTGGCAGGCAGCGTCCAGAATGAAGCACTCATGTTTAGCTGATGAGATTTTGTGTAGCTCATTGATATACCGATGCCAGGACTGATCAAGTCTTGATGCCGGCCCAGACGTCTATACAACGAAAATTGCTGAAATAAAGGTTGTAGGGGGCCGGGTGTCGCCAATGAAAAAGCCCTGAACCAGGTTCAGGGCTTCGGGTGTCGCGGTCGCTTCGTGCGGGACGAATCAGTCCCAGCTCAGCGCACCACCGGTCTGGTACTCGATCACACGGGTTTCGAAGAAGTTCTTCTCCTTCTTCAGGTCCATGATCTCGCTCATCCAGGGGAACGGGTTGGTGGTCCCTGGGTACTCTTCCTTCAGGCCGATCTGCGACAGGCGACGGTTGGCGATGAACTTGAGGTAGTCCTCCATCATCGCCGCGTTCATGCCCAGCACGCCGCGCGGCATGGTGTCACGCGCGTATTCGATCTCCAGCTGGGTGCCCTGCAGGATCATCTGGGTCGCTTCTTCCTTCATCTCGGCATCCCACAGGTGCGGGTTCTCGATCTTGATCTGGTTGATCACGTCGATGCCGAAGTTCAGGTGCATGGACTCGTCGCGCAGGATGTACTGGAACTGCTCGGCGACGCCGGTCATCTTGTTGCGACGGCCCATGGACAGGATCTGGGTGAAGCCGCAGTAGAAGAAGATGCCTTCCAGCACGCAGTAGTAGGCGATCAGGTTGCGCAGCAGTTCCTTGTCGGTCTCGACGGTGCCGGTGTTGAACTGCGGGTCGGAGATCGAGCGGGTGTACTTCAGGCCCCAGGCGGCCTTTTTCGCCACCGAGGGAATCTCGTGGTACATGTTGAAGATCTCGCCTTCATCCATGCCCAGCGATTCGATGCAGTACTGGTAGGCGTGGGTGTGGATCGCCTCTTCGAAGGCCTGGCGCAGGATGTACTGGCGGCACTCGGGGTTGGTGATCAGGCGGTACACGGCCAGGGCCAGGTTGTTCGCCACCAGCGAGTCGGCGGTGGAGAAGAAGCCCAGGTTGCGCATGACGATGCGACGCTCGTCGTCGGTCAGGCCTTCCGGGTTTTTCCAGAGGGCGATGTCGGCGGTCATGTTGACCTCTTGCGGCATCCAGTGGTTGGCGCAGCCGTCGAGGTACTTCTGCCAGGCCCAGTCGTACTTGAAGGGGACGAGCTGGTTGAGGTCGGCGCGGCAGTTGATCATGCGCTTCTCATCGACCGCGACACGGGCCGAGGCGCCTTCGAGTTCAGCCAGGCCTTCGGCGACGTCGAGGGCGTCGAGGGCGGCCTTGGCGCGGATGATCGCGGCGGAGTCGCTGGCGGTCACGGCACGGGCTTCGAGGGCGGCGGCACCGCCGGCGCTGTCCAGGCGGTCAATGGTGGCTTCGGCGGCTTGACCGACAACGGCACTCTTGGCGGTCGCTTCACCGTCTTCCTTGTCGAATTCGTCCCAGC
Organism: Pseudomonas vanderleydeniana; assembly: GCF_014268755.2. Classification (NCBI taxonomy): domain Bacteria; kingdom Pseudomonadati; phylum Pseudomonadota; class Gammaproteobacteria; order Pseudomonadales; family Pseudomonadaceae; genus Pseudomonas; species Pseudomonas vanderleydeniana. The sequence goes on along the minus strand of NZ_CP077093.1, from coordinate 4,208,930 downwards.
TGAGCATCGGATATTCCTTGTAAAGAGGGGTGTTTGTAGGCCTGGTTCACTGCCTTTCGAGCAGGCAGGTAGACACGTGTTTGCAACTCCCGTTCAACAGGATTCACAGCACAAGCAGGCAATCGGCAAACCCTGGTGATCCAGGATGATGATAGTGCCGTAGGAGAAGCGTGGCACATCATGTAGTGTTTTTCTTTGATTTCGGCACACTATATGGTGGTTTTTCGGGCGGGTCAATCCGCAGGCGGCACCAGCGCCGTTTCGTCGCAGGTGTGCCCGCCGGTGCTCTAGAACGCGGCTCGCGGGCGTCGGGTCCTGAAGATCCGCAGGTAGACGATGAGGTTGAGCAGCAGCACGATGCTGCCCAGTACCAGTTGTATCGCCGGTGTGAGGCCGGCTGGATAGATCAGTGGAATCAGGTAGTGCTCGATGAAGCCGCCGCCATAGCCGCCTTGTCCGGCGGCCTGGCGAAAGAGGTTTTCCCAGCGGGTCAACGGACATTCCAGGTGCAGGGCTTCGACCAGCACGCCCCAGGTGGCGGCAGGTAGATGCAGCCAGATCAACCAGCGCCAGCGCAGCACCATCAGTCCGCCAAACAGCACGAACAGGATGAACAGCAGGTGAAACGACACCACGGCGTCGGCGGCGATTCGGTAGAACATCTCGACTTCCCTGATTGATGGCTGATCGGCGAATCCTGCCCGGGCAACGCCTCGGCGTCTAGCGCGACACCTGCTTGAGGGCCGTCAGGATCCCTTGCAGCCGCTCGACCAGCGTGTGGCTGCTGGCGAGCATGGGTGCACGCAACTCGTCTCGAATCAGCCCCTGCAGGGCCAGTACACTTTTCACGGGCGCGGGATTGGGTTCGACGAACAGGCTCTGGATCAGCGGGGTCAGTTGGAAAAAGGTGGTTCTCGCGGCGGCCAACTGCTGTTCCCGGACCTGCCGGAACAATTGCACGAACCGCTCGGGATGAACGTGCGCCGAGGCGGCGATCGCGCCGCTGGCGCCCAGGCACAGGGCGTTGAAGATCTGGTTGTCTTCGCCGCACAGCACATCGACCTTGCCGCTGGCCAGCAATGCCAGGGTGTTGTTCAGGTTGCCGCCGCAGTCCTTGATGGCGACGATGTTGTCGTGGGAAACGATGTCGAGCAGGGTCGCCTGTTCGAAGCTCACGCCGGTGCGATAGGGAATGTCATACAGAATCAGCGGGACACTGGAGGCATCGGCAACCGTCTTGAAGAACGCCTGCAGGCCGGCCTGAGACGGACGGATGTAGTAGGGCGCGGGCACCAGCAGGCCGGCCACCGGACGCTTGAGAATTTCGCCCTGGAACTGCAGCAGCTCGGTGAGGTTGTTGCCGGCCAGGCCCATCACCACCTGGTGTGGCTCGGCCACTTCGAGCACCGCATCCAGCACTGCCAGTTGCTCGTGCTTGCCCAGGGCGGCGGCTTCGCCGGTAGTGCCGCAGACCACGAGGCCGTCGACGCCGCATTCGAGCAGATGGCTGGCCAACCGGCGCAGCGCGACGAAGTCGATCGCCTGATTGATGAACGGCGTGACGATGGGAACCCAGATACCTTGAAACGCTGACATGCACTTTCTCCTGATGGTTGACCGTTTCGTCACCGTCAGAAGCGTAGAAGGAAGTTGGGAGGAGGGAGGGTGTCCGTCGCGCTCAATGTCCTGTCAGCTCATCTGACGGGACAGCGCGCCCCGGTCACATGAGCGACTGTTTCTTCGATTTAGGGGCGAACGCAACGCACGCGACAGCCTTGGCCTTCAAGCCAACGGCGATAGCGAAAGAGTTGAGCGTTGCGGACATATTTGTTTACACCCTGGATCAGGTGTCCAGTTTTAAGAGCTGGCGCCGGGTTTGTCAATCCTTGCTGGAATTCGAGCAGTGAAAGGCCTGCTCCTGCAGGCTGCCCTGGATCAATGACGCCAGTTGCCTGACCGCTCCCACTGGTTCGGCCACGGCGCGGTGCAGCACGTAACCCAGGCTGGGTACGCTGGGTAATCCTGGCAATACAGCCAGGTGCTCGGGCAGGCCGATACGGGTGCGTAGGGTGACACCCAGTCCCGCCGTCACGGCGGCCCAGATGCCGCCGACACTGGGGCTGGTCAGCGCCACCCGCCAGGGTATCCGGGCCTGGTCCAGCGCTTCGGTGGCCGCACTGCGCAAAACACAGGGCGCATCGAACATCACCAATGGCAGCGGTGCGCCCTCTTGGTAGAGAGGCTGATCCCTGGGACCGATCCATTGCATGGGCGTAGCGCCTATTCGGCTGGAGTAGGGCGTGCCGAGTGCGGTTTCCCAGGCCAGCGCCAGGTCCAGTTGGCCGCGCTCGATCAGCCCGAGCAGTTCGGCGTTGCGGCCGATTCGCACCTCCAGGCTGACTCGCGGATGGGCCTTGGCGAAGCGGCGCAGGATGTCGCTGAGCAGGTGCTCGCCGAAATCCTCCTGCAGCCCCAGGCGAACACAGCCTTCAACCTGGGCTTCATGCAGGCTGTCGAAGATCTCGTCGTTGAGCTCCAGCAGGCGACGAGCCTGGCTCATCAGCGTTTCGCCCAGTGGTGTCAGCACCAGGCCACGGCCCGACTTGGCCAGCACTGCGCTGCCGACCTGCTCTTCGAGTTTCTTCAGTTGGGCGCTGACGGCCGAGGTCGAGCGCCCGAGTCGTTCGGCCGCCTTGGCGAAGCTGTTCAACTGCACGCCGGTGACAAAGGTCCGCAGGACATCGAGGTCGAAGGTCTGGCGACGCATGATATTAATGTCCACTTAATTGGGATTATTGGTTCTGATTAATCTGATATTCGGCACGATCGTGGCTTGTTAACGTGCTGGCGTCAACCCGATTCCTGGAGCTGTCCGCCATGCCTTTCGCCCGTATTTCGTTGCATCGGGGCAAGTCGCCCGAGTATCTGAAGATGCTGTCCCAGAGCCTGCATGAGGCACTGGTGGAGAGTTTCGATGTGCCGCCTACGGATCGTTTCCAGGTCATTCATCAGCATGAACCGGGCGAACTGATTTTTGACGCGCATTACCTCGGCGGCCCACGCAGTCACGACTACGTGCTGATTGCGATTACGGCCGGACGGCAGCGGGAAACGTCAGTGAAACAGGCGTTCTACCGGACCCTGGTGGAACGCCTGCACGTGGCGCCCGGGTTGGATCCGGAGGATGTGATGGTGGTGATCACCACCACCGCGGCGGATGAGTGGTCGTTTGCCGGTGGGCGAGGGAACTGAGGGGAGGTCAGTGTTCGGCAGCGGCCGCCTGGGCAACCAGTTCGCGAAAGCGCCGCAGGACCGCCGAGCTGTCGCCGATCCGGGTCGCCAGGTGCAGCGGCGCCATCAATCCCGGGCAACCGCTCAAGGGGCGGTAGGCGATGCCATCGCCACGCAGCCGCTGCATCGACGCCGGGACGATGGAGACCCCGAGCCCCGCAGCGACCAGGCTCAGGGTCGCGGCCATGCGCGGCGCTTCCTGGATCACCCGGGGGCTGAACCCCGCCTCGCGACAGGCCACCAGGATGGCATCGTAGAGCCCCAGGCCGACTCGCCGCCGATACAGGACAAAAGCCTCACCAGCCAGGGCGGCCAGGGGCAGCGCCGTGTCGGAGTCCTGTGCCAGGGGATGGTCCATGGGTAGCGCCAGCAACATGGGCTCCGTCAGGATCGGTTCGGCTTGCAGGGTTGGCGTACCGCTCAAGGGGGAGCGGACGAACGCCGCGTCCAGGCGTTCGTGCACCAGGGCATCCATCAATTCGCCAGTGCCGGCTTCCTCCAGGGCGACCGAGACGCCGCCAAAGGTCTCGCGAAAGTGCCGCAGCACCCCCGGGACGAACGGATGCAGCGCCGCCGAGCTGGTAAAGCCGACACCGAGACGGCCCTGTTCGCCACGGGCGGCGCGACGGACGATCTCGGGTACGGCGTTGGCACGTGCCAGCAGGTCCCGGGCTTCTTCGAGCAAGGCCAGGCCGGCGGTGGTCGGGCGCACACCGCGCGGCAGGCGCTCCATCAACGTCACCCCCAGTTCGGCTTCGAGTTTCTGCAGCAGCCGGGTCAGGGGGGTTGTTGCATGTTCAGGCGTTCGGCCGCCCGGGTGATATGGCCTTCTTCGGCGATGGCGACAAACGCCTGCAGGCGACGCAGTTCAAGCATTTTGATACCCTGAAGGTATGGCAGTTCGTCATTATTGGCATTTGTCATCATGCTTTGCAAAACCTACGCTGTGCGCATTCCCTGAACACAAAGAGGAAGCGTGATGACCTGGTCAGCCAAGCAGTATTCAACCTTCGAAGCCGAACGCACCCGCCCGGTACGTGATCTGGTGGCGGCGATTCCAACCCGCGACGTGCGGGTGGCGGTGGACCTGGGATGCGGGCCCGGCAACTCCACCGAGGTGCTGGCCGAACGTTTTCCCGAGGCCCGCGTCACCGGCATGGACAGTTCCGACGACATGCTCGTCAGCGCCCGGGCACGCCTGCCCGGCTTGAGTTTCGAGCTGGCCGACATCGCCACCTGGAATCCGGATCAGGCGTTCGACGTGATTCTCGCCAACGCCTCACTGCAATGGCTGCCGGATCACGCCAGCCTGTACCCGCGCCTGGTGAGCCGATTGGCAAGTGGCGGCAGCCTGGCGGTGCAAACCCCCGACAACATGCAGGAACCGTCCCACAGGCTGGCGCGCGAGGTAGCGGCCGAGGGCCCCTGGGCCGCGAAGATCGGCGCGGTACGGCATCCACCGCGGCATGATGCGGCTTTCTACTACGAGTTGCTGAAGCCGCACTGCGCCAGTGTGGATGTCTGGCGCACCACCTACCACCATCCGCTGGCGGGTGGCCATGCAGCCGTGGTGGAGTGGTTCAAGGGCTCTGCATTGCGGCCCTACCTGGCGCCGCTGGACGAGGCTGAAAAGGCTGCCTACCTGGAGCGCTACCTGGCGGCGATCAGCGAAGCCTATCCGGCACTGCCCGATGGCAGCGTGCTGCTGCCGTTCCCACGGTTGTTCGTGGTGGCGAGTCGCTGATCGGCGATAGGGTCAGGCGCGACGCTGCAGGTATTCACTGAGTGCCTGGCGGGTCAGGTCATTGAGTGTCATGTTCTGCCGATTGGCACTCAGGGCTGCCGCCAGGTGCAGGTCATGCCCGACTCGCACGTTGAAAGATCCCTTGCACGGTATTTCTGGAGCCTGCTTCAGTTGCTGGCAGGTCTGGAGGCAGTCGTCCACGGCCTCTTTGAAAGCGGCTTAAATGTTAAGGGGCCAAGAATGGGGGCTTTCCCTTGGCCTTCAATTGTTAGAGTCGAGCCGTTGAGGTTTCTCACAGGCGATTGGGAGGGGGTATTACCAGTGTCCTTGATGTAGAACACTGGCAAGGGAGTTAGAGCGCCGCTTCCGGTTCCAGGTATTTGGCCGGTGCCTTGTGTTGGTGGGACTGAAGGTCCAATGTCTGTTCGAACAACGCCTGCACTGCCGGTTGGTGACTAACGGCAATCACGCTGCATTGGGGCAGGTGCGTTCTGAGCAGCAGCAACAGCGAGCGGGCGGAGACTTCATCCAACTGGCTGGTGGCTTCGTCCAGATAGAGTGTGTCAGGTCGGTAGAGCAGAGCACGGGCGAAGGCCAGGCGTTGTTGTTCGCCACCCGAGAGTTCGCGGGGCCATTCGGTCTCGCGCTCCAGTTGATCCTGCAGGACGCCAAGGCCGACTGCCTGCAGTATCTCGCGCAGCTCACTTTCCTCGGGTACCTCGTTGGATGGGTAGGCCAGCAGTCGGTCCAGTCGATCAGTGGCCAAATAGGCTTTTTGCGGTAGCAGCAGGCTACGGCCAGGAGGCAGTTGCCAGTGGCCGCAATGGAAGGGCCAGACTCCGCCAAGGGTACGCAGCAGTGTCGATTTGCCCAGGCCGCTCGGTCCGGCCAGGCGCAGCCAGGTACCCGGTTGCAAGTTCAGGCTCAGGTCTTCCAGCAGCGGGTTGCCATTGGGCAGCAGCACGCTTGCCGAGCGCAGTTGCAGTCGGCTGCCGACGGCGGGTTGCGGGCGTTCGGCGTGCGCCTGCTCCAGGGCGTTATGGAATTGCCCCAGGCGTTCGACCGTGGCGCTCCAGTCCATGATCAGCCGGTAGGCGCCGATAAACCAACTAAGCGAGTTCTGCACGGCGCCGAAGGCACTGCGGATCTGCATCAGCCCGCCCAGGGTAATGGTCTTGGCGAGGAACGCGGGCAAGGCGGCGAACACCGGGATGATCAGGCTGATCCGGTCGTAGCTGACGGTGAAAAAGTTCAGGTCGCGCTCGCGGTTCATCAGTGCCCGCCAGTTGTCGGCGATTCGTGCGAAACGTGCCTTGAGCTGATGCGCCTCCACCGTTTCACCGCGATACAGGGCGATCTGCTCAGCATTGTCGCGCTTGCGCAGCAGGTCGGCACGCAGGTCGGCCTCGCGGTGCTGCTGCTCGTAGTTCAGGCGATGTAACGGCCGGCCAATCCAGTGGGTGATCGCCGTGCCGACCACGGTATAAATAGCTGCGATCCAGACCAGGTAGCCGTCCAGTGTCACACTGTAGCTGCCGGCGCTGAAGGTCTGGGTGCCGGACAGTTGCCAGAGAATGCCGAGGAACGCTCCGGCCTGGGCGAAGTTGGTGATGAACGACACCAACAGGCTGACACTGCTCTCGACCAGGCGCTTGATGTCTTCGGCGATACGCTGGTCTGGGTTGTCCGGCTCGCCCTGGTGACCTATGCGATAGAACGCATGATCATCGAGCCAGCGGCCGATGACCTGCTCGGTCATGCTCTGGCGCCAGCGCAGCAGGAGAGCCTTGTGCAACCAGTTCTTGTACACCGCGATCAGCACGAAGGCGGCGAGATAGATCACATATTCACCCATCAACCGATACAGCGCCGAGGTGTCAAAGGCGCCCAGGGTGTCGTAGAAGGTCTTGCTCCAGGCGTTGATCCAGACGTTGATCTGCACGATCAGCAGGCCCATGGCGATCACGCTGCCCAACAGCAGCCAGGATACCCACTGCTGGCGGCTGCGCCAGTACGGCCAGGCCAGCCGGAAGAAGATGCGCAGGGTGTTCATGGACGTGCTCCGGTGGCTGGCAGTACTTGCAATTCGCGCAGGTTGGCCGGGTTCCAGAGGTGTTTGGCCAAGGCCTTGAGGGTTGCCGGTTGCAGGCTCTGCGCCAGTTGCCGTTGCTCACTCAGGTAGCGTGGATCGCCATAGGCTCGTTCGCTGAGGATCAGCCGGTGGAGTTGGGTCTGCGGATCGTTCAGCCGTTCGCGTTCCTGGGCCTGCAATTGCTTGCGCAAGGCGGCGACGCTCTCGGCGTTGATGCGTTGCGGCAGTTGGGCGAGCACGTCGGCGGCCATTTGCCGAAGCTCATCCAGGCGCTGAGGGTCGGTGGTGAACGCCAGGCGGCTGTCGATACGCTGAGTGTCCTGACCCAGCTCACTGTCGAAGGCCAGGCGATACACACCACCGGCCTCGCCGCGTAACTTGGCCTTGAGATCTTCTTGGGCCATGCGCCCAAGCAGTGAGATGGCGGCGGCCTGCGTCGGGCTCCAGGGCATTTCACTGAAACTGTAGGCTTGCAGGTTGGCCCGTGGTTCCAGGGCAACTGCCAGGGTTTTCCGGCGAGCTCCGGCGAGCGGTGCAGCATCGCGGGATGACAGTGCCTGGCCGCGTGGGATGTTGGCCAGGTAGCGAGTGACGCCAGCTTCCAGTTGCTGGGCGTCGACATCGCTCATCAGGTAGTAGGTGACAGGGCTGCGACTCATGCGTTGCCATTGGTCGAGCAGGTCCTTTTGGCTCACAGTGGCCAGTTGTTCGGCATCGGGTTGCAGGGTTGATCGCGGCGCGAAGCGCAACCGCGCCAGGGCTTGGGTTTGCTGGAGCGAGACGCTGTCGGTTTGGCGTGACAGGCCGTCGCGCATTTGCTCCAGGCTATCGTCCATGGCCTGCGGATCGATCCAGGGGTGGGTTTGCCAGGTGTTGTAGAGAGCCAGCAGGGGTTCCAGCCGGGCTCCCGAAGCCTGGCCGGTGAAAGTCAGCCGAAGGGCTTCGCTGCTCAGGCCGAGACTGACGTCCTGGGTGCTGCGCCAGCGTTTCAACTGAGCCTCGTTCCAGCCTTGCGGCGCACTCTGTGAGAGCAGTTGTGCGGCCGTCTGCGCTTGCCACGGCACCAGTCCCTTGGCCAGGTAGCCGGAGGGCGAGTCGATGCGCAACTGTGCCTTGCCGCCAGCACCGGCACGCTTGAGCCAGACCAAGCGATCGCCGTTGCTCAGTTGCCAGTGTTCGACCTGTTCGGCGTCGAAGTGTTGTTTGCTGACCACCTGTCCCGCTGTTTGCGGGATCGGCAGGCTCGGCAGTTCGGCCGGCTCTTCGACCTTGGCCGGTGCTGGGGGCAGGGGGGCTGCCCGCCACTGGGCAATGGTAGACTCTACGTGCTCGACGCTGGGCAGTTGCACGGGCGTGAGCCCGGGTGCCTGGTACTGGAGGACACGATCCGGCTGGTCGGTCCAGTCGTTCCAACGCTGGTTCAGCTCAGTGAGCCGGATATCGTCGAGCAGGTGCAGGGTCAGGTTGGCGATGGTACTCGGACGGACTACGCGATTGTCCTGCACGGCGGCATCGTTGAGGCGGCGTACCCATTCGACGAAGTCACGATCGTCGCCTTTCTTGAGCATGCTCTGGGCAACTTCACGTAGCGCCGCCTTCTGTTCCTGAAACTGCTGCTCGTCAAAACCGTTGCGGCGCAGGCGGGCAATCTCTTCAAGGACTTTCTGCAGGCCAGACTCATGGCCGTTGGCACTGACCCCGGCACCAACCGCAAGCACCGTGGAGGCCTGGCCGATCAGGTGTTTCTGCAGGGTCAGGCTGCGTACGCCCGAGTCGTTCTCGCGGCCCTGGCGAACCAGTTGCTGTTGGGCCAGTGACAGTACCAGACGGTTGATCAGGCGCTGGCGCATGCCTTCGGTGGTGGCAGCCCGGGCATCGGCTTCGTGGAAGCGGAACATCAAGGCGACGTTGCTACCGCCGCTCTGGCTGTCCTGCACCTGGGCGATGTTCAATTGCTTGCGCAGGGGCAGTTCCAGATAGTCACGGGTGGGCGTGGCGGCTGTGGGCAACTGGCCGAACCAGTGGTCCAAGCGCGCTGGCAGGGTGGCGGGGTCGATATCGCCGGTGATCACCAACTGCATGTTGCCCGGCACGTACCAACGCTGGTGAAAGGTCGACAGGTCGGCCCACTGGGCGGTTTCGATGCCCTCCTTGCTACCGATGGGTGGGTGATTGACGTAGCGCGAACCGACCCGTTGGGCGTCACGGCGTTGCTCGTTCATACGTTGGGCGACGCCCAGGCCGCCGCGCCATTCCTCGAGGACGATCGGACGCTCCTGCTGTAGGTCCGCAGCAGTGAAGTCCACCGGGCCACCGATAGTGGCCAGTGCTTGCAGGCCCAGTTCCAACTGCGCCTTGCCGGCGGCCGGGCTGAAGAAATACTGGGTACGGTCGTTGCTGGTAACGGCATTGAAGTTCTGTCCTTGCTTCCAGCCTGCCGCCAAAAGGCTCTGGCGCACGGTACCGGGCAGACTGCCGCGTTGATAGAACGAGAGGTGTTCCAGCAGGTGGGCAACGCCGGTGCGTTCGCCGCTTTCGTCCACCGAGCCGGCCTTCACCAGCAGGCGCAGGTCGACGCGGCCTGGCTGGCTGTGGTCGGGCAGCAGCCAGTACTCCAGGCCATTGCTCAGGGTACCGCGGTGCAGGCGGTCGTCCCAGGGCAGTTCGGTGGTGGCTGGCCGTGAGGCGCAGGCGGTCAACAGCAGCAGGCCGGCCAGGCCTGTACAGAATGTCTTGATCATGAAGGGCTCGGGCTGTTTTCGGTTGGGGTGGTCGGCCTTGTGGGAACGGCTACCGCCTAGAAGCGGTAGCCGACTTCCAGCCAGTACTGACGGCCGATCTCGTAGGTGGTAGTGCCGGAATAGCTGACGATGGGCGACACCTTGTCCAGGACGTTGGTGATGTCGACGGCGGCGAAGACTGCCTGTTCGTGAGCGGTCGGTATCTCCCAGTACAGGCGGGTGTCCCAGGTGGGGGCGGCCTTGACGGTGGCGGCCTCGTAGACGTCGTAGGTCGTCAGGCCGCCTTCTGAGTTGGGCAGGCTGGCGGTCTTGCCGGTGTTGACGATCTGCTGGTATGGGCCGCGATAGCGCAGGAAGTTGCTCCAGGTCAGGTGCAGGGCCGGCATCTCGGTGATTGCAGTCAGGCGGGCCGTCCATGGTCGGTTGAAGTCGCTGGTAGGCAATTCGCTGTAGGCGGTCACCTTACCGTCGTAAAGAACATCGTTATCGTCGACTTCCGAGGCGGAGAGCACTTGCTGATAGTCTGTGTGGGTACTGCGGGTACGGTTCCAGTCCAAGGCCAGTTGCATCGAGGTTGATGTTCCCAGGCCCTTGATTCGCCAGTCCGGGCTGACGGTCAGGCTGACGTTCTCGCTCTCGCTTTTGCCCTTGTTGGTGTAGGTGTAGTAGTTGGCGATGGTGCTGACTCCATCGCCGGTCGGCAGGTCGAGGTTTCTTGCGGTCGAGCGCACCACCTGGTCCTTGCCCTGGCGGTGCACGTACTTGAGGTCGAAGGTTGTATCGAACCAGCGCTGGCTGATGCCCAGCATGACCTCGTCGTCGTAGGGAATGTCCAGCTTGCGGAACGAGTTTTCGTCGACGCCATAGTTGACCCAGCCGGCGAAGTCCGGAATGGTGGTGCCGCTGGCTGCGCCGCGGGTACGACGCCAACGCAGTGCCTCCCGTCCATCGGCCAGGCGGTAGATGAACAGGTTGCGTCCGTAATAGCGGTTCAGGCCACCGGTCAGTACAGTGGAGCGGTCGGCAAAGACGTCGTACTCCGCGGAGAAGCGTGGCGCCAGGGTTTTCTTGTCCATGTAGTCGTCGACGTCCAGGCGTAGCCCCGGACGCAGAGTCAGTTTGCCCAGCTCGATTCTGTCCTGGGCAAACAAACCGTAACGCCGTTCGGTGAGTTCGATCTTGCCTTCACGATAGTAGTTCAAGCTGCGGAAGTACTGGCGAGTCAAGGCCCCGAGCGGGTTCTTGGCGATGGAGCAGTATTCACTGTCGAGAGCTCCGCTGGCGGTATTGCAGGTCAGGCTGCCGTTGGAGGCGCCCACCCCTAGGGTGGTGGCGGTCCAGACATCGCTCGGGCGCTCGTAGGTCGCTGTCTGCTGGCTCAGTTCCAGGCCGGTCTGGAAGTTGTGGTTGGTGCCCCAAAGCTGCACCGGCAGCCATTCCGCCTTGACGCTGTAGGTGGCACCGACCTGGGTCTGGTTCAAGTCGCCCATGCCACCTTCGGCACTGGTGGCCGCCGTGCTGAGGACTCCGTTGCGATACGGGTTGCCCCAGTTCTTCTCCTCGGACCAGCGCCAGGACTTGTAGATGCTACTGTCGGAGGTCCTCGAGCTTTCCAGGTTGGTATACGCGAGCTTGTGGGTGTAGGTGGCCTGATCACCGAGCCAGATCGCCTGCAGCGATGCCTGGTAGCCGCCCTGGTGAATCACTGTGGCCGAGTCGCGGGTGTTGGAGCGGAAGTATTCACCTTCCTGCGGTGCATGGGTGATGTTGAATTTGGTTTCGAGGCGATCGCTGGGGGTCCAAAAACCTTTGAGAATGTAGTTGTCGATCTGTCGGTGCTGATCGTGTTTTCCGTCATCGGTGCCGCTCTGGTAACCGTTGTCGTAGGCATTGAGCGGAATGATCGAGGTTTTACGGGAGAAGTTCGCCATCAGGCCGAAGTTTTCGGTGAGATGCCCTTCGAGGGTAGCCTTGTAGGTGAACTTGCGGAATTCCGGCTGGTTCTGTGCATCGCTCGACTGTTCGAAGGTACTGCGCTGGTCGTCGGCGATATGGAATCGGGTCCAGGACGAACGGGTCATGTTCATCGACACCTTGCCATGCAGGTCTTCGGTTGGACGGCGGGTGATGGCATCCACCACCCCGCCATTGAATCCCCCATATTCGGCCGGCACATTGCTGTCGTAGACCTTGACCGACTCCAGTTGGTCGGCGTCCAGGGCGATACCGTGGGCGCGGCTAGGCAGGCCCTCGATCCGGTTGTAGTCGTTCCAGGTATGACTGCCGGGATCCAGGTCGTTGTTGATGCTGATCCCATCGATCATGAAGTTGTTCTGGTAGTACTTGGCGCCGTTGATGCTGATATCCGCGGGGTCGATCTCACCGGCGGTGTTGGAGCTCTTTTCGTCGGCGCGAAATTTCACGCTGGGGTGCATCTGCAGCAGGGTGGTGATGTCGCCGTTGGCACCGGGAAAGGCTTCGATGGCCCGGCGGTCGATCACCGTTTCACCCTGGAAACCGCTTTCCTGTGGCGTGCCCAGCACCACGATGTTCTCGGTGACCAGTACTTCATGGGTGCTCTGGCGATAGGCGTCGGTTACCGGAATTTCCTCGAGGACCAGGGTGTCGGCGGCAGGGTTGAGCTGCCAGCGCACACCGCTGCCGTGCAGCAGGTCGACCAATGCATCGCGGGCCGAGAGGGTGCCATGGGCACCGACGGAGTCGCGGTTGCGCAGCAGGGCGCTGTCGCTGCTGATCTGGATGCCGGCCTGCTGGCCGAAGGCAATCAGGGCACCGGCCAGCGACTGGGCGGGAATGTCAAAATCGAAACGTTGTTCCAGGCGTTGGCTCACGGCGAGCTGCTTGAGGTCTTCGGCGCAGACACTGGCACTCACCAGGACTCCCACCAGCCCCATGGCGCCCAGCCACTGGCCGGAGCGGCCGAGCAGTCGTTTGTCGGTCGCTCGTTCGAAAGGCGCCGTCCTGGAAATCGTCATTCGTTGCTACTCCCCGTTGCACTGCTGAACGCATACGCGAACTAAAATGCGAACGCATCTCAAGTGCGTCGCAGGCAAATGACGCAGTGCTTCGGGAAATTTTCAGAAAATAGTGAAAATAATTTCAGGCGGGTGTCACGGGAGGGTGGGCAGGCCGGTAAACAAACGGCCTGCCCAGGGTTTCAGGAGCGCGAAATGACCCAGAGATAGTCGGACCAAGTCCGCAGTTGGCCACCATGGGCCTGGACCAGGGCGCGCAGTGCGGCCTGCGGATTGCGCAGGTCGTAGACGCCGGTGACCTTCTCGGCGGCCAGGGCATCGTCGGGCAGCAGGATGAGCCCGCGATGGTAGCGGCGCAGTTCACTCACCAGTTCACCGATGCTCTGGTCATCGGCGACCAGTTGTCCTTGCCGCCAACTGGCGATCTGGGTCGGTTGCAGGTGATTGCGCTGCAGGCGCTTGGCGTCGTAATCCAACTGTATCTGGTCGCCGGCGGTCAGAGCGGTGTCCAACGCATCGGAATGCAGACGCCCGTCGCTGACCTTGACCGCACCGTGGGTGACGGCGACGTTCAGGCGCTCGGGCGCAAGACGTACCTCGAAGGCGGTGCCGGTCACGCGCACCGCACCACTGCCGGCGGTCACGGTGAAAGGGCGTTGCGGGTCCGGGGTGACATCGAAGAAGGCTTCGCCGTGCAGCAGTTCAACATTGCGCTGGCCATCGTTGAAGTGATCGACCAGGGCGCTGTCGCTGCCGAGGGTGACCCGCGTCCCGTCACTGAGTTGTACCAGGCGCATCTCGCCCACACCGCTGGCGTAGTCGGCGTGCCGGTGGGGCAGCGCAGGCAGGAGGGCGAGCACTAGGGCGGCGGCGACCGCCGTGCCGATCCAGGCCCGACGCCGGGGACGCGGTATGCGCCGCATGGGCAGTACAGCCGTCGGCTGTTGGCTGGTCACCGCCGGGGCGGAGCTCCAGTGCTCGGCATGGCGGGCGGACAGACCACCGCTCAAACGCCAGACGCGCTCGGCCTTGCGCCAGGCGGCGGCATGCTCGGGCGCGGCGGCCTGCCAGGCGGCGCAGGCCGCTTGCAGGGCCGTGTCTTGCGGGGCTTGCTGGACGCGTTCGAGCCAGTCCAGGGCGGTGTTCCAGACCGGGTCGTCGGTGAGGGAGGCCTTCATTGGCACACGGTCCTTGCTGGCTTGATGGAGGCTCATTGTCGCATTACTCATCGCCTTCTCCCAGTCGCTCGGCACAATGGGTGAGGGCGGTGCGTACCAGCGAGTGGGCCAGGCCGACGGAGATGCCCAGGTGGTTGGCGACCTGCTGGAGGGTGCAGCCGCCCAGTCGATGCATTTCGAAGGCGATGCGGGTGCGTTCGGGCAACTCGGCCAGGGCGTCTTCCAGTTGGCTCAGTTCGTCCTGGTGATACAGCTGGTGTTCGGGCGATGGCGTGGCTGCGACCAGGGTCTCCAGCAGTTCGGCGCCGCCGGGCTGGTACTTGTCGCTGTGCAGGCGCCGAGTCAGGTCCAGGGCCAGGTTGCGCACGATGCGGTAGAGGTAGGCTACCGGCCGTTGCACGGGGCGGGTGTCACGCGCATCGAAACGCAGCCAGGCATCCTGTACCACGTCTTCAGCCTGGGCCTGGCCGCCGACGATAGGCGCGACATAGTCGACCAGGGCCTGGCGATTGGCGAGGTAGATATCGAGCTTGGAGTCTGGCTCGGCCATGTGAAGAGTAGAGACGCCCTGAAAGTGAGTCATGAACAGCGGGCGCGACTCTACTAGTATTGAGAAGTATTATCAATTGAAGTCTTGCTCATCGGAGAACTCGATGAGCAAGGACTTCAACGCTGATCGGTCAGCTGACCACTCGGTAGCAAGGCTCGTAGGCCGCGCCACCCGGCAGTTTCATCCGGTGCTGGGCCACGAAGGCCTGGAGCAGTTTGTCCAGCGGCTGCATGACCTCGGCATCACCGTGAATCTCGTACGGGCCATGCTCTTCGATCAGGCGGATACCCTTGTCCTTGACGTTGCCGGCGACGATGCCGGAGAACGCCCGGCGCAGGTTGGCCGCCAGTTCGTGGGGCGGTTGGTTGCGATGCAGCTTGAGGCTGGACATGTTGGCGTGGGTCGGGTCGAACGGGTGCTGGAAGCCTTCGTCGATCTTCAGCAGCCAGTTGAAGTGGAAGGCGTCGTTGCGCTCGCGGCGGAACTGCTTGACCGCCTTGAGGCCCTGGGCCATTTCCCGGGCGACCTGCGCCGGGTTGTCGATGATGATCTGGTAGTGCTTGTGCGCCTCTTCACCCAGCGTCGCGCCGACGAAGGCATGCAGCTGCTGCAGGTAGGCCTCGGCGCTGCGCGGGCCGGTGAGGATCACCGGGAAGGGCAGGTCGCGGTTTTCCGGGTGCATCAGGATGCCCAGCAGGTAGAGGAATTCCTCCGCCGTACCGGCACCGCCCGGAAAGATGATGATGCCGTGGCCGACCCGCACGAAGGCCTCCAGGCGCTTCTCGATGTCGGGCATGATCACCAGTTCGTTGACGATCGGGTTCGGCGCCTCGGCGGCGATGATGCCCGGCTCGGTCAGGCCCAGGTAACGGCCGGTGGTGATGCGTTGCTTGGCGTGGGAGATGGTTGCGCCCTTCATCGGGCCTTTCATTACCCCCGGGCCGCAGCCGGTGCAGATGTCCAGGCTGCGCAGGCCCAGTTCGTGGCCGACCTTCTTGGTGTACTGGTATTCCTCGCTGCTGATCGAGTGGCCACCCCAGCACACCACCATCTTCGGCTCCAGGCCCGGGCGCAGGGTGCGCGCGTTGCGCAGCAGGTGGAAGACGTAGTCGGTGATGCCCTGGGAGCTGTCCAGGTCGATGCGCTGGCTGCCCAGTTCGTTTTCGGTGTAGACGATGTCGCGCAGGGCGCTGAAGAGCATTTCCCGGGTGCTGGCGATCATCTCGCCGTCGACGAAGGCGTCCGCCGGGGCATTGAGCAGTTCCAGGCGTACGCCGCGATCCTGCTGGTGAATACGGATCTCGAAGTCCTTGTAGGCTTCGAGGATGGTCTTGGCATTGTCGACATGGGCGCCGGTGTTGAGGATGGCCAGGGCGCACTGGCGAAAGAGCGTGTAGATGCTGCCGGAGCCGGCTTCGCTCAGTTGCTGCACTTCACGCTGGGAAAGGGTTTCAAGGCTGCCCTTGGGGCTGACCGAGGCATTGATTACGGATCGTTGGGTCATTCTCTATTCCATGAAAGCAACGCGGCCGGAGGTTAATGCACCGGTAGCGTCAGAACGGCCGGCACCGACCGAAGTCGGGTGCCAGGGATGAGGCAGGGACGATTCAACTGCGCTGTACCGCCACGCACTTGATCTCCACCAGCAGGCCGGGGTGCGCCAGTTCCGAGACGCCGATCGACGTCCAGGCACAGTGCCCGCGCGGAAAAACACGATTCTTGACCTCTCGAAAGACTGCCATGTGTTGGCTCATATTGACATGATAGGTGGTCATGTCGACCACGTCGTCAAAGCGGCAGCCACCGGCTTCCAGAACCAGGCGCAGGTTTTCCCAGCAGGCGAGGAACTGGGCCTCGGGATCCTGGATCACTTCCAGGGCCGCTGTGCGGCCGACCTGTCCTGCGCAATACAGTGTCGTCCCGACCTTGACAGCTGGCGCGTAGCCCGCTCGTTCGACGATGTTCTGCATGGAGGCTGGAACGATGATTTCGCGGTCTGCCATGGGTGGTGTTCCTGGTAGCTCTGAAAGCGGGCACTGGAAAAAGTGCCCTAGCATAGCTAAATCGCGCGCCCAGGTATGCCCCGTTGCCGGGGCAGGCGAGAGCCACCGATCAGGGGCGTACGACACCCAGCTGCAGTTCGGCGCAAAGCCCGCCACCTTCACGGTTGCTCAGGGTCAGCGAACCGCCCAGGGCCACGGCCAGTTGCTGCGCGATCGCCAGGCCCAGGCCGGTGCCGCCGGTGCTGCGGTTGCGTGAGCTTTCCACGCGGTAGAACGGCTTGAGCACTTCCTGCAGCTCCGCCTCGGCGATCCCGGGGCCACGGTCGAGAATCAGGATCGAGATGCCCTGGTTGGTCTTCGAACGCACTTCCAGTTGCGCGGCACCGGCGAACTTCAGGGCGTTGTCCACCAGGTTGACCAGCACCCGGCGCAGGGCATGGGGGCGGACTTCGATCAGTGCGCCGTTCTTGCCCGTCAGCTCGACTGCCTGGCCAGTATCCTGGTAGTCGAACACCAGGCTGTCGAGGAACGAGTCCAGGTCGATGCGGCAACTGAGCTCGGTTGCGCCATGCACGCTGCGGGCATAGGCGACGCCCTCGCGGACCAGGTGCTCGATCTCGCCCAGGTCCTGCCAGAGCTTGTCCTTCTCCGGCGACTCGTCCATGAATTCGGCGCGCAGCTTCATCCGGGTGATGGGCGTTTGCAGGTCATGGGAAATGGCTGCCAGCAGCTGCATGCGCTCCTTGAGGTAGTCGGCGATGCGTTTTTGCATGGCGTTGAACGCAGTGGCGGCGTGGGCGACTTCCGAGGGCCCGCTTTCGTCCAACTGCACGGCGTGGGCGTTGGGGTCGAGGTTCTCCACCGCCTGGGCCAGGCGGGTCAGCGGGCGCACGGCGATCCGCACCGCCAGCCAGGTGCAGCCGAGCATCAGCAGCAACTGCCCGAGCAGCACGGCCGGCAGCCAGGGCGACATGGGCGCCAGGGAGGGGCGCACGTCGATGGTCACCGGGCTGCCGTCCTTGAGGGTCAGGTGTGCCTGGAAGTGCTTCTTCGGTCCGGGGATGTCGCTGAAAGTTACCGGGTAATCCGGTCCCAGGGCTTCTTCGATCGAGGGGACGGCGATGGGCAGATCGCCCGGACTCATGGGCATGCCCTGTTCACCCTCGTTGAGCAGGTAGCCATAGTTCTTTCGCGCCAGGCGCGGCAGCCAGCTCTCGCGCTCCACCGCCGGCAGGCGCTCGAGAATGGCGATCGAGGTCGAGACGTCGGTCTCCAGGTTGCCCAGCATGGCATTCTTGGCACTTTCGTAGCGCTCGTAGGATTGCGCGCCGAACGACAACGCCTGGGCCAGGATCAGGCACACCAGGAAAATCAGCGACAGCCGCGAGGCCAAGGTGCGCGGCCAGTGCAGCACGCGTCTCATGCTTGGGCTCCGAGCAGCTCGACCGGCAGCGAGAACACATAGCCTTCACTGCGCACGGTCTTGATGTAGGCCGGCTCGCGGGCGTCATCGAGCAGGCGCTGGCGCAGGCGGCTGACCAGCAGGTCGATGGAGCGGTCGAACAGGTCGGCGTCGCGGCCCTGGGTGAGGTTGAGCAGTTGGTCGCGGTTGAGTACCCGTTGCGGATGGTCGAGGAATACCCGCAGCAGGCGGTATTCGGCGCCGCTGAGGGCGACCATGGTGCCGTCCTGATCGAGCAGGTGGCGCGCGGTGGTGTCCAGTTTCCAGCGGCCGAAGCCCAGCAGGCGGCCGCTTTCGGTCACCACCAGGTTCGGTGGCAGCATCCGCGTGCGACGCAGCACGGCATTGATACGCGCCAGCAGCTCGCGGGCGGCGAAGGGCTTGACCAGGTAGTCGTCGGCGCCCATTTCCAGGCCGATGATGCGGTCGGTTTCGTCGTTGCGGGCAGTCAGCATCAGCACGGGGGTGTTCTTGTGCTTGCCGGCGCGCAGCTCGCGGCACAGCAGCAGGCCATCGTCACCGGGCATCATGATGTCGAGCACGATCAGGTCCACCGGGGTGGTTTCCAGGAAGGCGCGCATCTGCCGGCCATCGGCGACTACGGTGGTGCGCAGGCCGTTCTTCTTCAGGTAGTTGCCAACCAGCTCCCTGATTTCCCGGTCATCATCCACGATCAAGATGTGATCGACATGTTCCATCGGTTCAACCTCTGTCAAAAATGGGTTTTGGCGCAGTCTAGCGACAAGCGCCGCGCTTGCCTGCCACGGTTTGTATTGCAGTGTATCTGGCGGGCGACGGATACATGGATATGCAAAAAAAACGGCTCATGGGCGAATGCGCTGGCCATCCTCGGCAAAATCCAGCGGACCGCGATAGTGCTGGCGGATGGATTTGCCGGCTGCATCACGGAACGAGTCGATTTCACCGGGAAGGTGGCTGAGCAGCAGGTGTGATACGCCGGCGCTGTTGCTGATCCTGCCGATATCGGCGGGTGCGGTGTGCAGGGTATAGAGGATCGGCCGGGCATTGGGCGGGTCCAGCACCGGATCGTTGAACACCAGCCATTGCGAGCCCTTGGCGATGCGGGTCAGGGCAGCGTGGGCCTGGGCATCGATGTCGCCACTGAAGGTGATGCTTTTACCCTTGTAGTCGACCCGGTAGATCACCGCCGGTGAGTCGCCATGGTGCCCCCCCACTGCGCTGATGCGCAGGCCGTCCTGTTCGAGGATGACCTGGGGTTGGGTCTTGTCCCCGACGCTGCTGGCCGGGCCGAACAGGTCGGTGACATTGAAGTCGATATGCCCGGCAAAGTCCTGCAGGTAGCTGAAGGCACCGAAGGTGCCGAACAGCAGGTCGACGAACTGGCTGGTGGCGGGAAAGCGCGCGCCGGGCTTGCCGTTGCCCGCAGTGGCTGGGGTGCTGGCGCTGGGGCCGAAGATCCGGAAGTCGATATCGCTGCGGGCACTGACGGCCCGCGCCTTGATGATGCCGGGCAGTTCGGCGACGTGGTCCACGTGCAGGTGGGTCAGCAGCACGATGTCCAGCTTGCGCAGGTCGAGCCGGGCTTCGCCGATACGGGCGAATGTACCGGGGCCGGCATCCACCAGGATACGCGGCGTACCATCCAGCAGCAGTGCATAACCGGCGCCTGCCCGGCCGGTGGCTCCCGGGCCGCCGGAACCGAGCACCACCATTTCCAGCGGTGCGGCCACCGCCGTGTCCTGTGCGGCCAGGGCCGGGCCGCTGCCCAGCAGCAGGCTGAGCAGGGCGGCTCCGAGCCGTCGCGTGTATTTCGACCACAACATCCAGTGACTCCTCGCATCGATCGTTTCTGTCGTGCAGTTCACCGCAGCCATGTATGCGGGATATTTCAGGGCGGTGTGCTGCCTCGATGTGTATCGCTCTGTATCCGAAGGCGTGCCAGACACTTGCGCTTTAACTGCGGCCTGTTCGCGACACACCCGGGATACCTGGCGGGCATTCAATGAGCTCCAACGAGACAACGGTACTCGACCTCACTGAAACCCACCAAAAGGAAATGACCATGAACAGCAAAGCCCTTTTCGCCGCCTGCCTCTTCGCTGCCCTGAACGTCTGCACCCTGTCGGCCCGGGCCGAATCCCAGGCGCAGCCCCAGCCGGAGACCTACAGCTACGGCAGCCACCTGGACGTGCGCAAGGTGCTGTCCCTGAGCCAGGACGAAGGGCCGGAATGCAGCGTGGTCAACGCACGGATGACCTATCTCGACTCCCAGGGCGAGCAGCACATCCTCGCCTACCGCAAGTTCTCCGACGTCTGCCACGAGGGGAATTGAGCCTTGGAACGTTTCGCCCTTGCCCTGTTGGGTTTTCTATTTCTGATACGAGAGTGCATGCCATGAACCACGTCAAAACCTACCTGAGTGCGATCGCTTTCTCCCTGGCCGGTGCCGCGGTACACGCTGACGCCGCGACCGAAAAACGCCAATGCCCGGATGGACACTGCTTCCAGTTGACGCCGGTCGGCGAGCAGCAGAAGACGCCGCTGCTGGTCGAGAACGGCTCCAGCCACACGCCGCAGGGCCGTTACCTGGAAGACATGCAGGCCTGATCCAATCCCGTGCCGCCACTTGCGCCAGACCGGACAAGTGGCGGCGGGCAAACCCTAACGGACAAAAGATAACGAGCAACTCCCAATATCCGACTGCCCGGTTCCCTGCCAATGTGCGGGGCGTTCGGGCGCCGTTCGAGTTGGGCGAGGGGATGATTGTGCGAGGTGTTCGGTAGCGGGGGAGGTAGGCGGCGGGCAGCCCGGTTAAAAAAAAGCTACTGCACGGGGAGTACAGTAGCTGAAGTCTTAACCAAAGGATGATGAAGAAGAGTACGGCCCAATGACTGTTCCAGCAGCCTGCTGGAAACCGATTGAGGCATAACTTTGCCATCGGGGAGCACAGTACCATCGCTGCCGGCTTATCGCTTATCAGTCGCATCAATAGTCATTATTGATACAAACCCGCCCGATTGTATCGAGTCCCGTGCTAGAGCGGTTCCGTAGCAGTTTCTCCACCTTGTGGGAGATTCTGTGGTTTTGCACAAAACCGTGGAGCGGGGCGGTTACTCGCTGAAGTCGGCGTACTCGGCGCCCATGCGCCCATTGCGCTTGATCCGGTACAGCAACTCGTCGACCTTCTCGACAAAGCCCAGTGCCGGTTCTTCAGGAGTGGCGCGGGTGGTACCGACCCCGAGGCTGATACTCAGCGATTCGGACACCGCCGATTTCTCATGGGGAATCTGCTGCTGGCGCACCAGTTGCAGGCAGTTCTGTGCAATCTGCCGGGCCTTGTCCGCCGGTGTTTCCGGCAACAGCCAGACGAACTCCTCGCCGCCGATCCGGGCGATGAAATCCCGTGGGCGGTTGGCTGCGCGAGCCAGGGTCTGTGCGACCTGGCGCAGGGCCTCGTCGCCCTTGATGTGACCGTAGTGGTCGTTGTACTGCTTGAAGAAGTCGATATCGATGATGATCAACGACAGCGGCAGCTGGCTGCGCTGGGCCTGCTCCCACTCGCGGGCGAGCACGGTGTCGAACATGCGGCGGTTGGCGATGCCGGTCAGGCCGTCCTGGAAAGAGTATTCCTCCAGTTGCTTCTGCAGGCGCACCAGGTGTTCCTCGGTTTTCTTGCGCTCGCTGATGTCGAACATGAAACCGATCAGCGCCTCGACTTCCCCGTCCTTGCGCACCACATGCACCACGTCGCGGATCCACACGTACTCGCCGTCGCGGGTCAGCGCGCGGTAGTCGGCCTCATGGTCGACACCGGCCTTGGACTGCGAGACGCAGAAGTTCACCACGTACTCGCGATCGTCCGGGTGCATGCGCGAGACCCAGTCATCGATGCCGACCCAACTGTCCTGCGCCCAGCCGAGCAGGCTCTCGATCTGCGGGCCGATGTAGCTGAAGGTCAGGGTCTTCCAGTCGATCCGCCAGGGAATGGCCCGGGTCGATTCGAGCAGGGTCTTGTAGACGTCACTATCGGTTTCCGCGGGAGTCGGGCTACTCATGGTCGATAAGGGTTCGCAGTGGAGGGGCTGGCTAGAATGTTGTCCGCCGGGCGGGGAATCAAGGCCCAGGCGATGCAAGGCAGGCTATTTTGCCGTCTGCCGTGACAAGCGATGTTGTAAAAGCAGTGACGCATGGGCTTTTTGAGCGTCTACGACTAGAATCCGCGACGTTATCATCATCAGCGTCGATACAGGCCTAAGAGAAAAGGGGACCTTATGATCATCAAACCACGCGTTCGTGGCTTTATCTGTGTGACCACTCATCCGGTGGGCTGCGAAGCCAACGTCAAGCAACAGATTGACTATGTCACCCAGCAAGGCCCGGTCACTGACGGACCGAAGAACGTCCTGGTGCTCGGCGCCTCTACCGGCTATGGCCTGGCTGCACGCATCACCGCCGCATTCGGTTGCGGCGCCAAGACCCTGGGCGTGTTCTTCGAGCGCGAAGGTGACGAAGGCAAGCTGGGCACCGCCGGCTGGTACAACAGCGCCGCGTTCCACAAGTTCGCCGAGGCTGAAGGCCTGTACGCCAAGAGCATCAACGGCGACGCCTTCTCCGACGAAGTCAAGCGCCTGACCATCGAGACCATCAAGCGCGACCTGGGCAAGATCGACCTGGTGGTCTACAGCCTGGCGGCGCCACGCCGTACCGACCCGAAAACCGGTGAGGTCTACAGCTCGACGCTCAAGCCGATCGGCAAGTCGATCACCCAGCGCGGCCTGAACACCGACAAGGAAGTGGTTGCCGAAACCACCCTGGAGCAGGCGAGCGAGGAAGAAATCGCCGGTACCGTCAAGGTCATGGGTGGCGAAGACTGGCAGCTGTGGATCGACGCGCTGGACGAAGCCGGCGTGCTGGCCGACGGCGCCAAGACCACCGCCTTCACCTACCTGGGCGAGAAGGTCACCCACGACATCTACTGGAACGGTTCGATTGGCGCCGCCAAGAAAGACCTGGACCAGAAGGTCCTGAGCATCCGTGAGCGCCTGGCAGCCAAGGGCGGCGACGCCCGTGTGTCGGTCCTCAAGGCCGTGGTCACCCAGGCCAGCTCGGCCATCCCGATCATGCCGCTGTACCTGTCGCTGCTGTTCAAGGTGATGAAGGAGCAGGGCGTTCACGAAGGCTGCATCGAGCAGGTCTACGGCCTGTACAAGGACAGCCTGTACTCGCCGACTCCAATCCTCGACGAGGACGGCCGCCTGCGCGCCGACTACAAGGAACTGGCTCCGCAAGTGCAGGACCTGGTCGCCAAGCTGTGGAACGAAGTGACCACCGAGAACCTAAACGAACTGACCGACTTCGCTGGCTACAAGGCCGAGTTCCTGCGCCTGTTCGGCTTCGGTGTCGAAGGTGTGGACTACGACGCCGACGTCAGCCCGGACGTGGCGATCGCCAACCTGATCCAGGCTTGAGTCGCGCCTGGGGCAACGACCCGCTCGGTTCGTTGCCCCAGGCGTATTGCCGGCGCCAATCGTGGCGCCGGCAATACTCCCTTCCCACGGGCGTTCGCCCGCCGCTGTATCTTGCGCCCCGTTTCCCGGCCAGTCAGCCCGCCAGTCGTTGTATCTTCGCCCAGTGCCCTGGCGCCAGGCCGAAGGTAGAGCGGAACTGACGGTTCATGTGGCTCTGGTCGGCGAACCCGGCCATCAACGCCGCCTCACCCAGCGAATGGCCCTGGGCGAGCAGCGAGCGCACCAGATCCAGCCGACGCATGCTCAGGTAGCGATACGGGCTGGTCCCGAACAGCAGGCGAAAATCACGGCTCAGCGCCCAGCGGTCACGCCCACTGTGTTCGGCCAGTTCATCGAGGGTCACGGTACGGTCCAGGGCGCTGTGAATGAACTCCCGGGCACGCTCGGCCGCCTGGTAGTCGAAACTGCGCCGCTTGACCGGCGCGCCGCACACCGCATTCAGCGCGTGGGCCAGCTCGAAGATCGCATCCTGTTCCTCCAGCGGATCGAGTGCGCGGTCCATGCTCTGCAGCAGGGTTTCGGTGGCGATCCGCAGGCGTGGATCGCCACTGATCCCACCGGGCACGAAAGGCAGCGGCTGGCCGCCCAGGGCTGCCTGGATCAGTGAAGGCTGGAGGTAGATCATCCGGTACTGGAAGCCATCGTGGGTGCCGGCCCGGCCATCGTGGACCTCATCCGGGTGCAGCACCATGGTCCCGCCGGGCAGGCTGTGGCGTTGGCTGCCACGGTACTTGAAGCTCTGTACCCCGGATAACGTACGGCCAATGGCATAGGTGTCATGGCGGTGGGGGCTGAATCGATGGCCATGGAAGAACGCTTCGAAACGCTCCATATGGCTGGTCTGCGGTGCGCGTTGCACCCAGTCGGCGCTCGACGTGTCTCTACCCATGGCCTGGCCCGTTCCACTGCTGATCGAGGGAGCGCCCCGGACTGGCCGAAGCGCGATCAGACACCATGGTAAAGGAAAACGCCGGGCGCCGCTGCTCAGGACCTGAGCCGGACCACGCCTTCGATCTCGACACCGGCAGCGCCGGGCAGGGAGTGCACACCGATGGCCGATCGGGCATGTTCGCCACGCTCGCCGAACAGTTGCACCAGTACCTCGGATGCGGCGTTGATCACCTCCGACTGTGCGCCGAAATCGGCCGTGGCACGCACGTAGCCGGTGATCCGGATCACCTGCTCGACCCGTTGCAGGTCGCCGTCGCAGGCGGCCGCGACGATCGACAGGAAGTTCGCCATGCACAGGCGGGCGGCCTGCCGGGCCTGGTCGAGGGACAACTGTTCGCCGACGCGACCGGTGTAGCGGATCTCCTCGTTGTAGCGCGGTACCTGGCCGGACACCCATAGCAGGTTGCCGTCACGCTGGCTCAGACGGAAATGGCGCGGCGCGACAAAGCGTTGCGCAGCGTCCGGGTAGAGCGCGAGCAACGTCTCCCGAAAGGGTGGCAGTACCTGGGGCAAGGGCAGCCACTGCGGATCAGGCGCCATGATGATCTGCCTCCGGCTGCTGCCAGGTGGCGAAGGCACTGTAGCCACCGACAAAACAGCCGTTCGGCTGGCCTTGTCCGTCCAGTTCGAAGCGCACATGGATATCCGAAGGCCGGCCCATGGCACGGCCCTGATGGACCAGAATCGATCGCTCGCCATTTTCGATCAGACCGTATTGCAGCAGGCCGAAAGCCAGGGCTGTGGCGGCGATACCGGTGGCGGCGTCCTCGGGGTAGCCGGAGGCCTTGGGGAACTGTCGGCTGTCGAATTGTCGTTCGATGCCAGGGCGCGGACAGAACAGGTAGAAACCGGTGGAGTCGATCAGCTCGCACAGTGCCTCGATGCGTGCTGAATCCGGGCGGGCGGCATCGAGCAGCGCCGGGTTGCGTACCGGAATCAACGTCTTGACCCGACTGGTGGCCGCGTTGAGCAGCGGCAGGTCGAGGATGTCTTCGGCCCTGAGACCGATCGCCTCGATGATTTCCTCGCGCAGTTCGGGGCGGCTGAGCGGCTCCACGGTGCCGACCGGCTGGGATATCTCGATGAACGGGTCTTGCGACTCCAGGCCCTGGACATGGGCGGTGACGGTGCCGCTCAGGGTCTCGATGGACAATCGCTCCCGCTGCAGTCGGCCGAGCTTGTGCAGCAGCCACACGGTGCCGATGGTCGCGTGGCCGCACATGCTCATCTCGTGCAGCGGGACGAAAAAGCGGAAGCGGTAGTCGTTGTCGGCGGCCTGTTCGGGATGAAACGCAAAACCGCTTTCATGCCCGTAGCGACGGGCGATGGCCGTCATCTGCTCAGCCGTCAGGCCTTCGGCATCGACGGCGATGGGGGCAGGATTGCCGCCTCCGCTCGCGGACTTGAACACTTCTACAACCTGTACATCACGCATGGCAGACCTCGAAAGGGATGGGAGGAGGTCGATTGTCGCGTCGGGGGAGAAGGCTTGCCGCGACGATCGGGTCGCCGATGCGGACGTTTGGGCCAGCGCCTCAGTGGGGTTTGCGCAAGTCTCGTGGTGCCAGGCCCAGGTAGCGCTTGAACAGCCGCGCCAGATAGGAGGGGGAGTCGAGGCCGACGGCCAGGCTGACCTCGAGAATCGACAGTGACGTGCTGGAAATCAGCCGGGCGGCGGTCTCGACCCGGGTACGGTTGGTGAAGTCCACCAGGGTCTCCCCGGCGAAGGACTTGAACAGGCGGGTCAGGTGGCGCCGTGACAGGTGGAACTGATAGCCGATGCTGTCGACATCGAGTTCATCGAGCAGGTGTTCGCGCACATAGGTCTGGATATCCCGCACCAGTCGGGCGTTGTCCAGGCTTTCACCCACCTGTGGCAGGGGCTGCTGGCAGGCGATCAGTCGGGCGCACTCCTCGAACAGCAGGTGGTTGAGGTGTGGCAACTGACGCTGGAAGGCTTCGGTGCCATGGGTGCGCGCCAGTTGGTCATGCAGGTGCAGGATGCTTTCCAGGGCTTCGCTGCCTTGCCAGAGCCCGCAGAGACGGGTGCGGCCGAGCAGTTCGGCGTAGCCGGCGGCCCTGGCGTGATGCTCGATGTAGCGCGGGTCGATGTACAGCGCCAGGTGTTTTTCCCGTCCGGGCGCAGCCTGGGTCGAGTGGGCGAAGTCTGCCGGCACCAGGGAAAAGCCCTGGCGCGAGACGTGCAGGGTGTTGGCGTTGCTTTCGGTCGACAGCAGCAGCCCGCCCTGGCGCGGCAATAGCAGCATGTGACAGTCGTGGGCATGCCAGTCCTGGGCATAGCCGGTGCTTTCGCTGAGCTCCAGGCGGAACACTTCGGGCAGCATGCCGCCGAGTTTGGGCGATAGGTGGGCCATGGGCTGACTCCCGGTGCTTCGTGTGATCGTTCTTCGCCGCAGCGTCGCGAAGGGGCCCTGGAGATCGACACGGATCCCGCAGGTGGCCCCAGTCTATCCCTTAACGCTCGGCAGCCAATACCTGTCCATCGGTTGAGTGTGGCTGTTCCAGGGATTTCCAGTAGCGCTCGCCGGCCGCATCGTCGTACATGCCTTCCCAGCGTGCCACGACCAGCACCGCGAGGGCATTGCCGATGATATTGAGAACGGTACGTCCCATGTCCATGATCCGATCCACCCCGGCGATGAAGGCCAGGCCCTCCAGTGGAATGCCGACGCTGCCCAGGGTCGCCAGCAGCACCACGAAGGACACGCCCGGGATCCCGGCGATACCCTTGGAGGTGACCATCAATGTCAGGACCAGGGTGATCTGCTGTCCCAGGGACAGGTCGATACCATACAACTGCGCGATGAATAGGGCGGCGATGCTCTGGTACAGGGTCGAACCGTCAAGGTTGAACGAGTAGCCGGTCGGTACCACGAAGCGGCTGATCGCCCGAGGGGCACCGTAGGCTTCCATTTTCTCGATGATGCGTGGCAGCACGGTTTCCGAACTGGCGGTGGAATAGCCCAGGATCAGTTCGGCCTTGAGGATGCGCATCAGCCTGAGTACCGAAAAGCCGCAGAAGCGGGCCACCAGTCCGAGTACCACCAGCCCGAAGAAGGCGATGGCCACGTACACCAGGCCCACCAGCCGGGCCAGTGGCAGCAGCGAGGCGAAACCGAAGTTGGCGACGGTCACCGAAATCAGCGCGAACACCCCTAGCGGGGCGTAGCGCATGATCATGTGCGTGACCTTGAACATGCTCTGCGAAACCCCTTCCAGTACCTGCACCAGGGGCAGGCGCAGCTCGTCCCGCAGACTCGACAGGCCCAGACCGAACATCACCGAGAAGAAGATGATTGCCAGCATGTCGCCCCGTGCGATGGCGGCGAACACGTTCGAGGGCACCAGGTTCAGCAGCGTGGTGATGAAGGCGTGGTTGGCCTCCACTTCGTGAGTGGTCTTTTCGTACTGCGAGATGTCGGTGGTGCCCAGCTGGCTCATGTCGATACCGTGGCCGGGCTGGAACAGATTGGCCAACACCAGGCCGACGACGATTGCCAGGGTGGTGATGAGCTCGAAGTAGAGCAGGGTCTTGAAGCCGATACGACCCAGCTTGCGGCCGTCGCCGACGCCGGCGATACCGACGATCAGCGAGGCGATGACGATCGGGATGACAATCATCTTGATCAGGCGGATGAACAGGTCGCCCGCCGGCTGCAGGAAGGTGGCGATCCACCAGGTCCTGTCGGTGCTGAAATGGTTGAGGAGCGCGCCAACGGCGATGCCCAGGATCAGACCGATGAGGATCTGCCAGGCGAGGCTCGGTTTTGCCTTGGTCATAATAGGTGGGTTCCCATGTTGTTGGAGGTCGATGCGGGGCGCCAGTGCGGGTGTTGCGACTGCCAAGGGGGCCTTGAACGGCAGTGCAGCCTGATCTTGGGCTGTCAGACGGCCCTCGGTAGCGCGGATCGGGCCGACCATGCCCACGATTGGGCCATGCGCGGGGCGAGCGAGTGGCGGCGGGTCTGTTAGAATCGAGGCATTTCATACTGTGAGGTTGACCGATGAGCGAACCGATTCGCCTGACCCAGTACAGCCACGGCGCCGGCTGCGGCTGCAAGATTTCGCCCCAGGTGCTGGAAGTGATCCTGGCGGGCAGCGGTGCCCAGAACCTCGACCCGAAACTCTGGGTCGGCAACGCCTCGCGCGACGACGCGGCGGTGTACGCCATCGATGAAGAGCGCGGGGTGGTTTCGACCACCGACTTTTTCATGCCGATCGTCGACGATCCCTTCGATTTCGGCCGAATTGCTGCCACCAACGCGATCAGTGACATCTACGCCATGGGCGGTGACCCGTTGATGGCCATCGCGATCCTCGGTTGGCCGGTGAACGTGTTGCAGCCGGAGGTCGCCCGTGAAGTGATTCGTGGCGGCCGCTCGGTGTGCGACGCCGCGGGCATCCCGCTCGCCGGTGGGCACTCGATCGATGCGCCCGAGCCGATTTTCGGCCTGGCCGTCACCGGGCTGGTGGACAAACGCAACATGAAGCGTAACGACACCGCCACCGCCGGCAGCATCCTCTACCTGACCAAGCCGCTGGGCATTGGCGTGCTCACCACTGCGGAAAAGAAAGGCAAGCTGCGCAGCGAAGACGTCGGCGTCGCCCGTGACTGGATGTGCACTCTGAACAAGCCCGGCAGCCGTTTCGGCAAATTGGCCGGGGTCAGCGCGATGACCGATGTCACCGGTTTCGGCCTGTTGGGGCACCTGGTGGAAATGGCCGACGGCAGTGGCCTGACCGCCCGTATCGTCTACGAGCAGGTGCCGCGCCTGGCCGCAGTCGAGTATTACCTGGAGCAGGGCTGCATTCCGGGCGGCACGCTGCGTAACTTCGACAGCTATGCGAGCAAGATCGGCCCGCTGCGTGAACTACACAAGCGCGTGCTGTGCGACCCACAGACCAGTGGCGGCCTGCTGGTAGCCGTCACCCCCGAGGGGCAGGCGGAGTTTCTCGCCGTCGCCGCCGAGCTGGGCTTGAGCCTGGAGCCGATCGGCCAGTTGGTGGAGCGACAGAGCCATGCGGTAGAGGTGTCCTGATGCCAGGCGATATCACCGACTACCGCACACTGTTTCTCGATGATGTACCGATGATGGATGCCCGGGCACCGGTCGAGTTTGCCAAGGGCTCCTTTCCCGGCGTGGTCAACCTGCCGCTGATGAACGACCTGGAGCGTCAGCGGGTGGGAACCTGCTACAAGCAGCACGGCCAGCAGGCGGCGATTACCCTGGGCCACCAGTTGGTGTCCGGCGAGGTCAAGGCTGCCCGTCTGCAGGCCTGGGTCGATTTCACCCGGGCGCACCCGGAGGGCGTGCTGTACTGTTTTCGCGGCGGCCTGCGTTCGCAGATCGTCCAGCAATGGCTCAAGCACGATGCCGGCATCGACTACCCGCGGGTCGGCGGTGGCTACAAGGCGATGCGGACCTTCCTCATGCAGACCGTCGAGCAGGCGGTGGAACAGGCTGACTTCGTACTGCTGGGGGGTATGACCGGCACGGGCAAGACCGACGTCATCATCCAGCTGGACAACAGCCTCGACCTGGAAGGGCACGCCAACCATCGCGGTTCCAGCTTCGGCAAGCGGGCCACGGGGCAGCCGTCGAACATCGACTTCGAAAACCGCCTGGCGGTGGACCTGCTGAAGAAACGCGCCCGTGGCATCGGGCAGTTCGTGGTCGAGGACGAGAGCCGCATGGTCGGGCGTTGTGCCTTGCCGCTGCCGCTGTACCAGGGCATGCAACGTTTCTCGATGGTCTGGCTCGAGGACAGCCTGGAAAGCCGGGTCGAACGCATCCTGCGCGATTACGTGGTGCAGCTTTGCGCGGAGTTCATCGCCGTTCACGGTGAACATGGCTTCAAGCTGTTCAGCGAACGCCTGCTGGGCAGCCTGGACAACATCCACAAGCGCCTGGGCGGCGAGTGTCATCGGCGGATGCGCGAACTGATGTCCGATGCCCTGGTGGAGCAGGCGTGCAGTGGCAGCGTCGACCTGCACCGGGCCTGGATCCTGGGACTGCTCAAGGAGTACTACGATCCGATGTACGTGTTCCAGCGCGAGAGCAAGGGTGCGCGGATCGAGTTCGCGGGCGATCAGTCAGCGGTGCTGGAATATCTCAGGAACCGAACACGACGCTGAGAGAGCTGGTCGGGCGGCGATGCTGACCTGTGGGAGCCGGATTTATCCGCGAACCAGGCAATGCAGTTGCCAAGTATGACCGCGTCGCCTAATTCGCGGATAAATCCGGCTCCCACAGGTCCGGTTCCATAGGCAGAAGCGGTGCCTAGAGCACCACCACCGCCACCAAACCGCTGACGATCCCCACCAGCATGGTCAGCGCCGCCACGGTCACCAGTACCCGGGCATCGAATTCCTTGCGCAGCATCAGCAGCGACGGCAGGCTGATGCTGGGCAGGGTCATCAGCAGCGCCACGGCCGGTGCGGTGCCCAGGCCCAGGGTCATCATGGTCTGCACGATCGGGATTTCCGCCGCTGTCGGGATCACGAACAGCGTGCCGACGATCGCCAGCGGTACCAGCCACAGCAGGCTGTTGCTCATCGCGCCGTCGACATGGGGAAACAGCCAGACCCGTGCCGCACCGAGCAGCAGTACCGCCACGATGTAGATCGGAATGGTGCTCCAGAACAGTTGCCAGAGGGTCTTGCCCCAGCGCACGAAGAAGCTCTGGTCGCTGGCCGTGCTGGCCTCGACCACTGCCTCCACGGCCGGCTCCGGCAGGGTGTCGGGGCGAGCGACCCGCTGGGCAATCATCGACACACCCAGTACCAGCACCAGGCCCGCCACCAGGCGGATCGCACTGAAGCCCCAGCCGAGCACAAAGCCCATGAACACCAGGGTGGCCGGGTTGAGCACCGGGTTGGCGATCCAGAACGCCAGTGCCGCGCCCACCGAGACATTCTGTCGGCGCATGCCGGCGGCCACTGGCGCCGCGCAGCAGGAGCACATCATGCCGGGCAGGGCGAACAGCCCGCCGCGCAGGGTCGAGCCGAAACCGGCCCGGCCGAACAGGCGCAGCAGCCAGTCACGGGGAATCAGCACCTGCAGCAGCGAGCCGAGGATCACCGCCAGTACGGCGGCCTTCCAGATCGCCAGGAAGTACACCTGGGCATAGGCCAGCGCGGCTGCCACCGGCGAGGCCGGGTTGTCGTTGATGATCGAGCCGCCGATGCTGTGGCTGTCGGCGGCGACGAAGGCCTTGGCGTAGTAGGGCGACCACTTGACGTAGTACAGGCCGATAGCGGCGATGGCGAGAAACAGCAGCGGTTTCCACCACAGCGACCAACCCCGGGCAGGGGCGGTGGAGGAGAGTGAGGTCATGACGTACGGGCTCTGAAAAGAGAGTGAGAGATATCGAGTGAATGATAACCCAGGGGCTGCACTTCGCCATGCGATCCGGGTGGGATCTGACGTTCCTCTGTCGTCCGATCTGTCGCTATCGCCAGCGAGCCGACTCCCACATTTGCCGGCCACGATGCAGGTGGCGCATTCATTTCACGCCATCGGTGGCAACCGCCGCTTCACCGGGGTTTTCTTGACGATCGCGGTATTGGTCTCGGCATGGCCGTTCAATCGGTCGAGCAGGGTATCCAGCTGTTCCATGTCGCGTACGTGCAGGCGGGCGATGAAGCAGTCGTCGCCAGTGACCTTGTCACACTCGGTGAACTCGGGAATCGCCTGAATCTGCCGTTCCACCTCGTGCAACTGACCGGGCAGCGGGCGGATCCGTACGATGGCTTGCAACTGGTAGCCAAAGGAGCGCGGCTCGACTTCGAGCGTGTAGCCCTTGATCACCCCACGCTCCTCCAGGCGGCGCAAGCGCTCGGCGACGCTGGGGGCAGAGAGCCCGCTGATCTGTGCCAGGGCCTTGAGCGAACGCCGGGAGTCTTCCATCAGGGCCGCGAGCAGGAGTTGGTCGATGGCGTCAGTCATTATGGTCTCGTAAGGTGATCAGGAGAATTTGCCTTGATCATAAAGGCAAAATCGAAGTTTAGCCTTTTATAGTCGCTGGAGAGCCTGCGCAGGTGCTTGGCATACTGTTGCCATCTGCCAAGGAGTCCAATCATGTCTCAATCACTGCATCGCGGGTCGCTGGAAATGATCGCGGCCATGCTGATCTCGGGAACCATCGGCTGGTTCGTGCTGGTGTCGGGCCAGCCGGTACTGGACGTGGTGTTCTGGCGTTGCCTGTTCGGCGCGCTGACCCTGCTGGCGATCTGCGCCGCCATGGGTTTTCTGCGCCCCGGTCTGCTGAGTCGCACCACGTTTGTGCTGGCGGTCCTCAGCGGGGTGGCAATCGTCGGCAACTGGGTCCTGCTGTTCGCCTCCTATTCGCGCGCCTCGATCGCCATCGGTACGGCGGTGTACAACGTCCAGCCATTCATGCTGGTGGGGTTGGCGGCGCTGTTTCTCGGCGAGAGGATCACCGTGCAGAAGCTGTTCTGGCTGAGCCTGGCCTTTGCCGGAATGTTGGCAATCGTCAGTGCCCACGGCCAGCAGGGGGAGAGTGGTGGCGACTATCTGCTGGGCATCGCCCTGGCCCTGGGGGCGGCGCTGTTGTATGCCTTTGCCGCGTTGATCATCAAGCGCCTGGTCGGCACGCCACCGCACCTGATCGCGCTGATCCAGGTCACCACCGGGACCTTGCTGCTGGCACCCTGGGCGAACCTCTCGGGGCTGCCGGTCGAGGCCAGCGCCTGGGGGAGCCTGGTGACCCTGGGCATCGTCCATACCGGTGTGATGTATGTGCTGCTGTACGGTGCGATCCAGAAACTGCCGACGGCCTTGACCGGTGCGCTGTCGTTCATCTACCCGATCGCAGCGATTTTCGTCGACTGGTTCGCCTTCGGCCACCACTTGCAGCCGCTGCAGTGGCTGGGCGTGATCGCGATCCTGCTGGCCGCAGCGGGTATGCAGCAAGGCTGGACACCCTGGAGCCGCCGGGTTGCTGCCCGCAGCTGACCGCTGTACCTGTAGGAGCCAGCTTGCTGGCGATCCGCTGAAGGCGTCCATCCATTGAGTTCCTTGGCGCCAGTGAGGCCGCTATCGCCAGCAAGCTGGCTCCTACAGGGACGGTGAGTCAGCGAGGCAGTGGGTCAGGCGCGGTAGCGCGCTGCCGGCAGCACCTGCAGGTAGTTGGGCAACATCGCCAGGCGCGCAGCCTCCAGGGCCTGCCACTGGCCTTCGTCCGGCAGCGGTGGAATGGTCACGGTCTCGCGACGATCGAAGCCCACCAGTGCCGCATCCACCAGGTCGTCGACCTCCATCACCGCTGACAGGTCCTCGATCCGCTTGCCGGAGCGTTCCCAGATTTCGGTGCGGGTGGCCGCTGGCAGCACGGCCTGGACATACAGCCCCTTGGTACCCAGTTCGATATTCAAGCCCTGGCTCAGGAACAACACGAAGGCCTTGGTTGCACCGTACACGCTCATCTGCAGCTCCGGCGCCAGGCCGACCACCGAGGCGAGGTTGATGATCGAGCCGCCACCACTGCGGACCAGACGTGGCGCGATGGCATTGCTCAGGCGGGCGAGGGCGGTGATGTTCAGGTCGATCACCTGGCTGACCGCATCCGGTGTCTGTTCGATGAAGCTGCCGGCGCCGCTCATCCCGGCATTGTTGACCAGGATGCCGATATTGGCATCGTCCCTGACCCGCGCCTCGATCCCTGCCAGGTCAGCGGCATCGGTCAGGTCGGCCTGCAGCACTTCAACCTTTGCGCCAGTTTCTGCCTGCAGGCGCTCGGCCAAGGCCTGCAGGCGCGACTTGTCCCGGGCGACCAGCACCAGGTCGTGTCCACGCTTGGCGAAACGGTCGGCATAAACGGCGCCGATACCAGTGGATGCACCCGTGATCAGAACAGTGGGTTTGACGGTCATCGCAGTAATCCTCGTTGGCTCGATTTAATCATGATGGTCATCATGTTTATTAAATATGATGTTCGTCATGTATACTGTCAAGCCTATCAACGGAGGTTCTGATGAAAGTCAGTCGTGAGCAGGTTGCGCAAAACCGCCTGAAGATCCTTGAAGCCGCTGGCCGGCTGTTTCGCGAGCATGGCTACGAGTCGGTCAGCGTTGCCCAGGTGATGAAGGCCGCCGGGATGACCCATGGCGGTTTCTATGGCTACTTCGCCTCGAAGGATGAGCTGGTGGTCGAGGCTCTGGCCTATGTGGCTACAACCTCACCGGCGGTGGGCGGCGACCTGGCGGGCTATATCGAACGCTATCTCAGCGGCCCTCACCGTGACGACTGCGCCGGTGGCTGCCCGCTGGCCGGGCTTGCCGCGGAAACCCGGCGCCAGTCCGATGAGGCCAGGGCGCAGATGACCCGTAGCATTGCCGGGCAACTCGAACGCCTGGCGCAGGACATGCCGGGAGATTCCGCCGAGGCCGTTCGTCGCGCCGCTACCGGCAGCCTGGCGACGATGGTCGGTGCCCTGGTCCTGGCGCGGGTGTGTGACAACCCGCAACTGGCCGCACAGCTACTCGATGACAGCCGCGACTGGCTGCTGGAGAAAAACCGGCTCGGCTGACCGCTGCGGCCCGGTTTCGAGCGCCTGCTGCACGCAGCGCAGGGCGAGCAGGGCGGTGGGATCGACCAGGCTGACCACGCCGCTGTCCAGCACGAAGCATTCGGCATGCGGCAGGATCAGCGGCAGTTCGGTGCAGCCCAGGATCAACACCGAGGCGCCGGCCTGGCACAGGTGGTTGGCGGCGTCGAGCAACTGCTCGCGGCACAGGCCCTCGGTGTGCCCGGCCTTGACACCGTGCTCACCGTAGATCGCCGCCATCACCAGCGCCTGCTTGTCCGGGGCCGGCACGATCAGTCGTAGCCCCAGTCGCTCGGCGACGTCATGGTACACGCGGCTCTGCACCGTTCCCGAGGTCGCCAGCAGGCCGATGGTCTTGCCGGCACCCTGTTGCTCGGCGATATGCCTGACGGTCTCGCTGAGCATGTTGATGATCGGCGTCTTCAGGTACGGCTGGATACGCTCGACGAAGGCGTGGGCGGTATTGCACGGGATGGCGATGGCATGCGCGCCTTCCTGTTCCAGGCGCTTGCAGGTGGCATACAGCGCCATGCTCGGATCGGTGGTCTGGTGTAGCAGGTTGGCGGTGCGGTCGGGGATCTGCGGGTTCTGTTCGACCACCATGCGGATATGATCCTGATCCTTGTCCGCCGGTGTGTGCCTGATCACCTTGGCCATGAAGTCGACCGTGGCCGCCGGGCCGACGCCGCCGACGATACCCAGTTTGAAGCGCGGCTCGGGCACCGGGTCGCTGGCCCGGGTCGCGTAGTCGGCGTAGACCCGGTTGGCATCAAGCAGTGCGATGCCACGCCGTTGCAGGTCCTGGCTGACCAACGACAGCTCGGTCAGGCCTGGCAGGATCAGCGCGACGTCCTGCTCCTGCAGTTCCTGACAGACCTGGTGCAGATGCTCCAGCGGGGCACCCTCGAACTGGCCGTCCTTGACCCCATCGACGCCGTACATGGCCTCCATCAGTCGTGCCTGGTTCTGCGCATCGGGATAGACCAGTTCGTGGCGGTCGCCGAAGTAGCGTTCGAACAGCCCGCTATGGCGTACATAGTCCGAGGTCAACACGCCCAGCCGGCCACCGTGGGGCAGGCTGCGCTCGACCTGTTGGCGCAGGGCGTGCAACAGGTCGAACACCGCTATACCCAGCTCGGCCTGGATCTCCTGGAGAAAGGTATGGCTGGCAATACACGGCAGCAGGATCGCGTCGGCTCCACCCGCTTCCAGGGACTGGCACATCTGGAAGGCGTAGAACTTGCGCGAGTGCATGCTGGCGTCGCGGTCCAGCGGCAGCAGCACGTCCTTGAACGGGTGCTGCTCGAACAGAAAGTGATAGCGTCCCTGGTCGGCGAGCACCGCGCGGCTGCTGACCAGCTTGTTGAACAGGTCGGCGCCGGCCAGTGAGCCAAGCCCCCCGACGATGCCGAAGGTCTTGCCGGGAGACGAGAGTTTTTTCGTGTTCATGACGCGGTTCTTCATGGCAATGCTCTTCATGGCCCTGCTCAGGCCAGGGATTGTGCGGTGGGTGCGCTTGGCACGGTAGTAGCCGGCTCAACGGCGGCCACGGTGGGCTGTTTGTCGTCCTCCAGCTTCGCCACCACGGCGGTGGCAATGCTGTTGCCGACGATATTGGTGGCGGTGCGAGCCATGTCGAGGAACTGGTCGATGCCGAGGATCAGCAGCAGGCCGGCCTCGGGCAGGTTGAACATCGGCAGGGTTGCCGCGACCACGACCACCGAAGCCCTGGCCACCCCGGCCATGCCCTTGCTGGTGACCATCAGGGTCAGCAGGATCAGCACCTGCTGGGTGAAGCTCAGGTCGATGTTGTAGGCCTGGGCGATGAACATCACGGCGAAGGCCTGGTACATCATCGAGCCGTCCAGGTTGAACGAGTAGCCCAGCGGCAGCACGAAGCTGGAGATCCGTTTCGAGGTGCCGAATTTCTCCAGCGCCTCGATGGTCTTGGGGTAGGCCGACTCGCTGCTGGCCGTGGAGAACGCCAGCAGCACCGGTTCGCGGATCAGCTTGCCCAGGCGCCACACCGAACGACCGAGAAACAGGCGGCCGACACCGAACAGGATGGCCCACAACACCAGGATGCCCGCATAGAACTCACCGATCAGCTTGCCGTAGTCGAGCAACAGCCCCAGGCCTTCGGTGGTGATCGCCGCAGCGATGGCGCAGAACACACCGACCGGGGCGAAGCACATGACACAGTCGGTGATGCGGAACATGATCTTCGCCAGCTCATCCACCAGGTTGCTGATGCCGGCATAGCCCTGCCTTTTCAGGAAGGACAAGGCAAAACCGAAGAACAGCGAGAACACCACGATCTGCAGGATCTCGTTGTTCGCCATGGCCTCGGCGATGCTGCGCGGGAATACATGGCTGATGAAGGCCTTGAGGCTGAAGTCGCCGACGTTTACCGGTGCCGCCGTAGTGCTGGCAGTCGGCAGCGCAAGGTTCAGTCCGGCACCGGGCTGGAACAGGTTGACCAGCAGCATGCCGATCAGCAGCGACAGCAGCGAGGCGCTGACGAACCAGAGCATCGCCCGCAGGCCGATGCGGCCAACGGAATGCGAGCTGCCGAGGCTGGCGATGCCGCCGACCAGGGTGGCGAAGACCAATGGGGCGATGATCATCTTGATCATGCGCAGGAAAATATCCGTCACCAGGCTGAAGTAACCGGCCAGCTCCTTGGCCGCCTTGGCATCGCTGGAGTAATGATGGCAGGCCCAGCCCACCAGGATACCGAGGACAATCGCCAGGGCGATTTGCTTGGGAAGTCGTTTGCTGTTCACAGGAGCACCCTCAATGACAGTTCGTTGTTTTTTTTGTCACGGGGCCAGTCTATGGCGGGGGGAAGGGCTCGATGATGAGTAAATGCCATACACTGATGCGTAATCGGAATAGTTTGCCGACGGTGATTGCCTGACACTGGCGGCTGCTTATGCCCACCTTTCCTCAGCAGCGGGAATCACCATGCAGATCAAGTGGATAGACGACATCCTGGCGGTTGCCGAACTGAAGAACTTCTCCCGTGCCGCCGAGGTGCGCTGCATCACCCAGTCGGCGCTGTCGCGACGGATCCGTTCGCTGGAGGAGTGGGTCGGGGTGGAGCTGGTGGATCGCGGCACCTACCCGGTGCAACTGACGGCCGCCGGCCGGACTTTCTGCGAGCAGGGGCGGGAAACCCTCGCCGACCTGCAGGAGTTGCGCGCGACCCTGCGCCGTGGCGACCGGATGCCCGGGCGTTCGATCCAGGTGACCGCCGGGCACAGCCTGTCGATGACCTTCCTGCCCAAATGGCTGATGCGTTTCCAGCGGGGGAACGCCGGTTTCAATGCGCGGGTCGTGGCCGCCAACATTCATGACGCGGTCATCGCCCTGGCCGAAGGCGGCTGCGACCTGATGATCGGCTACCATCATCCTCAGGCACCGATCCTGCTCGATCCCGAGAAGTTCATCAGCCTGACCCTGGGGCATGATTCGCTGATCCCGGTTTCGGCACCGGACAAGCGCGGCAAGCCGCTGCATGCCTTGCCCGGGAAGAAGCAGGCGCCGCTGCCATACCTGGCCTACACCGCGACCACCTTCCTGGGGCGGGTGGTGGACGTGATCCTGAAGAATGCCGAAACGCCCTGCCTGCTGGATCGCTGCTATGAGGCCGACATGGCCATGCTGCTGATGAAGATGGCCCAGGAGGGATATGGCGTGACCTGGCTGCCCGAAAGTGCGGTGCAGGATGAGTTGCACAAGGGCACCCTGGTTCGCGCCGGTGGCCCGGACTGGAGCGCCGGGCTGGAAATCCGTTCCTATTGCTCGGTGGCCAATGCCAACCCGACCATGCGCGAGTTGTGGAAGTCGCTGGAGGCCGAGCGCCGGCCTGCCTGAGCGCGCCTCAGTTGCCGATCAGGTACAGGCAGATCGACAGGGTCAGCAGTGAGCCCAGGGTGGAGATCAGGATCGTGCTCGAGACCAGCGAGGCTTCACGCTTGTAGTATTCGGCGAGCATGAACGGACCGGTGCCGGTGGGCAGGGCGCTGAGCAGCAGTGCCGAATGGGCCCACAGCGGCGGCAGGTCAAACACCTTGAACGCCAGGAACCAGGTCAGCAGGGGATGCGCCACCAACTTGAGCAGCACCAGCAGGCTCACGCCCTGGCGAGGCCCCTGTTGCTTGTGCGCCAGGAACAGCCCGAGGGAAATCAGCGCACAGGGAATGGTCGCTGCGCCCAGCAGACTGAGGAATTTCTCGAACGGTGCCGGCAAGGGGGCGCCGCCCCAGGCCCAGAGCGCACCGAGCAGTGGCGACACCACCAGCGGGTTCTTCGCCAGCGCCAGCAGCACCTTGAACACGATGCGGTGCACCTGGCGCTCGGCCTGCAGGCCGATCTCGATGCACACCAGCGCCAGGCCGAACAACACGCAGACCACCAGCAACGAGGCGATCAGCGCCGGTTCAAGGCCATTCTGGCCGAGCACCATCACGCACAGCGGGATGCCGATGTAGCCGGTATTGGCATAGGAAGCGCTTAGGGCATCGATACTGGCATCGGCGAAATGCCCGGCCTTGCGCCAGCGCAGTAGCAAGGTCAGGACGAAGATCGCCAGGGTGCTCAGGGTGAAGGCCAGCACGAATCCCGGATGCCAGATCTGCTCCCAGGTGGCCGTCGCCGTGGCCTTGAACAGCAGTGCCGGCAGGCACAGCCAGACCACCATGCGGTTGATCTCCGAGGCCGCGTTGGGGCCCAGGCGGTGGGTGCGACGGCAGATGAAGCCGACCAGGATCAGGGCGAAGATGGGCAGCAGGACACTTAATACGGAAGACATCGAAGCTCAAGCCTTGGGCATGCGCAGGTGGGGGTGGGGAAGGGTAAGGGGGGAGATCGTTAGCTTGCAATCTTTCTTTGCCGCGGTGGCTCAGGAAAGCCCTGCCAGGGCGCACCGGTTGTTCCGGCACGCCCGTTGGGTTTCATTGGGCCTCGCGGTCGAGCAACTGCCGCTTGCGTTCCACGCCCCAGCGATAGCCGGACAGGTCACCATCGCTGCGCACCACGCGATGGCAGGGAATCGCCACCGCCAGGCTGTTCGCCCCGCAGGCCTGGGCCACGGCACGGAATGACTTCGGCGCGCCGATCATTTTCGCGATCTCGGCATAACTGGCCGTGCTGCCCACCGGGATCGTGCGCAAGGCCTGCCAGACCCGCTCCTGGAAGGCCGTTCCGCGCAGGTCCAGGGGCAGGTCGAGGCCGATCGCCGGCGCCTCGACGAACCCCACCACCTTGGCCACCAATTGTTCGAACCCGGCATCGCCACCGATGAATTCGGCCTTGGGGAACTTGTCCTGCAGGTCCCTGGCCAACACCTGCGGATCATCGCCCAGCAGGATCGCGCAGACGCCGCGCGTACTCTGCGCCACCAGGATCGCCCCGAGGGAGCACTGGGCGATGGCAAAGCGGATTTCGCTGTTGCTGCCGCCGGCACGGTAGTCGGAGGGCTTCATGCCCAGTACCGCATCGCTGGCCTCGTAGAAACGACTGCTGGCGTTGAAGCCGGCATCGTACAGTGCCTGCGTGACCGAGCCGGCGCGGGCCAGTTGCGTGCGCAGCTTGCCGGCACGGTGGGCGGCGGCATAGGCCTTGGGTGTCAGGCCGGTGTGGGCCTTGAATACCCGGTGGAAGTGAAACGGGCTCAGCCCCAGTTGTTCGGCCAGGGGGTTGAGTGAGGGTGTGCTGTCCGACGCCTCGATCAACTGGCAGGCACGGGTCACCAGCGCCACCTGCTGCTGGTGAGTGCTGGTCTGGTCGGCCGCGGCTCGACGACTGGGTCGATAACCGGCGGCCTCGGCCAGTTCGGCGTTGTCGAAGAACTCGACATTCTCCGGGCGTGGCCGGCGGGCACTGCTGCTGGGACGGCAGTACACGCCGGTGGTCCTGACGCCATAGACGAAGTCGCCGTCGGCGCTGGCATCGCGGTTCAGCACCGCCTGCCAGCGTGGATCGTTTTCCACGCTGCTGGCCTGGCGGGAAGTGGCCTGGGTCGAAGTGTTCATGCTGTTCTCCTGTCGGACTAGCCGGTTTCGCTCAGTCTGCGGCCGTGGCGAAAACGGCAAACTCCGAGTCTTGCGGTTGAATTCTACCGTTTGCCGGCGGCTTGTCAGGTCGCGTCGTGAAAGATGATGCCCAGGGTGTGCCGGCGCCCCGTGTGCACGCGGCTGACACCATGGCGCATGTTGACCCGGTAGCAGCCGCGGGCGCCTTCCACCGGCCTTTGGGACACCGCGAAGATCAGTGCGTCGCCCTGTCGAAGGGCGGCCACCTGGGGGCGACTCTGCATGCGCGGGCGCTGCTCGGTCAGGACGAATTCACCGCCGGTGAAGTCTTGCCCCGGCCTGGACAGCAGAATGGCGACCTGCAGGGGAAACACCTGTTCGCCGTACAGATCCTGATGCAGGCAGTTGTAGTCGCCGGCGCCGTACTGCAGCAGCAAGGGTGTCGGTCGCTGTTGACCGGCGGCATGACAGCGCTGCAGCAGTCCCTGGTGGGTGATCGGATAGACATCGTCGCGTTGCAGGCGGCGGTTCCAGTCGTTGGCGATCAACGCCAGGGGCGGATAGAGCGCCGTACGCAGTTGCTGGACCAGAGGCGGCAGCGGATAGCTGAAATACTGGTATTCACCCTGGCCGAAACCGTGCCGGGCCATGACCACCCGTGAGCGAAAGGGGGCTTTCTGCGAGTACAGGGTGGCCAGCTCGTGGCATTGCTCGGGATTGAGCAGGCCGGGGAGCAGGGCATTGCCTTGCCGGTCGAGGTCATGGCTGATCGCTTGCCAGTCGAGTGCGTGTGTTAGGGTGTGCATGGTGTGAGGGCCTTGAAGAGTGTCCAGGCCT
Organism: Pseudomonas vanderleydeniana; assembly: GCF_014268755.2. Taxonomy (NCBI): domain Bacteria; kingdom Pseudomonadati; phylum Pseudomonadota; class Gammaproteobacteria; order Pseudomonadales; family Pseudomonadaceae; genus Pseudomonas; species Pseudomonas vanderleydeniana. The sequence continues at coordinate 4,166,947 of NZ_CP077093.1, read as the reverse complement.
GCAGTCTGCGTCGCCCCCCTCACTCGCGACACTCCGACTCTTGCGCTTGAATTACCTTGGCGGGGCTGTGTTTCTTCTGCGCGCTCCCCTAGGATGCTGGCTTTACCCTGTCAGGATTTCTCGTCCATGTCCGCTGTCCACCGCCTTGCCGTGCCGTTGTCCAAAGCCTATCGTCTGCTCAACCACGGCCCGACCGTGCTGGTCAGCGCGGCACACGACGGGCAGCGCAATATCATGGCCGCCGCCTGGGCCATGCCGCTGGACTTCGAGCCGCCGAAGGTGGCGGTGGTGCTCGACAAGTCGACCTGGACCCGACGCCTGCTCGAGGCCTCGGGCACCTTCGTGCTGAACGTGCCCTGCGTCGCCCAGGCTAATGTCGCGCAAACCGTCGGCACCACCTCCGGCCTGGAGCTGAGCAAGAGCCACGGCCGTGACAAGTTCGACGCCTACGGCCTGGAAACCTTCAAGGGCGAGCGACTCGATGCGCCGTTGGTGGAGGGCTGTGTCGCCTGGCTCGAATGCCGCCTGTTGCCCGAGCCGCACAACCAGGAGCAGTACGACCTGTTCCTTGGCGAGGTGATTGCCGCCCAGGCCGACTCACGGGTGTTCAGTGACGGGCGTTGGCATTTCGAGGGGCATGACAGCCTGCGCACCTTGCACCACGTCGCCGGTGGGCATTTCCTCACGATCGGCGACGCCGTGGACGGGCAGGTGCTGCAGCTGTGAATCAGCGCCGCTAGTGGCCTGCGTGGTTCAAGGTCTTTGTGCCTGGCCGAAACGTTCGCGATACACCGACGGGGGCAAGCCCACCCGGTTGCGAAAGGCGACCCGGAACGTCTCGACGCAGCGGTAGCCGCATTGTTCGGCAATACGCTCGCTGCTTTCGTGGCCACTCTCCAGCAACTCGCGCGCCCTGGCCAGGCGTTCGTGCTGCAGCCAGGCCTTGGGCGTGGTGCCGACCGGGCTGCCGGTTGAACAGCACTCGGCCATCCGCTGCGACTGCTGAGCACGGCCGGTCCTGCCGCTGGCATGGCAGGACCGGTTTGTCCCCCAACCGCGCTATACCGCGGGCCCTGAACGGGTGTTAGTCTTGGGACAAGTCGTTTTCAGGGAGCCCACATGGGCAATCACAAGAGTGGGATTCGTCGCAGTAACGTCGAGAAGATTCTCCTCGCAGCGGAGAAGGTCTTTGCCGAGAAGGGCTTTGGTGGCACGGCCATGGCCGATATTGCCGAAGAAGTGCAACTGCCGCGTTCCAACCTGCACTATTACTTCAGCACCAAGAGCGAACTGTACAGCGCGGTGTTGCTCGACCTGCTGGAGGTGTGGAAGCAGGATGCGCTGTGCTTCGAGATGTTCGACGATCCGCGCGTGGTATTGAGCAGCTATATCCGCGCCAAGATGAATCATTCGCGTAGCCGGCCCTACGGCTCCAAGGTCTGGGCCAATGAAATCATCCACGGTGCGCCGACCCTGGGCGAGACCCTGGACCTGAGCCTCTATGACTGGGCCAAGATGAAGGAGGCCAAGATTCGCCAGTGGGTCGAGGATGGCCGCATCCTGCCGGTAGAGCCGTCGAGCCTGCTCTACATGATCTGGGCCTCGACCCAGCACTATGCCGACTTCAGCCACCAGGTGACGATTCTCAACGAACACCAGCCGCTGTCGGACATGCAGTTCGAAAGGGCCGTACAGACAGTGACCCAGGTGATCCTGCGAGGAATCGGGCTGGAGCCCTGATTCCTGCGATTTCCACAAGATATCGAGACACTGCCCCGTCCCGTGGGAGCCGGCTTGCTGGCGATAGCGGACTATCAGCCAGCACGGGGGCGGCCGGCAGATTGCTATCGCCAGCATGCCGGCGCCTACAGGGCGAGGCGGTGTTTGCTGGTCAGGAGGCCACTCGATAGGGGTTGCGCGGATCGTGGTTCCAGTCCAGGAACGGCTTGCCGGTCGCCTGGGGCACCATCTCGATGCAGTTCTCCACCGGGCAGGTGATCTGGCACAGGTTGCAGCCCACGCATTCCGCGTCGATCACCTCATAGCCATGGGTGCCATCGGCCTTGCGCAGACTGGCGATGGCCTGGTGCGAGGTGTCCTCGCAGGCGATATGGCAGCGACCGCAGCCGATACAGGCGTCCTGATCGATCCGGGCGATCACCTGATAGTTGATGTCCAGGTACTTCCAGTCCGTGGTGTTGCCCACCGCCTTGCCGGAGAAATCCTGCAGGCTGGTGTAGCCGTGACTGTCCATCCAGCGTGACAAACCGTCCTTCATCTCGTCGACGATCCGAAAACCGTGCAGCATCGCCGCCGTGCACACCTGCACCGCGCCACAGCCGAGCGCGACGAATTCGGCGGCGTCACGCCAGCTGCCGATACCGCCGATGCCGCAGATTGGCAGGCCTCGGGTCTGCGGGTCGCGGGCGATTTCGGCGACCATGTTCAGGGCAATCGGCTTGACCGCCGAACCACAGTAACCACCGTGGGTGCTCTGGCTGCCGACCATGGGCAGGGCGACCATGCGTTCCAGGTCGATGCTGGTGATGGAGTTGATGGTGTTGATCAGCGACACCGCATCGGCGCCACCACGATGGGCGGCACGGGCGGACAGGCGGATATCGGTGATGTTCGGCGTCAGCTTGACGATCACCGGCAGCGAGCAATAGGTCTTGCACCAGCGGGTGACCATTTCCACATACTCCGGCACCTGGCCCACCGCCGCCCCCATGCCACGCTCCGGCATGCCATGCGGGCAGCCGAAGTTCAGCTCGATGCCATCGGCCCCGGTGGCCTCCACCAGCGGCAGGATGCGTTTCCACGATTGCTCCTCGCAGGGCACCATCAGCGAGACGATCAGCGCCCGGTCCGGCCAGTCCTTCTTGACCTGGGTGATCTCGCGCAGGTTGATCTCCAGCGAGCGGTCGGTGATCAGTTCGATGTTGTTGATGCCCATGACCTCGCGGTTGGGCCCGAAGTGCGCCGAGTAGCGCGACGACACGTTGACCGCCGCCGGATCCTCGCCGAGGGTTTTCCAGACCACGCCACCCCAGCCGGCCTCGAAGGCCCGGACCACGTTGTAGGCCTTGTCGGTAGGCGGTGCGGAGGCCAGCCAGAACGGGTTGGGGGCCTTGATACCGGCGAAGACAATCGAAAGATCGGCCATTTATGCAGCCTCCACATTGAGCATGAGTTGGGTGTGAATGGCCTCGGCGGCCAGCTTGCCGTGCTGCACGGCCTGCACCGTCAGGTCCTGGCCCAGGCTGGTGCAATCGCCGCCGGCGTACACGCCGGGCACGCTGGTGCGCAGTTGCTCGTCAACCAGGAGGCGATCGCCCTGGCGTTGCAGTTGGCGGGCCAGCGGGTCGTCCAGGGCGCTGTCATCGAAGGTCTGCCCGATCGCCTTGAAGATGGCATCGGCTGCCAGTTCGAAGGTTTCCCCGGTGCGCTGCAGCCGTCCGTTTTCCAGGTGGGTGCGGGCGAAGCGCATGCCGCGAACCTGGCCTTGCTCATCGAGCAGTACCGTGTCCGGTTGGGCCCAGGTCAGCAGGCGGACCTGGTTGGCCTTGGCGATTTCCTGCTCATGGACGGTGGCGCCCATGTCCTCCAGGCCCCGGCGGTACACCAGGTTGACGTCCTGGGCACCGAGGCGGGCCATCTGCACCGCCATGTCGATGGCGGTATTGCCGGCGCCGAGGACGATGCAGCGGTTGGCCAGCGGCAGTTGGCTGAGGTCTTCGGCCTGGCGCAGCTCGCTGATGTACTCGGTGGCCGACAGCAGTCCCGGTGCCTCTTCGTCAGCCAGGCCCAACCGACGGCTGGCGGCCAGCCCCAGGCCGAGGAACACCGCATCGAACTGTTGGTGCAGCTCGCTCAATGTCAGGTTGCTGCCCAGTTTCTGCCCGTGGCGGATATCGATGCCGCCGATCTGCAGCAGGAACTCCAGTTCGTGCTGGGCGAAGTCGTCCACCAGCTTGTACTTGGCGATCCCGTATTCATTGAGGCCGCCGGCTTTTTCCCGGGCCTCGAAAATCACCACGTCATGGCCGTGCATCGCCAACCGGTGGGCACAGGACAGTCCCGCAGGACCTGCGCCGACCACGGCGATGCGTTTGCCGGTGCTGGCTGCGCGCTGGAATGGGTGGCTGCTGAAGTGCGCGTTGTCGATGGCAAAGCGTTGCAGCAGGCCGATCAGCACCGGCGCGCATTCGTGGCTGTTGTTCCGCACGCAGGCCTGCTGGCAGAGAATCTCGGTGGGGCAGACCCGCGCGCAACTGCCGCCCAGGATATTGGCCGACAGGATCTTCTGGGCGGCACCCTGTACGTTGTCCTGGTGGATGTTGCGGATGAACGACGGGATGTCGATATCGCTGGGACAGGCGTTGACGCACGGCGCATCGTAGCAGTACAGGCAACGCGAGGCCTCCAGGTGGGCCTGGCGTGCGTTGAGAGGTGGGGCCAGGTCGCTGAAATGGGCGGCGAGGGCGGCCGGGGATTCACTGGGACGGGGGAGGTGGCTCAGGGTCTTGATCACGGTGAAGGCCTCACGATTTTTATGGGCTGCCTCTGTGGGCATTGGTTTTATTCTCGGGTTGGTCATACGGGCTCTGTTCGCGGCGTCCCACCAAGCCCTGCTCCGACAAAGGCCGTGTCGAATTCGGGTCATGTGAACGACACAAATCTGTAGGAGCAGGGCTTGCCCGCGAAGAGGCCCTTACTGACTCCGCTGCACTCAGCGCTCGACCGCAACCGGCCGCTGCGCCTCGGCCCGCTTGCTCAGCAGATCGAACACCGCCGGGTACGCCGGCCGCTCGACATAGCGCCCGGCCCCGCGCTCGGCACGCAGGTCGCCATCGGCCCAGACCAGCTGGCCCTGGCTGATGGTGTGGCTGGGAATGCCGCGCACGGTCTTGCCTTCGAAGATGTTGAAGTCGACCTGCTGGTGGTGGGTCTTGGCCGAGATGGTGCGGGTGCCCTGGGGATCCCAGAGCACCAGGTCGGCATCGGCGCCGACACGGATCGCTCCTTTGCGGGGGAACAGGTTGAAGATCTTGGCGGTGTTGGTCGACGTCAGGGCGACGAAGTCCTGCATCGACAGCCGGCCGCTGTTGACACCCTCATCCCAGAGCACCGCCATGCGGTCCTCGATGCCGGCGGTGCCGTTGGGAATCTTGCTGAAGTCATCGCGTCCGGCAGCCTTCTGTTCGGCGCAGAAGCAGCAGTGGTCGGTCGCGGTGGTGTGCAGGTTGCCCGACTGCAGGCCATGCCACAGCGCCTCCTGGTGCCCACGTGGACGGAACGGCGGGCTCATCACGTAGCCGGCGGCGGTCTGCCAGTCCGGATGGCGGTACACGCTGTCATCGAGCAACAGGTGCCCGGCCAGGACTTCGCCATACACCGGCTGGCCCTTGCCGCGGGCGTAGGTGATCTCGTCGAGCGCTTCACGGGTGGAGACATGTACCAGGTACAGCGGCGTACCCAGGGTTTCGGCAATGCGGATGGCCCGGCTGGCGGCTTCACCTTCGACCTGTGACGGCCGCGACAGCGGATGGGCCTCCGGGCCGCGGATGCCCTGGGCCAGCAGCTTGCGTTGCAGGTGATAGACCAGCTCGCCGTTCTCGGCGTGCACGGTGGGGACCGCCCCGAGTTCCAGGCAACGTTCGAAGCTGGCGACCAGGGTGTCATCGGCCGCCATGATCGCGTTCTTGTAGGCCATGAAGTGCTTGAAGCTGTTGATGCCATGGTGCTTGACCAGCTCGGCCATTTCCTCGCGGACCTGCTCGCTCCACCAGGTGATCGCGACGTGAAAGCCGTAGTCGCTGGCGGACTTCTCGGCCCAGCCGCGCCATTGGTGAAAGGCCTCCAGCAATGACTGCTGCGGGTTGGGGATGACGAAGTCGATGATCGAGGTGGTGCCGCCGGCCAGGCCGGCCGCCGTGCCACTGAAGAAGTCTTCGCTGGCGACCGTGCCCATGAAGGGCAACTGCATGTGGGTGTGGGGGTCGATGCCGCCAGGCATCAGGTATTGCCCGCTGCCATCGATGACCTGGCAGCCGGCTGGAACGTCCAGTTGTTGTCCGATGGCTTGGATCAAGCCCTCGGCACAGAGCACATCGGCTGGGAAACTTTCTTCATGGGTGACCACGGTGGCACCACGGATCAACACAGACATACCGAATTCCTCGCAGGCTTGACCGGTTCTGGCCGGCTCTAGATTTTTACGGGAAGCGTGCCGAGAGGAAGTTTCAATCCTGTCAGCGGTGTCAGGAATGAAATCTAGATGCTGATCATGAAATGAGCAAGATTATTTTTTATAAGCTTATAGTTGTTTTAACTATTTGAAATTTAAAGGAATAAAACTCAAATCACCAAAATGGTGAGGCCTCTCACCATTTTGACGCGCTTGACAAGATTGAAAACTAGGCGAGATTTTACATGGCAAATCAGCTGCTTGAGCGGTGGCCGGGCAGTGATGAACATCGATTGAAAAAAGTTTGCTGCACCAGTTTGAGTCCTGATGTTTCGCCGGCCTGCTCTGCATTCGGCCTGAGTGTAGAAAGACAAGTGCCTGAGGGGTCGCTGGAAAAATAGATAAAGCTGATTGAAGTCAGCCAGTTGCAACTGTTTTGCGGATCAGTCGAACCGGTTTCTCGTGGAACCCGGCACGGATGTTGAGTGCCGTCGAGCACCGGCTGGCAGATCCGTCGATGTCGTGTTGTGTGCAGGCAAGTTTTGCCCAGAACCTCCGGCCATCTTCCGGTGCGTGGTGCTGTCCGCCAGCCGGCCTGATGAGCGAATAATCAGAACAACAGTGGAGCGGCCAATGCAACAGAACAGATCGCAAGTGACCGAGCGTGATGGCTTGTACGAGCTGCAAGCCGGCAACGATGTCCTCGACAGTCCCCGTTACAACCACGATATCGCACCGACCCAGGTTCGCGAGCGCACCTGGAACAAGTGGCACATCACTGCGCTGTGGGTCGGCATGTCCATCTGCGTGCCGACCTACACCCTGGGCGGCGTGCTCACTGCCTACTTCGGCTTGACGGTGGGCGAAGCGCTGCTGGCGATCCTGTTGGCCAACATCGTGGTATTGATCCCTCTGACCCTCAACGCCTTCGCCGGCACGAAATACGGCATTCCATTCCCGGTGCTGCTGCGACCGTCCTTCGGCATCCTCGGCTCCAACGTGCCGTGCCTGATCCGGGCCCTGGTAGCCTGTGGCTGGTTCGGTATCCAGACGCTGTTCGGCGGACTGGCGATCCACCTGTTCCTCGGTTCGATCTTCTCCGGCTGGAAGGCCCTCGGGGGGACCGGCGAGGTGATCGGCTTCCTGATCTTCTGGTCGCTGAACCTGTGGGTGGTGCTGCGCGGGGCAGAGTCGATCAAGCGCCTGGAAACCCTCTCGGCGCCGTTGCTGGTGCTGGTTGGCCTGGGTCTGCTGACCTGGGCCTTGCCACACATCTCGCTGACTGAACTGCTGGCCCAGCCGCCCAAGCGACCCGAAGGGGCAAGTGTCTACGGCTACTTCTTCGCCGGGCTGACCGCGATGGTCGGGTTCTGGGCCACCTTGTCGCTGAACATTCCCGACTTCAGCCGTTACGCCCGCAGCCAGAAGGACCAGATTCTCGGGCAGATCTTCGGCCTTCCGCTGACCATGTTCCTGTTTGCCTCCCTGGGCGTGGTGATGACCGCCGCCTCGGCGTCGCTGGTGGGGCAGACGGTGTCCGACCCGGTCAGCCTGATCGGGCATATCCAAAGCCCGGTGTGGGTCGCCCTTGCCATGGCGCTGATCATCATCGCCACGCTGTCGACCAACACGGCTGCGAACATCGTCTCGCCGACCAACGACTTCCAGAACATCGCGCCCAAGCTGATCGATCGCACCACCGCCGTGCTGCTGACCGGTGTAGTGGGGCTGTTGCTGATGGGCCATGAGTTGCTCAAGAAACTCGGCTGGCTGGTCTCGGACGTGAGCCTGGAAACCGTGTACTCCAACTGGCTGCTGGGCTACTCCAGCCTGCTCGGACCGATCGCCGGGATCATGGTGGTGGACTACTTCGTGATCCGCCAGCAGCGCCTGGACCTGCCCGGGCTGTACCGCGACGACGTGTACCCGGCCTGGAACTGGAACGGCTTCATCGCCTTCGGCCTGCCGGTGGTGCTGACCCTGATGTCCCTGGGCAGCAGCGCTTTCAGCTGGTTCTACGACTATGGCTGGTTCACCGGCTCGGCGCTGGGTGGCGTGCTGTATTACGGATTGTGCCGACTGGGCAGTGGCAAGACGGTGGTGGCGGCCAAGCCTTCGGTATGAGGGGGCAGTGGCCGCGCTGTGTCAGGCCGAGCGTCTGTGCGGGTTTTGCGACCGCTTTGCGGTCGAGCGGGGGCGAGCGCCCTCGCCACCGGGGCAGCGCGCGGTCCGTCATGGCGAGCTGAGCGAACAACAAGGAACTGACTGAGGAGATCATCATGAACGCATTGAGCAATGTTCTGCAGTCCGACCATCAGCACGTCAACAGCGAGCGGCTATGGCAGTCACTCATGGAGTTGGCCAGGCTGGGAGCCACGGTCAAGGGCGGCGTCTGTCGCCTGGCCCTGACCGACCTCGACCGCCAGGCCCGCGACACCTTCGTACGCTGGTGCGAGGAGGCCGGTTGCAGCGTGAGCATCGACGCCATCGGCAACATCTTCGCCCGCCGTCCCGGCCGCAATCCCGACTTACCGCCGGTGATGACCGGCAGCCATATCGACACCCAGCCCACTGGCGGCAAGTTCGATGGCTGTTTCGGCGTGCTGGCTGGTGTCGAGGTGCTGCGTACCCTCAATGACCTGGGTATCGAAACCGAGGCGCCGCTGGAAGTGGTGGTCTGGACCAACGAAGAGGGCTCGCGTTTTCCCCCCTGCATGATGGGCTCTGGCGTGTTCGCGGAAAAATTCACGCTGGAGGACACCCTGGCCAAGACCGATGCCGAGGGCATCACTGTCGGCCATGCACTCAATGCCATCGGCTACGCCGGCCCGCGCCCGGTCAGCGGTCATGCGGTGGGTGCCTATTTCGAGGCGCACATCGAACAGGGGCCGATCCTCGAGGACGAGCGCAAGACCATTGGCGTCGTGCTCGGGGCACTGGGGCAGAAGTGGTTCGACCTCAAGCTCAAGGGCGTCGAGGCCCACGCCGGCCCGACGCCGATGCACCTGCGCAAGGACGCCCTGGTCGGCGCAGCGGCGGTGGTGGCGGCGGTCAACCGTGCAGCCCTTGGTCACCAGCCGCATGCCTGCGGCACGGTCGGTTGCCTGCAGGCCTATCCGGGGTCGCGCAACGTGATCCCTGGCGAGGTGCGCATGACCCTGGATTTCCGGCACCTGGAGCCTGCGCGCCTGGATTCGATGATTGCCGAAGTGAAGCAGGTGATCGACAGCACTTGCGAAGAACACGGCCTGAGTTTCGAGCTGACCCCGACTGCGGACTTTCCGCCGCTGTACTTCGACCAGGGGTGCGTCGAGGCGGTGCGTGACGCTGCGGCGGGGTTGGGCCTGTCCCACATGGACATCGTCAGCGGCGCGGGGCATGACGCGATCTTCCTCGCCGAACTGGGTCCGGCCGGGATGATCTTCGTGCCCTGCGAAGGTGGCATCAGCCACAACGAAATCGAAAACGCCGATCCCAAGGACTTGGCGGCCGGCTGTGCGGTACTGCTGCGGGCGATGCTGGCGGCTTCCGAAGCGGTAGCCAAGCGCAGGCTGGCGGCCTGAAGGCACAACGCGGCCTGTCCCTTGTGAGAGCCGGCAAGCCAGCTCCCACAGGTACATCCTCCCCGATCGTTCCCACGCTCTGCGTGGGAACGCAGCCTGTGACGCTCTGCGTCGCCAGGGCGGACGCATAGCTCCGGGGAACGATCGGTCGCTTCGATATCAGCCCTGGCCCTGCGGACTCCAGCCACCCCCCAACGCCACCATCAAGCCGACACTGGCCTGCAACTGCCGGGTCTGCAGCGCCTGCAACTGGCGTTGCGCCTGCAGGGCG